>JBAZCM010000049.1:0-13278 GCA_041654935.1 Sphaerochaeta sp. | reverse complement strand
TGATGCATCAGGGCAAGGGAGGCGGCCTCAGGCATACGATAATAGCTGAAATTCAACTCGACAGTAGGGTAGTGCTGGGCGTACAATGGAAGGTAGTCAGCACTTTTGGTCTGTTCGGGGTAGAAGGGGCCTACCCACTCGGAGTAATGGTAGCCTGAAGTTCCGATCAAGATCCTGCTCATGGCTCTTGTATACTATACTTATGTTAAGTAATCAAGGGCAGGTAGTGGTGATTTTTCTTATTGCGATAAAATTCTAATAAAGAACTCTTATTGCAAAATCTGGAGAGTGTGTTATACTGCACACAATATACTGTCTTCGAGGAGGAATACATGAAAGACAGAGACGGACGAGATGATTTACCGAAGAAGCCGTTGACTTCAATCAGCGGACGACCGATTGCACACAATGAGAATATCCAGACAGCAGGAAGACGTGGGCCTGTGACGCTCCAAGATACATGGTATTTGGAAAAAATGGCCCACTTTGACCGTGAGGTTATCCCCGAGCGGAGGATGCACGCCAAGGGCAGTGGTGCCCATGGAACCTTCACTGTCACCAAGGATATCAGCAAGTGGACTAAAGCCGCGATTTTCAGTGAAGTGGGTAAGAAGACCGACGTCTTTGTTCGCTTCTCCACTGTTGCCGGCGAGCGCGGAGCTGCAGATGCTGAGCGAGATATCCGTGGCTTTGCCATGAAGTTCTACACGGATGAGGGAAACTGGGACCTGGTTGGTAACAACACCCCGGTCTTCTTCTTCCGTGACCCGATGCTCTTCCCTGACCTCAACCATGCCGTCAAGCGAGATCCCAGGACCAATATGCGCAGTGCGCAGAACAACTGGGACTTCTGGTCAGCACTGCCTGAGGCACTGCACCAGGTGACCATCACGATGGGCGACCGGGGTATTGCCGCCACCTACCGCCACATGGATGGCTATGGCTCGCATACCTACTCCTTCATCAACGAGAAGAACGAGCGGGTGTGGGTCAAGTTCACCCTGAAGACCGAGCAGGGCATCGAGAACCTCACCGATGAAGAAGCTGCCAAAATCGTTGCCAATGACCGAGAGAGCCACCAGCGTGACCTCTTTGAGTCCATTGAGCGCGGCGACTTCCCCCGCTGGCGGATGTACGTGCAGATCATGACCGAGGAGCAGGCTGCCAAGCACCCCCACAACCCCTTTGACCTGACCAAGGTCTGGTACAAGGGTGATTATCCTTTGCATGAGGTCGGGGTGATGGAGCTGAACCGCAACCCGGACAACTACTTCATGGACGTTGAGCAAGCGGCCTTCAATCCGGCGAACATCGTCCCGGGCATCGGCTACTCACCGGACCGGATGTTGCAGGGCAGGCTCTTCTCCTACGGGGATGCCCAGCGCTACCGCCTGGGGGTGAACCACTACCAGATCCCGGTCAACCGCAGCAAGGTGGAGAGCAACCACTTCCATCGCGATGGTGCGATGCGTGTGGACTCCAACTTCGGTGGGTCGGTGCACTACAACCCCAACTCCTATGGTATGTGGGCCGAGCAGCGTGGTCTGACCGAGCCTGCCTATGATGGAGGAGGGCCGGTAGATCACTACGACTACCGCGAAGATGATGATCACTACTACGAGCAGCCAGGCAAGCTCTTTGGCTTGATGGATCAAGAGGAGCGCCAGCGTCTCTTTGACAACACCGCCCGCAATATGCAGGGAACCACACGCTTGGTACAGAAGCGGCATATCCGCCACTGCTACCTCGCTGACCCTGCCTACGGCGAAGGTGTTGCAAAGGCCCTTAACATCGACATCAAGGATGTTGATATGAAGGATACTTACGGCGCACGCGCCTAAGTTTTTCAGTGATGATGGTGGGGGCTGTTTCACGATGGGTGAGACAGCCCCCAATTACAAATATCCTCTGATACTTCTAGAAGTACCAACGCAATGCAGCCCATGCCATGGTGTTGTCGCGATAGGCCCCGAAGGTTCCACTTCTGTCACCCACGAAAAGCTCAACCCCTCCTTCCACCAGCACTCCACTGCCTAAAGAGTAGGAGATGGACGGTCGTATCAATGCATTGAACGTAGGCAGTTCAACGTACGTGAAGAGTGTAGCGGTGAGCTGCTCATCCAAGAAAGTGTCTTGGTAGCGCAGTGTCACTGTGTGGTCGAACTGATCGACCTTGTGCATCTGACTGTAGAGGTTGTCGTGATGATCGTGGGTGTAGGCCAGCACATACTGCGCCGACCATTGGGCGCCCAACATTGCCCAATCCAGTCCAACCAAGGTCTGCACCTGGTGGTGCTTCTCAACACTTGCAGTGGGAAAGACGATCTTGTTCATCGGTTTGTCGATGGACAGCGCCGACTCAACGCGCAGGACTACCGGACCGATGAGCGTATTCATACTCGCCCCGACAAATCCATAGCGTCCATACTCCAGGTCGATGACAGGAGGAGCTCCTGGGGTGACTTTAGCAATCACCGGCTCATCACTGTTCATAATCCCACCGCTGACTGTCCAGTTCAAAGAACCGCCCCAGTGGCCCAGGGAGAGAAAGAGCTCGCTGTTCTTAACCGAAGGGGAGAGTTTTTCAGGCTCATTGATCGTTGGATTTATCCCAGGATTCAAGAAGCTCGGACTTTGGGCCCACATAGAAGTTGGCTCGGGAAGGGAGGTGGGGATGTGGTGGGTCACCCAGATTCCCTGGAGAGTGAAGTTTCCCAGGTAGATGTCCGCCTTCACTGCCGGAACTGCTTTTCTGATTTCTGTGAAGTCTGCAAGGATGAAGGAGCGCATGTCTCTTGGAGAGACCACGTCAGTGATGAAAGCTCCCTCTGCTTCGCCCCAAATTACCGTTTGCTTACCTACTCGTAAGTCGACATGATCGAAATACAGGTCTACGTAGACCTCCTTCAGATCAATCTCTGCACCCGTATTGGGGTTGAGGTAGATTGTCGGATGGATCGTGAGATTACCCAAGTCGGTGTAGTGGGTATAGGTAAGGTCAACCAGCTGTTCAAAGACCTGCAGGTCTTGCTGCTTGAAGCGATAGGCCGCCTTGGTGCGCACCATGCCATCTAGCTCACCTGAGCCGGCGGCCAATGGAAACAAAGTCAATACAATTAAGGTTATGATACAAATTTTTTTCATTGCTTACCTCCGTGGTCCAATTTGCATCTGTCGCTCACTGAAGAAACGCTCATCAAGGTCAACGTCGAAGCGTACGTCATCCATCCGAATACGTGTGGATGTCCTCTTGGTCAGATTGCTCATCGTCATATCCCCGATGATGTGGATTCCATCAACGGTTTTGATCTCATCGATTACCAAAGTTTTGGCTAATTTGCCACTCTTGTCATAAAACTCTTTCTTCATCCCGTACCATTGGCCGTCGACGATCCAGGAGATGGTTTTGGGGTACTCCTGTGCACTCTTCGATTCGCTTTGAACGACAATGGTGGGTACTCCCTGGACAGTCTCTCGGCGAAGGATAGTGTGGGTATCCAAATCGGGATGTCGACTACCCATGTCATCGTAGGTGAAGTCCGACCCCATAAAGGAATCGTTTTTATTGTCACTGGCAATTCTCTTAGTTCGCTTTAAGGCAGGCAGGTAGATGAACTGATCATCGGCTTTGCCATCTTCATAGCTGATGGAGAGAAAGCTGGTATTTTTAACGTCATTGGGGGAGAGGAAGAACATCAACTTGCGTTCAACTCCTCCACTGTCCATTCTGTACTGGGCAATGCTGCGCTCTCGTTGTGCTCCTCTGGCACTTGTCAGCGTCATGGTCAAGGTGGCACTCATTGTGTCACCACTATCTCGATTATAGACTTCCCACATCACCGCTTTGCCATCCATTGGCTCTGCTGCGATCAATCCAAAAACACTGAAAATTACCATCAGGGTCATTACTACCACACGTGTTTTTTTGTTCATGTATTACTCCTAATTTTTATGATTGAATGTTTTGTAATTTCTTTGTGAAGAATCGGCCTTTCTTTTCCAGGAAGTGGATCAGAACTACCATAACCGTGAGTGTTGCCACTGCACTCACTCCCATATTGAGGACAATCAAAGATCCTACTTGTCGATTCGGCGGGAAGACACTGAAGAGCAGGATGACAAAACCTCCCATGACCGCAAGTGCATTGAAGAGGATTGCTCGTCCGGTGTTGCCAAGGGTATCAAGGGTCGCTTCGGCTATGGAGCGACTTCTGAGTCGTTCATTGGTGTAGTGCTCCAAGAAGTGGATTGCATAGTCCACACCGATACCGACAGCAATTGAACTGATCAGGGCAGTTGCTGAGCTGAGGGGAATATTGAGAATTCCCATCACTGCAAAATTCACCACTGCCGTTATGGCAATCGGTGCGGTGCCAATAAGACCAATCCACCAGTTTTTGAAGAGGAGGGTAAGTAAAAGAAAGATAATGATGAAGGAAATCAATAGGCTGATGATCTGTCCCTTGAGCAATAGTTCGCTGAAGACAAAGGCTTTGTACCCCGATCCGGCGAAACCTACAGTGATCGATGCATCGTCAAAATATGGCTGATAGGAGTCGATGATTTCAAGGATTGACTTCAGCTGGGCAGAACTGTCGCTCTTTAGCTGTACGGTTAAATTAGCTGTCATATACTCATAGTCAATTACTTGTTCAAGAGCCTTGGGATCACCGCTGAATTCATAGAGCAAGAGGTACTGGCTGATCAACTCTTGAGAGTCAGGGATACTGTGACTGCCCACCTCATACTCAGTCATGACTTGGTTCATCAGCTTGATGAAGGTGGTCAATGCCAATGTATTGCCGACCATCGGATCCTCCTCAAGGGCAGTTTGCATTCGATTGATGATGGAAAGGAGTTCTGGGTCCTTGAAGCGATCTGGTTCATCTGAACTGAGAATGACATTCAATGTTGAGGTACCGCCAAACTTGGTGTTTACAAAGTGATCGGTTTGGACAATGGGGCTGTCCTGTTCGAAGTTTGCCAAGAAACTTGTGTCGATCCACACTTTGCTCGTGCCCCAAATACCCACGACCAATACCACAAAGGCGATAAGTACAATGATGATTGGATGCGCATTGACCAAGCGGTTCAGGTGCTTGGCAAATGCAGGATCCTTTCTGACATCGATTTTTTTTCGATAGGTCGGTTTTCCCAACAGATGGATTGTCGCTGGGAAGAGCAAGAGGGCCAGAAACATTTCGGTTAAGACCCCAATGGCACTGAAAAGTCCAAAATAGCGTACGGGAAGCACCTCACTGCTCATCAGGGAGACGAAGCCGATGGCTGTAGTCACTGCAGTCATGATGACAGGTCGGATCATCTGCTTCAAAGATTTCCTGGCCAACTCTTCGCCGGTTATATTCGGATCGGTGAGCATGAGATGGTGGATTGCATTGTGCATATGGATACCGTAGGCGACTCCTATGGCAATCAACATTACCGGTATCATGGTATCAACGGCGTAGATAGGAACGTTAAAGAGAGTCATCGTACCGAAGGCAGCCAAAGTCCCTAAAAGGACAATGATCATATTGAGGATTGTGTCACGGACCGAGCGAAGCAATGCATAGAGTAAGATGATCATTGTGACGATGACCAAGGGAAACATGATGGCCATATCCTTGGGCCCAAGTTCCGCCATCGAGCCTTCGACCACCGGACGACCGGCGATACGCAAGGTTTGGGGTCCCTCGTGTGATGCTATCCACGTTTGCAACTCCTGTTGCAAAGTCTTTGTATCGCTGTTTGCAACAGGCTCAACTATCAGGAGGGTAGCGGTGCCATCCTTGCTTACAATCCTGCCATGTATCATCGGATTGGCCGCAACACTCTCCTTCAATTTGGTGAGAGCAAGCTCGTCGGTCTCACCTGTATAGAAAGGTTCAATCTCCAACATTCCGTCGTCACTCTTTATATTGTCAGCAGTAGTCAATGAAGAGACATCTGCAATTGCAGGAAATTCCGTGAGCAGAGTGTTGGTCATTGCATCGATTGTTCCGATGGTGTTGGCGTTGTAGATTCCAGAAGGATCCTCAAGGACAATAAGAATGGAGTCTCCAATGCCAAAGAGTTCCTCAGCCTCATCACTGAAGATGAATGCCGGATGAGTTTTGGGCATATATTCGCTCAAGTTTGTCTCTAGGCTCGCTGAGTTGGCAATAGAAAAACCAAAGATAACCGCTAAGAGCAACAGCAGCACAAACAAGAGATAGGGCTTTTTTGAAAGTGTTGTAAAAAAATGCATAAATCCTCCATAAGTAAACGTTAACTAACTATTTAGACAATAAGATTATCGCCCGAGAGAACTGAACTAGGTGAGTGAGAATAAAGTCGTAAAGGTCTGACCCAATTGTTGGGTTACATCACTGAGCGTTCGGTCATTTCCATTGAGATGCCAATGAGATACCGAGAGACGGATGGCACCGAAGGTAATGATGGCCAGTTGATGTGCTGATATATCTGATCGACAACGTCCGGTCGATGCAGTGTTGGCAAAGAATTTTGCTAAGAGTGCAAGGTTAGCCTCCAAAAGAGCAAGCAAATCTCCTTTGAGTGATGGCTCGACATTAAACGTTTCTTCTGAGAAGACCATCAATGTGAAGGCTTTGTTTTGCTCAATGAGGGTAAAGAGCTGGTTCAGAAAATTGGTAAGTGCAGATTGGGGGGGATCCTGTGTTTTAACCAAGTCGCTTAGCAGAGGAAAGAGTAGGGCGTCAAGGTAGCCCAACACTGCCTTGAGCAAGTCTTGCTTGTTGTCAAAATGCCGGTAGACAGCGGCTTCGCTGATACCCACATGGGTAGCAATATTGCGCATGGTCAATTTTTGTATGCCTTCGCTGCTAGTCAGAGCTATGGCAGCTTCAATCAATTCAATTTGGCGTGGGGTGTGCATGCATGCCTCCAAATCTAGTAAACGTTCACTAACATACTCGAATATAAAATCTTTGGCAAGTGGTTTTACATTTTGTTCAAGAAAGAAAAATATATTGCAAGATTACTTCTTATGAAGCGGTCTGTTTCATTTTCAAGTGCCTTGCGCGAGATCAAGGAGTGGCCCATACTACTGCAAGAGGGAACAAACAGTGCTGAAAGGGATATTTTTCTGTGATGTTGATGGGACAATTCTTCCTCATGGACAAGGGGCGATTGAGCCCCGGTTTTTTGAGGTGGTACGAACGGCTCACCGCCGAGGATATTTGGTCTGTATCTCCAGTGGACGAATCTTTTGCTCCCTGCAACCCCTCTTTGTAGAGGTCGAGGACCTGGTGGTCTTCTCTGCTTGCAATGGGTGCATGATTGTCTACCAGGGTGAAGAGTTGATTCCCAACCATACCATCGGCAGCCATGATGCAGAGGAGATGGTGAACTCCTTGCTCAAATGGGGTGCAATACCGCTGATTTCTTCTACCGACGGCCTCCATCTTCCAAAAAAGATTGAGCACCATGCGCGCAGCCTTCACTACCTGAACAGGCCTACCACCAAGGTTTTTGAACATATCGACCAGGTTGATGCTCCTGTCTTGCAGCTGACCGCCCTGTGCAATGACAACATCGAGACGGTTATCGCAAACAGTCGTCTTGCCTGGCAAGAACGCTACCATGTCACTACCACCGGCCCCCAGATGTTCGATATCTGCCCGACGACCAAGGGTGAATCACTGATTTTGATAGCCGAGCATTATGGTATCGATCGCTCAAAGACCTGGGCGTTTGGGGATAATGAGAACGACATCCCGATGCTTCGTGCAGCTGGCAAGGGATACTTGATGCACGACGCCCATCCTACACTTCATGATCCACGCTTTGAGCACTGTGATGACGTAAGTCAGACGATGTTGGCAATCATGGAGAGTGCTGTAACAAAAGAGTGTTATTGACCTCAATATCGTGCTAGAATAATCAACAAGTATCAAAAAAGGGGTAATACTTGCACATCATTGTTGAACGAGCGATCACCGTCATTGCCTTATTGATCATGACTGGTGCTTTGGTATGGGCAAAGATATGTCAGACCAGAGCGACGGCAAAGAACGATGCCCTCGGTCCGCTCATGGGCCATATAAGCGAAGGGTATTTGGGCCTGGATACTGAGGGTAGGATTGTCCAGGTCAATGATGCGTACTTGAAAATGACCGGTTATCGTAAAAGTTCCCTGCTTGGCACTTCCATTGAAAGTTTGGTGATCAGCGATACACTGGGTCCCTATCTGCCGCTGATGAAGAATCGCATACCTCATAAAACGGCAATTTACCGTGCTCGTCACCGTAAGGCAGATGGCACCCTCGTTCCCCTTGAGGTTGCAGTGACTGCCTTGCCCGTAGGAGAAGTTGCCTACGTCTGCCTATACCGCGACCTTACAGCCATCGAAGAAGCAGAACAGCGAGCAAGACATACCCTGGGACTTTTGGAGTACGTGGTAGAGCATGCCCGCAGTGCTGTAGTGGTCTTTGATACACAGATGCGCTACCTCTTGGCAAGTACCAAGTATCTTGCCGAGTATGGACTGAAGGAAGCTGATGATATAATCGGAAAAACCCATTATGAGGTTATTCCCTATATCCCTGAACGATGGCGTGAAATCCACTCTCGTGCCCTCAGTGGAGAGGTACTCAGCGCTGAAGATGATTATTATGAGATGCCTGATGGGCGGCGTGAGTACACCCGTTGGGAGTGTCGCCCTTGGTATGATGCCAATGATAAGATCGGAGGCATGGTCCTCTATACGGAGAACATCACCGCTCAAAAGCAGCTGGAGAATGAACTGCGCGAAGCGCGGGATTATCTTTCCACGCTGATCAGCCGAGCCAATGCCCCAATCGTCGTGTGGGATGAGACACAGACCATTGTACGGGCAAACCTCTCTTTTGCTTCACTCTTTGGGTTGGGGGTAGGTCACTTGATCGGACAACATTTGAGTATCCTGCACCCCTACTTGGATCCTGATGAGCTGAAGCAAGTTCTACCGTCTACGCAAAAGAACAAACGCATTGAATCTCTTGAGGTAAGCATCAAGCTGGATGGCACAACCGTAAAGACAATTTTATGGACCATTACACCGGTATATGAGCACGAGAGTGGAAACCTGTTGGCAACGATTGCCCAGGGTCAGGAAATCACTGAGCGCAAACATCTGGAAGCTGAGTTACAAGAACAGCTTGAAGAGCTACGCCGTTGGTATGCGGTGATGGCCCATCGAGAAGATCGGATCATTGAACTTAAACAGGAGGTCAATGACCTTTTGGAAGAACATGGAAAGGACGTGCGATACTCGTCGTTTTTTGAAGGAGAGCGGTGATGAAACGACTAGGCATCCTGATAGTGAGTTTGCTCTTACTCTGCTCCTCCCTTTCCGCTCAACTCAATCCCTCTTTCATGGGTCTTCTCGATGCAACCGAGCAAAATCTGCTCTATGGGCGCAGTCACTTCACTGTCTCCTACAATATAGATAATGCACCGCTTGAGTACGTAGATGCTGCGGGCAACGCCCAGGGCGTAGCCAAGGCGTATCTTGATGCAATCTCTGAACGCACCGGTATCACCTTCAGCTTTGAAGGTACCAGCCGCCACGTCGCAGCCGAAGAATATTTTACAACTCAACTCTCCTATGATCTTTTGCTGTCGCTCAATGCCACCTCTGAACGTCAACAACACTATGTCTTTACTGAGCCGTACCTGAGAGTTCCTATCGTGCTCTTGGCCAAGAGCCAAGTCGGCTATGTGGGATCGTTGGAGGAGCTCGATGGCAGGCGAGTTGCCGCCATCAAAGATTCTGCTGTCTCCCAATGGATCAAGACAGACTATCCCCATGTTCTGTTGGTTGACGTCCTCAGTCCAGCAGAGGGATTAGCGATGGTTCAGCGCGGTTCGGTTTTTGCCATGGTAGGCAACCTGGTGGTCCTCAACCACCACCTCACCAGCTTAGGGATGACCGACAGTCTAAAGGTGGTGGGCATAACCCCATACACCAACACTCTCTCAATTGCTGTGAGCAATGACTTGGCTCCTTTGGTGTCGATTCTCAATATTGCATTAGGCCAGATTGATGAAGATGAGCGGATGCAACTACATCGACAGACGCTGCCTATGTGGTATCGCTGGGCAATGCCGCGCCAGCAAATGTTCATTGTCAGTGCAATTACCTTTGTACTTTTGATCTTAGCAGTGCTGTGGATCATCACTCTGACCATCCAAAGAAAGAGGCGCGAGCGGGCCGAAGCCAAGTTGGTACACAGCGAACAGCGCTTCAGGCTTCTTTTTGAAGAGGCTCCGGTTGCCCTGCAGCTCATCTCCTACGACCGAAAGATCCTTGCAACCAATACGTGGTGGCATATGCTCTTTGGATATCCAAAGGAGGAGCTTGCAGATATCGAGCGTTGGTTCAATAATGCCTTCATCGACACGAAGACCCGAGCACTCATCAGTGAACGGTGGCAACTTATCTCCGATGCCCATAAAACTGGTGCTGAGGTTGGCGAGCTGAGTTCATTTGAAGCGACCATGACCTGTTGGGATGGCAGTTCGCGCATCGTCCAGATCGGCAGTACCTTGCTCTCCGACGCTATGCTCGTTACCTTCTTTGACCTCTCTGAACACAAGCAGATTCTCCAGGAAGTCAGTGCTCTCCATCGCCAGGCAGAGCATGCCAGGGCTTTGGTACTCAGTGCTTTGGAGGACCAACAGATCAGCGAACGATCTCTCCAACAGTCCAATGCTATGCTCGATGCAGCGATCAATTCAATGATAGATGCGGTCTATATCCTAGATGCACAAGGACGCTTCATCCTCAGTAACCAAGCCTTCTACGAGTACTATCACTTCAACACTCCCGAAGAGTGCCCGCCGTCGCTCGGTGACTTCAAAGGTCTTTTTGAAGTCTACAGTGAAGAGGGAAAACGCCTCGATTCATCAGAGTGGGTAGGCTATCGGGCTCTTGCAGGGCAGAAGGGGACTACCTCCTATTCAGTGCTCAAGCAAGGCCATGATGAGCGTTGGTTTGGCTCCTATAGCTACGCACCGATTTATGGGGAAGAACGCGAGATTGCCGGGGCAGTGGTTGTTTGTCGCGATATCACCGAAGAGCGGAAGATCCAACAGCAGTTACTCTTTCAGCGTGACCACGACTTTCTTACCGGCCTGTACAGTAGGGCTTACTTTGAGGGAGCAATCCAAGCCTACGAGAGCTGCGCCCCTCTGTCAGTCGGGTTGGTTGATATCAATGGCTTGAAATTGATCAATGACTCATTGGGCCACTCGATGGGCGATGAGTTGATCAAGAAGACAGCCGACTTGCTATCAGACCACCGTCCGGAAGGCATGATTGTTGCCCGCTACGGTGGCGATGAGTTTGTCTTTGTGCTACCGGATGACCCAGGTGAGGAGATTCAACGCTTCATACGCAAAATAGAGAAGAATGCCTCCTTCATCACCTTTGAAAATTTCCACCTCTCCCTCTCCTTTGGGTGGGCAGCACGCCAATCACTTGGCGAATCGGTCAACCAAACCCTCAACCGTGCCGATGCTATGATGGCGCAGAATAAGATTTATGAGAGTGCCAGTGCAAAGAGTAAATCCATTGGCCTATTGATGAACTCACTCTTTGCCAAAAGCCGGCGCGAGAGCTCCCATTCACGAAGAGTAGGGGCTCTATGTGCATTCTTGGCCCAACAGCTGGATCTCTCGGCGCGTGAAGTCAATCGGATTCGTACGGCGGGCCTGATGCACGACATCGGAAAAATTGGGATCAGCGAGACCATTCTCAACAAACCAGGCTCATTGAATGACGAGCAGTGGCAGGAGATGCGCCGCCACCCGGAGATTGGGTATCGGGTTCTCAACGCCGTCAGTGAGTTCAGCGACCTTGCCCTTGCAATTTTGGAGCACCATGAGCGGTGGGATGGCAGCGGGTACCCACGCGGGTTGAAAGGGGAGCGGATCAGCTATCAGGCACGCATCATTGCAATCGCCGATAGTTACGATGCGATGACCAGTGAGCGCTCCTATCGTAGCCCTATCTCCAAGGAGGCTGCT
This sequence comes from Sphaerochaeta sp., assembly GCA_041654935.1. GTDB lineage: Bacteria > Spirochaetota > Spirochaetia > Sphaerochaetales > Sphaerochaetaceae > Sphaerochaeta. The sequence continues at coordinate 1,248 of JBAZCM010000049.1, read as the reverse complement.
CGAGAGGAGATTTGGAAAAATCGAGGTATCCTCTATGACCCGGACATTGTTCAGGTTTTTGTCTCCACCATCGACCAATTCTCATTCAAAGATGAACAATAGGGCTCACAGACTTTGTCTAATGAGTGAGCCTGTGCACTTCTTGGACTGACAGGACCTACGCCGACAGGCAGAATACCATAGATAACAAGAGTCAAAAAGTTACGGCTGTTGTTTGAACAAATAAGACAACTGACAAGCTCTTGCGTATATTGATGTGAGCAGGAGCTAAGATTTTGTTACAATGTGTTATTGTATTGTATAAGTGTTTCAAATTAATACTTATTCGCGTACAATAGAGCACATTGATTACTTGTTAGAGTATTACAGGAGAAATATACGCAGAAAATTATTGTTGAAAACGTTAGTTTTTCAGGATATTTGGAGTAAAAAATCTGTTGACATGGACCAAGATGCCTAGGACAAACGTCCTATGGCAAGTACGGTCAAACGACTTATGGTAGCTATAAATCCCATTCTATATCATTTCGGTATAAAGGGGAGATGTTTTTCTGGCCGCGCATTGTGTACTTATGCTTCATTGTGATGCTTAGGGTGGTATTCGTATATAACGGAACCTACGAATAATAAAGAATATGATCTTGATAGTTGGTTTTGCATGAAAAATTTACGTAGAAAAAGAGTTTTGCTGGATAATTTGAGTTCTTACGCATTTTTAGCCCCTTGGTTGATAGGGTTCTTTTTGTTGACCCTCTACCCAATGTTCTATTCGCTCTATCTTTCGTTCACGAAATTCAATATTCGGACCCCACCACAATGGATCGGATGGTCCAACTACCTGGTGATGTTCAAAGGAACCGATACGCTTCCTCGCGATGAGCGATTTGTGAACTCGATGCTGGTAACCTTCAAATACGTCTTTACCTCCGTTCCTTTGAAGTTGGTCTTTGCCTTGATCGTGGCGATGCTCATGAACAAGAAACTCAAGCTCATCCCCCTCTACCGGGCTCTCTACTATATTCCAACCTTGCTTGGTGGCTCGGTAGCCATCGCGGTCTTGTGGAGGCGCCTCTTTGCAGCCGATGGGCTCCTTAACATGATCCTCAACAGCGTCTTCGGCCTAGAGAATCTGCCGGCGTGGATCAGTAATCCCCAGTACGCCCTCTCTACCTTGGTCGTCTTGGGGGTCTGGCAATTCGGAAGTCCCATGATCATCTTTCTTGCCGGGCTTCAGCAGATTCCCCGCGA
>JBAZCM010000048.1:0-13362 GCA_041654935.1 Sphaerochaeta sp. | reverse complement strand
GACCGGGCGGCCAACGCTGTGGCTGCCGGGCACCGACCATGCAGGCATCGCCACCCAAAACGTGGTTGAGCGAGAGATCGCCAAAGAGGGGCTACGACGTCAGGATTTGGGCCGTGAGCGCTTTTTGGAGCGCACGTGGCAAGTGAAGGAGCGCCACCACGCGATCATCAAGGAGCAGCTAGAGAAGATCGGTTCCTCCTGTGATTGGAGCCGCGAACGCTTTACCATGGATGAAGGGCTCAGCCGTGCCGTACGTGAGAGCTTTGTCACCCTCTATGAGCGAGGCCTGATCTACAAAGGGGAGTACCTGGTCAACTACTGTCCGCAGTGTGGAACCGCCCTCGCCGATGACGAGGTGGAGTACCAGGAGGTCATCGGTACCCTGTGGAATGTCCGATATCCCTATGCTGATGGCAGCGGCTTCATTACAGTGGCAACCACTCGTCCTGAGACAATGTTTGGGGACGTGGCGGTAGCAGTCAATCCAACTGATGAGCGGTATCAACACCTGATCGGCACCCTGGTAAAACTGCCGTTGACCGACCGCCAGATTCCCATTATCGCTGACAGCTTTGTCGATAAGGAGTTTGGGACCGGTATGGTGAAGATTACCCCGGCCCACGACCCCAACGACTACCTTGCCGGTGAGCGACACAACCTTGAGCGGATCAACGTGCTGAACGCCGATGGTACGCTCAATGACCATGTGCCAGAGAAGTACCGCAACATCAAAGCCCAGAAGGCACGGGCAATGGTGGCAGAGGATTTGAAGGAGCAGGGGTATATCACCTTCGAGAAGGAGCACAAGCACGAAGTAGGGCACTGCTACCGCTGCTCGACAATCATCGAACCCTACCTCTCCAACCAATGGTTTGTCCGCATGAAGGGGATGGCGGAGAAGGCCCTCAAGGCCCATGAGCAGGGAGAGGTCATTTTCTATCCCCGCCGCTGGGAGAACACCTACACCCATTGGCTTGAGAATATCCACGACTGGTGTATCAGTCGCCAGCTGTGGTGGGGACACCGCATTCCAGTCTGGGAGTGCCAAGGCTGTAACGAGCGGATTGTCAGCCGAGAAGACCCCACCCAGTGCCCCTCTTGTGGCTCGCATGAGTTGGTCCAGGAGACTGATGTGCTGGATACATGGTTCAGCTCCTGGCTCTGGCCCTTCTCCACACTCGGGTGGCCTGATAAGACAGCCGATTTGGAGACCTTCTTTCCTACCAGTACCTTGGTAACCGGCTACGACATCATCTTCTTCTGGGTCAGTCGGATGATCATGGCCAGTCTGGAGTTTTTGGATGAGGTCCCCTTCAGAGACATCTATATCACCGGCTTGGTGCGCGACCGACAGGGACGCAAGATGAGCAAGAGCCTGGGCAACGGTATCGATCCTCTTGAGGTTGTCGACCGCTATGGAGCCGATGCGATGAAGTTCACCCTCTGCTATATGGCGACTCAGGGCCAAGATATCCTCATCGATATGGACTCCTTCAAGCTTGGTTCACGCTTTGCCAACAAGGTGTGGAATGCTACGCGCTTCATCTTGATGAACCTTGAGGGAGCTGAGCTGCTGGATGCCAAGAGTGTTGGGCGCACTACCCTCGATCGATGGATCTACCATCAGCTGAACAATGCGGCCAAACGCATTGAAGGGGCAATGGCAAACTATCGTTTCAATGAGGGAGCACAAGCGGTCTACGACTTCTTCTGGAATGACTTCTGTGACTGGTACGTGGAGAGTGCAAAACATAACCTCTACAGTGAGGATCCTGCTCAAAAGAGTAGACAAGTGACCCTGTTGCTTGATCTGCTCGCCTCCTCGATGCGCCTGATGCATCCCTTTGTCTCGTTCATCAGCGATGAGATCTACAGCCAGCTGCCCAACGTCAACGATGAGTTGATCCTCGCTAGGTATCCGATCTTCGATCCCTCCTTGGTAGATGAAGAGGCAGCTACTCTGGTGCGAAGCATGCAGGAGGCAGTCAGTGGTGTGCGTGCCCTGAGGGCCGACCTCTCCTTGGGCCAAGAGCGCAAGGTGCGTGTGGCTATCAAGCCGGATGCCAACTTCAATGGACGCTCTTTCTTTGAGGAGCAGAAGACGTTGATGGCCACGTTTGTCGGAGCCTCTACACTGGAGATTGACGATCAGGCAGACCCAAAGGGGGCAGTACCTGCCGCAGGCAGTGGCTTTGAGAGTTACCTCTATGTGGGGGAGACCATCGATGTCAAAGCAGAGATTGCTAAGATCGAAGCAGACTTAGTGAAGAACAAAAAGGCGCTGCAAGCGGTGTTGAAGAAACTTGGCAACGAGCAATTCATGGCCAATGCAAAGGCTGAGGCAATCACCAAGGAAGAGGCCAAACGCCTAGAGTTCGAACAGAAGATCGAAAAGGGCACTAACCACCTCGCCCTATTGGGGAGTTTCCTCTAACCTTTTGATGAGAGTAGATTGAAGGCGTCCAATTGGACGCCTTCAATTAAATCTTATTGATCTTTCTCTTCTTGGATTTCTTTGCGGCGCTCTTTGCAGAGTTTCGCAATTTCGGCCAAGGCCTTTCGGGCTCTGGCGGCAGAGGCTTTCACCCCTTTTTCCGTAAACTTGGCATTTTCAGCAAGATACGCTTCGTATTGCATAGCAATTTGTTCGTGGACAGTCATTCGTTCCTCCGTCAAATTAAGTTAGTATATTCTACCATGCTTTGACCCCTGTGCAACAGAAAAGGGTCAAAATCAACGCAATTTAACGGTTAATTACGGTTTTTATCGCCCTGGCCGCTCATGTGGACGAGTTGGGCGACGAATAATGGTGTCCTTTGCAACAGGTTTGTCGGTTTTGATGTAATAGCGTTTTGGATGGTCAGCTTGCTCAACTGGGGTAAAATCCTCATCCAAGAGGGTGAAGGTTGTATCCTCGACCATCAGGAGGTCTGCACTGATATATTCAAGGTTCATGTCATCCCGCAATTGGTTTTTCAGGTCAATCGACCAGATTCCAGGCTTGATCTCCTCTTCGAAAAAGCCGCAGAAGAGGTAAGAGCGGTCATAGGGTTCATCGGTGATCGCCCCTTGGTCCTCAGGAAAGAAGAAACCGGTTGAGTACTTGCGATGGCTGATGGCAAAAAGATCGTTTCTAAAGGCTCTCCACTGTGGGTCCTTATCCAAGGCTTTGCGATAGGCGCGTGTGACCACCGCTACATAGTAGCTGCTCTTCATCCGACCCTCGATCTTCATCGAATCAACTCCTGCGTTTCGCAGTTCATCCAGGTAATCGATCATGCACAGATCGGCTGAGCTGAGGATGGTCGTATATCCGTTCTCCTCTTCGATAGGGTAGTAGAGGCCCGGTCGCTTCTCCTCTTCCAAGGCGAGGCGATACTGCCAGCGACAGCTATGGGCACAGTCGCCTTTGTTGGCACTGCGTCCGGTCATGTGAGTGGAGAGGAGACATCGGCCACTGTAGGCCATACACATCGCCCCATGGACAAAGACTTCCAACTCAAGGTCCGGGTTTCGATCCTTTATGCGTTTGATCTCATCGAGGGGGGTCTCACGTCCCAATATCACTCGCTTGAAACCAAGGCTGTGATAGAGGGCGGCACTTTCACTGTTGGTACAGCTTGCTTGGGTGGAGAGGTGTAACTCAACATCGTCTCCAAGCCCCTTCCTCAGGATATTGATCAGACCAAGGTCACTGATGATGTAGGCATCAAAGGGCCACTCTTTGATCTGCGGCATCTGAGCCTTGAGATCTTCGATCCGACCCTCATCAAAGAGCATATTCATCGTACCGTAGAGCTTTTTCCCACTCTCGGCTTTGATGCGCCGCACTTCATCAAGATCCTGCTCGTTGAAGTTTTTAGCATTTGTGCGCAGCGAGAAGTCCGATAGACCTAAATAGGCTGCGTCGGCCCCATAGGCGAGGGCCAGACGCAGCTTCTCAACACTTCCAGCTGGACTTAGTAACTCAATGCCCACCTACCACATCCTTGACTGCTTCGGCGACTGCAGCGCTGATAGCAGCAACTTGCTCACCTGGTGAGGATTCAACCTGCGCAGGCTTGTGAACACTCTTGCGCTTCGCATCATCGGGGAAGGCAATCTTGAGCACCTCATCGATGGTTCCCACCAAGTGGAAGGTAATGCCTTTGGTCACCGTCTCATCAAGCTTATCAAGATCGCGCTTGTTAAACTGAGGGATGATGATCTCCTTGATTTTGTTGCGCCTTGCAGCCAAGACCTTCTCCTTCAAGCCTCCGATGGGCATGACCTTGCCCTTAAGGGTCAATTCTCCGGTCATCGCCAGACTCGGCTTCATGACCTGGTCGGTGACCAAACTGTAGAGGGCTACCGTCATCGTAATACCCGCCGACGGTCCGTCCTTGGGAGTGGCTCCCTCAGGTACGTGGAGGTGGATGGCGTTTTGATCAAACCACGCTGGGTCAATCTTTCGCTCAATAGCATGGGCTTTGACCCAAGTATGGGCGATCGAAACCGACTCCTGCATCACATCCCCCAGCTGGCCGGTGAGTTTCACCTCTCCCTTGCCAGGGGTATTCTGCGCTTCGATGATCAGTGTATCACCGCCGAAGGAGGTCCAGGCAAGGCCGATGGACATTCCCGGACGGTCTGCCTTAAGGATCTCATCTTCGACGAAGATCGGCTCGCCAAGCAGCTCGGTGAGCATCTTGTTGTCGATGGTGATCGGCAGCTTCTCAGGCGGGTTCTCCACCAAGGTCAACGCAAGCTTGCGGTGAATCTTGTGGAGGCTCTTCTCATAGTTACGAACCCCCGCCTCACGAGCGTACTCGTCAGCAATCTTGCGCAAGATTGTAGGGGTGTACTTCACCTCATCCTTGGTAAGACCATGCTTCTCCAAGCTCTTGGGAACGAGGTATTTACGTCCAATGTTCAGCTTTTCATCGCTGGTGTAGCCACTGAGCTCAATGACCTCCATGCGGTCCAAGAGGGGGCGAGGGATGGTGTCCAAGGTATTGGCTGTGGTGATGAAGAGCACCTGACTCACATCAAAGGGCACATCGAGGTAGGTGTCACGGAACGAGGCGTTCTGCTCAGGATCCAGGACCTCCAAGAGGGCGCTGGCCGGGTCTCCCTGGTAGCTGACACCCATCTTATCGATCTCATCGATTAAGAAGACCGGGTTCTTGCTCTTGGTGACTCGCAGTCCCTGGATGATCTTACCGGGCATCGCACCGATATAAGTGCGTCGGTGACCCTTGATCTCACTCTCATCGTTCATTCCACCGACTGAGAAGCGGAAGTACTCCTTCTTCAACGCGCGTGCAATCGAAACACCGACGCTGGTCTTACCGACTCCTGGAGGGCCAACCAAACAGATGATCGAGCCCTTGGTGTCCTGCTTCTTCTTCCGTACGGCAAGGAACTCCAAGATACGATCCTTCACATCCTTCATGCCATAGTGGTCCCGTTCTAGGATTCGGCGGGCACTATCGATGGCAAAGTTCTCGGGTTTGGGATCCTTCCACGGCAGGTCGCTGATAATCTCAAGGTAGGTGCGGGTCAGGGCGTACTCCGGGGAGGAGGGCTCCATGCCTTCCAGTCTTCCCATCTCGCGCTCGACGGTCTCCTTGGCCTCTTCGTTCAACGGCAGACCCTTGAACTTTTTCTTCAGTCGTTCGATCAACTCCAGCTTGGGGTTGGTCGTCATGCCAAGCTCTTGCTGGATGGATTTGAGCTCCTCACGCAAGAAGTACTCGCGTTGGTTACGCTCAATCTTTTGGTTGACGCGGGCTTGGATCCGCGCCTGGACCTTGGCGATGTTCTGCTCATTCTTGATAAAGACCAACACCTTCTCAATTCGTCTGCGAACCACCAGGGTCTCCAAAATTGCCTGTTGTTGCTTACGTTCGACGTTGAGGATGCTGGCAATGAAGTCAGCGAGCTTGCCCGGATGGTCGATATTGACCATGTTCAGCCGCATCTCCTCACTGAAGAGCTGGTTGTTCTTCGTCAAGCTCTTCATCTCACTGAGGAGCAGGCGTGTCCATGCCCTCAGCTCATCGACCTCATCCTCAATATCCTCGAGGTAGCGCACCTCTGCAACCAAGTAGGGACCGCTGGGGTAGAACTGCTTGATCTCAAAGCGTTTGAGCGTCGAGATAAAGATGGAGATCCCTCCATCGGGGAGTTTGATCTTCTTTACAATCTTGGCAACCGTTCCAACGGTATACAGGTTATCCGGGACATACTCATCGCTCTCACTCTCATCTTTGAGCAGCAAGAGACCGAGGAATCCCCCGTGTTTGATCGCTTGGTTGACGATCTCGACATCCTGGGTGTCAGTGATCATCAGGGGTGTGAACAACCCGGGGAAAACCGGATTTCCGGCTACCGGGAGGATAAACAAGTTATTGGGAAGCAGTTGCTCAACGGGCATCAGTTCCTTTTCAGACATAGTGCCTCCAAAAAATTCGATTCTGGGGTGGCGAGCCACCTGCATCTAAGGTACTCAAACTTTTTGGCAAAGGAAAGCTACTGATTCTCTTTCCCAAGCCATTTGACTCCAAGATAGCAAAATGGGGTGTCCAAGAGGGCAAAGAGGACCTTGAAGAGCCAGTAGGGGATAATCAAGCTGAAGATGTAAGAGACGGTGAACGAATCATTCATCTTATAGAAGGCGATGAACATAAAGATCACCGTGTCAACAAACTGGCTGGTGATCGTTGAAAGGTTGTTGCGGATCCACAGTTTCTTGCCTTTATGGATTCTCTTGAAGACGGAGAAGATCCACACATCGAGGTTCTGGCTGACCGAGAAGCTGATCAAACTGGCGAGGCTCATGCGCATCGACATGCCAAAGATCGCCATGTACGCCGGTTGCAGGTCCCAGGAGGGGTGGGGCTTGATGGGAATGAAGAGGGCAGTGGTGACAAATGCAATGACGAGCATCACGATCGAAAGACGCACAAAGAGGTTGGCATGGTCACTGCCTTTTACCTCAGCGACAACGTCAGTTATAAGAAAAAGGGCTGGCATGAAAAAAATTCCAACCGAAACACGCACTCCGGCAAGACTGATAATCTTACTGCCGACAGTATTCACTAATACCATCCCGGTGATATAGAGGGCGAAGAGGAACATCTCCTTGCGGTCTAAATCTGTTTGTTGTCTGTCCATGAGGGCCTCTTTTATACGTAGTTGGCAAAGTGTATCGAAAAGGGGGGAGGACGGTCAAATGGCGTCTTTATTCACTTTTGGAGAGGAGTAAAGCTTTTTCTTACCAATAGAGTGGATAATTCCATCAAAAAGAGAGTGTAAACGTTTACAATTTTCCTTGACAACCACCATAACCCGTGTGACACTATATCCGTAACAGGCAATTTATCAAAGAAAACCAAGCTGTATTGGTACGGATATACCAGACCAACGAGGAGTTCTTACTTTGGCAACAACCGTTCTTTCCATGAAAAACATCGATAAGAGATTTTCTGGGGTCCATGCCCTCAAGGGAGTGGACTTCGACCTCCGTGAGGGGGAGATTCATGCCCTGGTAGGAGAGAATGGAGCAGGGAAATCCACCTTGATGAAAGCACTTACCGGTATCTTCCCCAAGGATAGCGGAGACATCATCTATATGGGGACCCACTTCAATCCAAAAGGCCCCAAGGACTCCCTTGATGCTGGGATTGCCATCGTTCACCAAGAGTTGAATATGATGGACCACTTGACGGTGGCCCAAAACCTCTTCATCGGTCGTGAGTCGACTAAGGGTAGGGGATGGTTCCTTGATGAACGAGGTCAAAACCGTCGGGCTCAGGAGCTACTCGATCGTCTGAATATGAACATCGACCCCACCGAGAAACTTGCTAACCTGACCGTCGGTAAGCAACAGATGGTAGAAATTGCCAAGGCAGTTTCATACGACTTGAAGATTCTCATCCTAGATGAGCCTACCGCAGCACTTACCGATCGTGAGATTGATGACCTCTTTATTATAATGCGAGATCTGTCGGCCAAAGGCGTGGCGATGATCTATATCAGCCACCGCCTCGATGAGATCGGTATCATCACTGACCGAGTGACGGTGCTCCGTGATGGTGAATATGTGGGAACCCGTAAGACAAGTGAACTCTCTAAAGAAGAGATGATCAACATGATGGTCGGACGGGTGATCTACGAGCAACCTAAGAGTAAGTCGATGGTTGCCCCCGATGCGCCAGTGGTTCTCAAAGTCACTGACCTTAACGCTGGACGTCAGGTCAAGAACGTAAGCTTTGAGCTCAGAGAAGGGGAGATACTTGGCTTCGCTGGCCTTATGGGAGCAGGACGAACCGAGACAGTGCGCGCCCTCTATGGGGCAGATCCTGCCAGTGGCTCTGTTGAGATTGACGGCGTACCGGTACTGATTCGCAGGCCTCTGGACGCTGTGCGTCACGGTATCGGCTATCTCAGTGAGGACCGTAAACGCTACGGGCTTGCCATCGACCTATCGGTTTCTGATAACTCGGTGATGGCCTCCTATGAAGAGTTGACGCCCAATTTGCTTCTTTCAACGAAGAAGTTGGAAGAGACGGCCTACGAGTATGTGGAGAAACTGGACGTACGAACCCCTTCGATTGACCAGCTGGTAAAGAATCTCAGCGGTGGTAACCAACAGAAAGTAGTTATTGCCAAATGGTTGATCAAGAACAGTAAGATTCTGATCTTCGATGAACCGACACGAGGAATCGATGTCGGAGCGAAGAGTGAGATTTACTCCTTGATGGCCGAACTTGCTGCCGAAGGTAAGTCGATTATCATGATCAGCAGTGAATTGAACGAAGTACTACGGATGAGTGACCGTATCGCTGTCATGTGCGAAGGACGGATCACCGGATTTTTGGATATAGCAGAGGCGAGTCAGGAGAAGATCATGCACCTGGCTACCCAACGAGAATAGGAGAGAACTGACTATGGCAGAAGTGGACATCAAACGTGCACCGCTGGAGGAGAAGCGGACGATCAATATGCAGAAGCTGTTAGCCCCGCTTGCACTGATCATCATCTATGCATTCTTCTCAATCTTTGGACGCAACTTCCTCTCATACACTACCTTGGTCAACATCCTTGACTCCTCTTACTATATTGGCTTCATCGCCATCGGAGTCACCTTCGTCATCATCACCGGTGGCATTGACCTCTCCTGTGGAACGGTCATGATGGCAGCAGCCATCATCGGAGGGACGGCCTACAAGACCTGGGGCTGGCCGATGTGGCTGAGCCTTCTTTTGATTCTGGCAGTGGGAGTCTTCTTTGGCTTCTTCAACGGCATTTTGATCAGCCGCTTGGGCCTTCCTCCTTTCATTGCCACCCTTGGCACCCAGATGTTGAGCCTAGGAACCGGCTCGATTGTCTCCAACGTACGTAGTGCTACTTTCCCAGCGCGCGGGGCTGCAGACAGCTGGTTCAAGAGCGCTTTTAAGTATATCACCCCCTCTGATTTCTCCTTCCCAACCGGAGCGCTAATACTCTTTGGGACAGCCTTTGTGGCATTCATTATCCTCACGCGCACCAAGATGGGTCGGTATATCTTCGCCATTGGCAGTAACAAAGACGCCGCTCGCCTCAGCGGAGTGGATGTGCGTAAGTGGGAGATGATGGCCTATGTGGTCAGTGGCCTGATGGCCGGTGTCGGTGGTATCGCCTTTGCCGCCGTCTACACCACTGTCATGCCCGCTCAGGGCGCCGGTTTTGAGCTGTACGCTATAGCCGGAACCGTTATTGGCGGTACCAGCCTCTCCGGTGGAGCAGGCTCGGTCGCCGGTACAATGATCGGTGTGTATATCATGAGCGTCTTGCGTGCAGGCCTTCCTTCCATGAACCTGCAGGCCCAATACCAGACCTTCTTCACCGGTGTGGTGGTCATCGGAGCGGTATTGCTCGATATCTACCGCGTCAAGCGAGCCACGGAAGTGCGGATCCTCACACCAGCCCAACAGTACCAGGAGGAGATGCAGGCTACGATCTCCACTAAGAATGAAGAACTTGCTGCTCGCGCTGACGGCCCTGAAAAGGAACTGATTAAAGCTGAAATTGCCCGCATGAAGGCAGAGATGAAAACTGTCTATCGCCAGATGCGCGCAGAGGAACGTGCTGAGCAGAAGAGGCAAGTGGCGATGGAAAAAGAGTTTGAAAAATCCTTGAAGCAAGAGATTGCAAAAGGTAAATAAAATAGGTTTTCTCCGAGAGGTTTCTCTTGGATAATTTTAAGGAGGATCGTATGAAAAAGATCTTAGTAGTATTACTAGCTCTTGTAGTCGTGGCATCCCTTCCGCTCTTCTCCCAGGCCGCCGGTGAGCAAAAGCCTTACATCGCCGTCGTCTCTAAGGGAGAGCAGCATGACTTCTGGCAGCAGGTAAAGCTTGGTGCCAACGCCGCAGCCAAAGAGTACAACGTTGACATCACCTTCGAGGGTCCGCCCAGTGAGAGTGATGTGCAAATCCAGGTTGAGATGCTCAACAACGCCATGGCGAAGAACCCTGTTGCCCTCGCCCTTGCAGCCTTGAACACCAGTAGTGTTCTGGACCAACTGCAGCAGACGAAGGCCAAGGGCATTCCGGTAATCGGATTTGACTCCGGTGTACCCGAAGCTCCCGCCGGATCGATTTGGGCAAATGCTTCAACGGACAACTACAACGCAGCCGGTTTGGCCGCTGAGAAGATGTTCCCACACATCAAAGCACGCATTGAAGCAGCAACCGACGCAAGGCCGGTGAAGATCGTGGTCATGAACCAGGATGCTTCCGGTGAGTCTTTGCTGAGCCGTGGTAAGGGATTCCGCGATCGCATGGTTGAGCTGATCGCCACCCAGACCAAACTGAGCCGCGACGACATCGCCGTCATCGGTAACACCGCTTACATCGCAGCAGACAGCCCCACTCGTGGCCGCAAGGTCTTCATCGAGATGGTCGTCCCTGCATCCGCCGCCATGACCGACGCAACCAACAGCGCTCAGGCAGTCCTGAACAAAGTTGTCAGCGACCGTGTCCTTGGCATCTTCTGCTCCAACGAGGCAACCGTTAAGGGCCTGTTGGCAGCAACCAACGATGGTGCAACCTTGAAGTCCAACGCCAACTTCCGCGATGTCGTGGTCATTGGATACGACGCAGGTGAGGCACAGAAGAATGCTGTTCGCGCCGAGTACTTCCTTGGCTCCATCACCCAGGATCCGTATATGATCGGATTCAGGGCAGTTGAGCTTGCCTATAAGGCATACAAGGGTGAGCCCGTTGCCGATATCGACACCGGTGCGAAGTTCTACGACAAGAACAACATGGATGATGCTGACATCAGAGGCTTGCTCTACGACTGATCGTCACTTCATAAACCTCATAACCATGAAGCCCGGTTTCGACCGGGCTTCATTTGGGTAATTTCAATAAATTTATTGCATCAGAGTCGGTCAGTGGATATGATGCAGTGAGGAAGGAAAGCTCATGGACAGTAAGTTGATCGTCATCGCCATCGGGGGAAACTCTCTGATCGAGGATCCCAGTAATGTAACTATTGAAAGCCAATACGAGGCTGCTCGCAAGACTGCCTCCCATATTGCCCGTCTGATTAAGGCAGGGCACCGGGTGGTCATAGCCCATGGAAATGGGCCACAGGTAGGCTTCGTCCTCCTACGCGCTGAATACAGCCGTCCAATCCTCCATGCGGTACCCCTGGACAGCTGTGTTGCGGACACCCAGGGCTCCATTGGCTATCAACTACAGATGGCACTGAAGAACGAACTGACCAAGCTTGGATGCGAGGCCGAAGTTGCCACCGTTGTAACTCAGGTCGAAGTCAGCGATGACGATCCCTCTTTTGGCAACCCTACCAAACCAATTGGCTCTTTCATGAGCAAGGAAGAGGCAGAAGAGCGAACCGAGAAAGAAGGGTGGTCAGTCATCGAGGATGCAGGACGTGGTTATCGAAGAGTAGTGCCAAGTCCCAAGCCACAGGCAATTGTTGAAATTGAAACGGTGAAAGCCCTTGCCCGGGAAGGGGTAGTGGTCATCGCAGCAGGTGGGGGCGGCATTCCGGTAGTAAAAGATGCAGAGGGAATGCTCAAAGGCAAAGAAGCGGTCATTGATAAGGACCTAGCCGCAGCCCTGTTGGCCAAGGCACTGGATGCCGATCTTTTTGTCATCTCTACCGCGGTAGAGAAAGTGTTCTTGGATTGGGGCAAGAGCACCCAACGAGCATTGGATCGAATCAGCGTAGAAGAAGCTCGCCAGTATGTCGCCGAAGGCCACTTTGCCCCCGGTTCCATGCTGCCGAAGGTTGAGGCAATCATCGACTTTGTTGAGAGCACCTCAAACGTTGGTCTGATCACCGACCCAGCCCATATTCTCGGAGCCCTATATGAGGGCAAGGGTACGACCATTGTCCGATAGAAAGAAACGAGAGCCGACCTTCAAGGATACCAAGAGCATGCTCATCACCTTTGCGGTGATTGGAGCACTGATCGTATTCGCGGTTCTTGCAATCGATCGCAACAACGTCAATCGTCTGACCAAGTTCCACAATGAAGCGCGCACTTCTTATGATGAAGCGTATCTGATCATCGAAGAGCGTTTTGAGTATGCGCGTACCTTAGGCCAGATTTTACTTGAAGAGGGATTCTCAGATCAGCTCAGCCCACTTATGGAACATTGGGATGAGCAGTCCTTGATAGAAGAGACCAGCAGGGTGTATCGGGAGGTGGACAGTACGTTGGCAATCCTGCAACACGACCTCTACCTTGAGCCTTCATACTTACGGATGGCCCCGTACTTTGAGCACATCTATGCTGCTGAGCGCGCCCTCATTGAGCCGGTAGAGCGGTATAATGATCAGGTAGCTTTTTTTAACGCCCAGCGATCATCGTTTCCTGCCATCCTCGCCGCTCGGCGCCTCGACCTCGATAGCCTCAACCCGTTTGATATTGCCACTGCGCTTAAAGGCCGCCCCTGACAGATATAGAGGCAAGAGCACCAGCGTTGTGGTCAAGTTTGCCTGACCGCCTCTAAGCCCTAAGCCAAAGAGTACAACCGTTGCAATGAAGAAGAGGGTGATGATCGGCGAATGCTTGCGTTTTCCGACCAGCAAAAGGAAAGCTGGGATGAAGAGCAGGGGATTGATGATGAGGATATTGCGATTTGCATAGGTCATATCCATATCACTGGCGACCATCATAAAGAGCAGGATACTGCCCAAAACTGCCAAAAAGAGATAACAGAGGGCCAAGAAGGTCCGTTTCCAAGAAGGGGCAGCCAAACCCAAGACCTGTAAGAGAAAGAGGAGGGTGAGGCTGAGGATGATTGCTATGGCCATCGGACTTCTTCCATCTATCTGAGCTTTTGTTGCAGCAGCTAC
>JBAZCM010000047.1:0-13757 GCA_041654935.1 Sphaerochaeta sp. | reverse complement strand
GTTTTGCAACTCCCCCAATATTCCGCGATACCACCGACTATCTGGAGTATAAGCACCGGGTCCTCAAGTTCATCCGGTCAAGAAACAGAAGGATTGCGGACTATTCACAATCAATGAATACCCTCTCCGAGAGCTGTACGTAAGAGGGAGGCGTATCAGGAAGTAGCTCAAAAAGAAATTATTCAGAGAGTCCCAGAGGTGCTTGCCTCCCTTCTGGAGCCATCTCACCCTATAGGTGATGAGGCAATCTCATGGGCCGGTGCCATGTCATCCACCACGATCATGCATCGCTCCTCATCGCATCAAGATCACCTTCCCAGCTGAGTGCTCCCCTGAGCTCGCGTATCTTTGCTTGCTTCTTCATGACGATGAGGAGCTTCAGGCCTTCCTCCACCGCCTCTCTTTTGGTCTTGAGACCGGAGAGCGTGAGCGCCTGCTGCATCAGTTCATCATCGATGACAATATTGGTCCGCATGGGTACCTCCGAATAGTGATGTGTATCATATAGGGTAGGTATACACATTATCGCCTCCTCGTCAAATTATTGTCTCGGTACTATCTGCATCGATGACCAGTCGTGTCGCACGATCAGAACATGTTCCCCTCCAAGAGCGAGAGGTACCCCTCCTCGCAGAAGATGAGATGATCGAGTACCTTGATACCCAAGAGCTCTCCTGCCTGGCGAAGGCGCCGGGTGACATCACGATCTTCAGGAGATGGTTCAAGATTTCCACTAGGGTGGTTGTGCGCTACGATGATTGCTGTTGCCCGCTGTCTGATAGCTTCGCCGAAGACCTCACGTGGGTGCACGATTGTGCGATTAACGAGCCCAACCGAACAAACATTGATGGAGAGTACTTCATGTGCCCCATTGAGACAAATCGAGAGAAAGTGCTCTTGCATCCGTGTTGCATAGTGACGGATGAGAGGATAGATGTCTGAAGGAGTAGCAATCTGTCGTTTTTTGGGCGGAAGGCGCCGTCTGCCTAACTCCAAGGCAGCGATGATGAGCGTTGCCTTGGCGGTGCCAAGGCCTGACACCCTAAGTAGATCTTGATGGGTTGCCATCGGTTCGTAATCCAGTAATTCCATCAAATCTTTGGCGATTGAGGTGACACTGCGTCCACGGTTACCGCTTCCAATAAGAATGGAGAAAAGCTCTTGGTCGGTGAGCGCTTCGGCTCCCTTACTCATCATCCGCTCGCGTGGGCGGTCACAGACGGCCATTTCCTTAATTCGCATTTGATGGGGTTCTTGTATCTGGTATCTCATGCTCTCTAAGGGAGGGTAGTAGGCTCTTTGCTTGAGAACTCTCTGTCTGTGTGATACAACCGAAGGTATGCAGCAAAACGTCTACCGGATTGGGGAGCTTGCGCGCAAATGCAACGTCACCGTCCGCACCATTCGATACTACGAGTCCCTAGGACTCTTGAAGCGTTGTCCACGTTCAAGTGGGGGACAGCGCTACTACAGTGACGCTGATGTTATCTATCTCAATCGGATTGCTGAGCTCAAGGAACTTGATTTCACCCTCGCTGAGATCGCTACAATCATAAAGATGGGAGAGGATGATGAAGGCGGACATAAGAGGCGAAGTGAGTTACTCAGGCAGTACCGCGTGAAGCTCAGCGAAGCGCTGCGTCGTCAAGCTTCCCTGAATCGTCGAATCGATGACTTGAGTTGGCATATCGAGCAACTAGAGACTACCACTGAGTTTCAAGAGTGCCCGGGCCTCGCCTGCCTTGAATGCATTTTCAAGGCTCGGTGTCGATTCAGTCAGCTATAGCGAGCAGTTGATCACACACTCTTCGAGCCAGGGCTATAGCGTCCTCTTTGAGAGCTTCAGGCAAATACTGGGTAAAGAACATGCACTCTAAGGTCAGCTCTCCTGTATAGCCGATCTCACGAAGGGCCGGTATAACTTTTTCCCATTCGATCGTTCCGAAGAAGGGTAGAAGGTGTTCATCGCTCTTACCATGATTGTCCACGATGTGGGTTGCCTTGAGTCGATTGCCCATCATGTAGATATCTTCTACCAGGTCATGACCACACAAATGGGCGTGACCGGTATCATAGCAGATTGCAGCATTGGGTGAGTCAAATTTATCGACGAGGGTAACGAGATCTGCCGCATCACAAATCTCGCCTTCACTGTTGAGGTTCTCAAAGGCTAGGATAAGGTTTTGCTGTTCTGCCTTCTCTACGTAAGGAGCGTACGCCTCTAGGCTCTCTTTTACCGTTGAGCCTACGGGGTGGACAACGAGTATGGGAATATCGAGCATCTTGCAGATTTGCATTGAGCGATCTAGCAATGGATGGATGCGTTGGCTGTCCCCATAATAGGGGGCATGTGCCTGATTGTAAGTCAGATTATATTTCTCTCTCAAATGCGCGATACGGTCGATATATTCTTCCCACCGGTCGCTGAGCATCGTGCTGGTTGGATTGAGCATCTCACAGAGATTGATGTCCAGAATTGAGAATCCCCCCGCACTGTAGCGGGGGATGAGATGATCCATCTCGGTCTTCGAACCATCACGATTGAAGGCGATCAGGTTGGTGTTGGTTGCAATGCGCACTACTCTTGCATCCTCAAAAACTCGGTGAAGTATCCGTTGATCTCCCTCTCCAAAGCGCGACTAGTCTCTTCGACAGACCGCCCCTCCTCCAGCATTTTCAGAATGCCGCTTTGGAAAGCGTAATAGATCTGGTAAGCACTGGGTACCCAGATACCTTGGAGCATCGGGTTACTGGCCAAGAGCTGGTCGATAGCAACACCTGCTCTGGGGTTTTTCTCCAGGTGTGCGAGGAACGCTTCAAGCTGGTAGGTATCTCGGTGGACAGGGAAGTATCCTGTCTCAATGTGCCAGAAGAGCTGCTGCTCAGCACTGATGAGGAATTTCACGAACTCCCAAGTCTCCTTCTGGTGTCCGCTTTGGTTATCCAGAGCCCACAGGGCGCCACCGCCAACGTTGACACCACCGGTTGCCTTCTCATCGACCATCGGGAAGGGGGCGACGCCGATCTCAAAGCGATCGCCAACCATCTGCTCGATGGTGGTCAGGTTGCTCGTGGAGGCAACGATCATGGCCACTCGGCCACTGGCAAAGGCGCCGTTGAGATCACTGGTCAGGTTCTCCAGAGATCCTGTCTCATAGAGGGCCTTCCATTTGTTCAAGAAGTTGACCATCGTACCATTGTCATTGAAGAGGACGCGGGTAGGGATGCCAGTATGCCCATTCTCCTTATCGGTGATGTAGGAGAGTCCATTCTGCTGTCCGAGCCAACAGATCAACTCGTAGGTGGTGGGGACGTTGGCAAAGCCGTAGCGCGTCACCCGGCCACGCGCATCGGTTTGCTTGAGTTTAGCTGCCGCCTGGGCGACCTCATCGAGTGTTTTTGGTGGGGCGGTGATACCTACCTCATCGAAAGCGCTCTTATTGTAGTAGAGCAGGATAGTTGAGGCGTTGAAAGGCATGGCGATCATAGTATCGCGGTAGGTGACCGACAGGCGTGCTGCATCGAGGACCTGGGAGAGGTCATAGCCGTCAGCTTTAGCCAGTTCTTCCATGTAGATGACACTCTTATCATCGCGCACATCGAGGACCGCCGCTCCGTCCAGTTGGACAAGATCGGGAAGGTCACGAGTCGATGAGGACTGCATGATTGCCTTGGATTTGGTGAGTACGTCGTTGGCCTTGCCTTGGTAAACACCTTGGACAAGGATGCCCTGGCGCGCTCCTACCGTCTCATTGAAGCGATCGATAAGGGTATCGGTGGCCTTACCGGCCAAGCCGCTATTCGGATGCCACCAGGTGATGACAACCTTGTCGGTGGGGGCCTGTTCTCGCTGGGCCAAGGCACTGAGGCTGGCTACGCTGAAGAGGCATAGGGCTACAATGATAAGTCGTTTCATATCTACCTCCCGGTAAAGCGTGTTGATACGCTGTCTTGTATGGGGTTATGTAAGGCGATAAAGGTGATGAGAATAGGGGTCATCAAGAGGGTGATGGCCGCAAATTGCGGTCCATAGTCGAGGTTCTCGGAGAACCCGAGCATCGTCAGTCCAACTTGGACGGTCCTCATCATCTCCCGATTGGTTACTAAAAGTGGCCACAGATAGTCGTTGAAGATGGTAGAGAAAGAGTGGATGGCCAATGTGATGATCACCGCCTTGCTCATAGGTATCAGCAAAGTGGCAAGAAAGCGGCTGTCACTACAGCCTTCGATAAGCGCTGCTTCACGGTATTCGCTACTGATGGTCTTAAAGTATTGGCGTAGCATAAAGAGGTGAGTAGGTGCTAGGAGAGTAGTGCTGATGATACCCAGGTACGTATCGGTGAGGCGCATCAGGCGTACTGTGGTGTAGTTCTCCAGGATCAGGGCATCGGGAGGGAGGAGCATCGTGGCGACAATGAGGATGAAGAAGATGTTCTTTCCGCGGAAGGTGAAGAAAGTGAAAGCGTAGGCTCCCAGAATTGAGATAGTCATACGGAGCACGGTGCCCACCAGTGCGCTATACAGGGAGTTGGAGAGAAAGACGAGGAGATTTGACTCGTTGAAGGCGCGTAGGTAGTTGGAGAAGGTTGGCACCGAAGGCAAGAGCCGCGCAGGAATGGCGGTAAAGTCGGTGTATTGAAAGAATGATGCGCTGATTGAGTAGAAGATCGGGAAGACCACCGCAAGTGAAAAGAGCGTGGCCCCGATAGGGACAAGTCGTTTCACTGGTAGTAGACCCTCCTGTGTTCAAGACGCATGAGCAAGAGGAGGATCGAGAAGGTCAGCAGAAAGACCACTGTAGCGATGGTCGATCCCATCGCATAGTTTCCACTTTTGAACCCCTCAAGATACATTTGATAGACTAGGGTTTGTGTTGAGCGGAATGGCCCGCCTTCGGTGAGGATCATGACCGGGGATGAGATGAGCATTGCATCCTTGATGTTGGTCACCACAACAAAGAGCAGGGTAGAGCTTATCAGGGGAGCTTGGAGGTAGCGAAAGGTCTGAAAGGCATTGGCCCCTTCGAGTTTGGCCACCTCATGAAGGTCGGTGGGTACGTTACGTAGTGCTGCACTGAGCAGGAGGAAGTTCAAGCCGATATCTAGGCCTACGCCTGCAATCACCAAGAGTGCCATCGCAGCGTGTCGGTTGCTGAACCATTGGATATCCACCCGTAGCAGCTGGTTGATAATCCCAATAGATGGGTTGAACATCATTTTCACAATCATCATCGAGCTGGAAAGACCGACCGCCATGGGGAGAAAGAAAAAAATCTGGTTGAGGGTAGCGAGCTTACCGGGTCGGTTGGCAAGCAGGGCAGCCGAAAGACAGATGGTGATGTTCGTCGGTACGAAGAAAAGAGTGAAGCGTAAGGTATTGGAGAGGCTTGCATGGAAGCTGGGATTGGCGAAGAGTCGTACGTAGTTATCAAAACCAACAAAGCTCAGGCGCTTGCCCCCAAGGGAGACGGTATGAAGGCTGTTGACCAAAGTAAGTATAAAAGGCCGATAGCTAAAAAGCAGTGCTAAAAGCAATGCTGGAGCTATCAGAAGATAGGGTTTGAGATGGCGTACATTCGTCCGTTTCATGAGGGTCCAATCCATTGCATATGGTACAGGTTTTCGTCTTTGGGGGGCAAGGCGAAAACGGGTGATAAAACCATGATTCTTAACAATATACCTGACGTGGAAGTCCCTACGTCACCTTTTGGCTCCTCAGACGTTGCTTTTTTTCGTGTATCGGGTCACCATCGAGGTATGTACAAAGAAGATATTCTGGGCCAAGAGTTGATCGGAACACTACCCAAAGCGAGCCAATATTTGCGGAAAACTTTTGAGTCAATTCTTGAATCTTTTGGGTTTGGCTTAGTCTCCTATCTCATACTGCAGCGACTCTGGCAATGTGATAAGCAACCAATGAAAGAGCTGGAAGATCAGATGGAACTTTCGACGTCGCAGTTGTTGATTGCAATCAAGGAGCTGGAGGCAGGATCTTTCACTACTCGAGAACCTAACCCTGCTGACGGACGCAGTCGTTTGGTCTGTCTAACTGAGCGCGGAGCGCGGGTGCAAGAGAGTGCCTGGAGGCTGAACAATCAGATCCTGGATCTGCTGAGAAAGGATAAGCGTCTTTCGACAATGGACCTGCACGACCTCAATCGCTTCTGCAAGCTGGTCGTCCAGGTACTAGAAACGTTTTGAAACACCGACAGTGACTTGGAAATCTCCACTCTCACCGCTACTGGTGCGAGTGGCTTTTGTCCAGGTCCTTCTTCCAATCCAATCGACCTGGCTATACAAAGAGAGGCCCTTTACTGGAGTGTCCCATCGACCTCCGAGACTGATGATCAGACGATCGGTGACAGTTTTACCTGATGGAGGGGGCCCGTTGATTGAAGGATCTTCTGAATTGTCTCCTTCGTCATTGTGATAAGCAGTATAAGTCAACTCTCCTTGGCGGTGAATGGTAATCGATCCGTAAGCAGCCATGAGATCTGGGATGAAATACTCCGCTCCAATTTGATAGACAAGGCTATCCGATCCCCATCGATGACCCAAGTAATCGATAAGCATAACTGGCAAGTGATTTTCATGTTTGACTAAGTCACGTGCTACAAGGAAGTCTACATACTGGCGACGATAGAAGGCTGGATCGATCAGAACAAACTCAGCATGCGTATTCCAATAACCCTTCTTTTGTTGCCATCCATAGGTAAGATTAGCCAACAGTGCCATCGCATTGGCAGTTTGAGCGGTTTCTGTAGCGACCTGAAATTGGTCTAGAGCTGCCTGTAGATGCAGAGAAAGTCCATTCACTAAAGCAAATTCTGCTTCAATAGCAGCTATGGTATTGGCATAGTTGGGATCATATACACCATGGTAAATATAAGTAGGATCAAAGAATTGCGGAGAAACACCATCGAGGAGGATCATGATGTTCTCAGTGATACCAAAGCGAGCCCATTTGAGAGGCTGAAATTCAAATCGATGTCCAAGAAACATTCGATTTGCAGCCCGATCTTCAAAGTTTGAAAAGAAAAGATAGAGTAGTTCCACCTTTGCCTTTGGATTAAAGAAGGAGACCGAAAGGCTGGTATGGTTAGAGATATGTCCTCCGATAATGAGGTTCCCACTTTGCCCATGTCCCCAGCTACGCGGTCCTCGACCAAGTGTGACAGCCCACCAAGGTCCAGCGGCCGTCAATTGTGAACGGCGAGGGAAATCTGCCTCAAGATTTTTCATGCCTTGGAAAAAATTTGAACTCATTGTTCTTGATAATTATATGCAGAAATAGGGATAATTACTGTGTTGGGTTTAAAGAGAGCCCCGATGGGACGTGTTTCAAAGGCTCCCTCATCATCATGAGGCCTGTTGAATGCTCCAACTGCGACTTCTGCTGAGGTAGAGAAGTAAACGGTCGATCCATACTGAAAGGCAAAGTCCAAATCCACCATAGGCTTACGATCATCGTAGCTACGGTTCCAATCCTGATATGTCTTGAAATCTGTCGGGTTGGTGTGAAGGTATCCTTCAAGGTTTATGGTAGGGGTAAAGCGCCATGAGAAAGACTGGTCGGTTAGATTGTCAGGGCCGAGGCGCTCTTCAATGATTGTGCGCAGTTCTTCATACGGGCTATCGGTGGGGATCATTGTGAGCATCTTCACCGCTTCGTTGGTATTCCAAGGCCGTGAGGCTGAAGGAAGGGGAAGGCCGACCAGACGAAAGAGAGTATCCATCTCTTGGTAGATAGGAGAATCCATAGGGATTTGAGCTGGTGACGGGGCAGCGGTAAGGGTACTGAACACTGCGCAGATCAGAAGCAATACAAGGATACGGTTTTTCAAAAGAGTCTACCTCCTCACACGATCTATGGTAACTGTAGACCAATAGATGTAAAAAAGAAAGAAATCATCTATTAATCTTTGTACTCTCACGTATAATGAGGCTTATGAAACTACCAACCGATCGATTTGAACGCTGTGTGCTGGTCAATGACCATTTTGATTTTATCGCCCAACTCCTAGGCGAGGTACTGCCACAAAATGATTCGGCCTTCAGAATAGGCCATGCTTTGCATGCATCAGTGGATGAGGAAGGGGAGCTCGCGAGACAGTATGCCGACAAACTGTATGATCAATTCATGATGAGCAAAACCCTTGGTGATTCAAAACTTATCAAAAGAGTGTTGAAAGAGCGGGAGGAGAGCCTTGATGAAGAGGTGCGGGCTATCATGCGTCTTTGGCAAAAGAGGCCAGCCTTTTATCTTTGGTTTTCCCTTATCGAAGAGGTCGACCGCAATATGTTTCTCATCAAAGATCTCTTAACTGGGGAAGAGCATGTGCTCTATTCGCCAGGGCTGCGATCAATGCAGAACAAGGCAGAGAGCCGCAATGCCCATTATCTTACCTTGATGGTAGATAACGACCTCTGTCTGCAAACCGCAGGAATGATTCATCACAATACGTTGAAAATCTCCGATATGCAGTACATGGCGCACGCTTTCGACCGCCAGCTCTTTGAACGTGATGGCCTCGATGCGGTGATAAAGCGCCATCCATCCCTGTTGCGCCACTATGACCGCTTCTCAATGTTCAGTTCAGTTCGCTTCGGTGATGAATCGATGCTACTGCTCATAGGCTTTGTGCAAGGGCCCTTGATCCTTCCCTCACCGACCTGGAAGCGCGAGAAACGCAAACATATAACACAATACCGTATCGGCCAATCAACTGAACAGATGCTGAACTCCTGGAGCACTGAGGCGAGGTACGAAAGGCCTGAAGATGCTGGGATACGGATTTATCAGAGTGGAGAAAAGTACACGCTTCTCGCTTATAGCCAGGATGATTTCAATTGGCTTAAAACCCTAATCGGACATCCAAACTTGGAAGCCCAGTATCAGGTGAGCCTACCGGTTGCATTAATGCTCGACCATGAGGGAGTGACCTTGGGATGGGCTCCGTTCAGCTTCGCTGAAGAGGACCCCGACCAGATTATCGAGGAAGATCCTCAGGTCAGCGCTTTCAACGAATTTGCAAAAGGATTTTACACAGCACACAATGAAGGGCAGCCCTTTGACCTGAATCAGTGGGCAAAAAAGACAGGATTGTCCCTTGAGCAAGCACAAGAGATTGTTGAGACGCTCGAACAGCAACTCAAAAAATACGACTACACCCCAGCAGAAGTAGAGCGTCAATATGAGATAGGGGATTGGCCGGTGCCACCGCCTAGCCGCAGGAGATTCTTTGGAGATTCCTTGGTAAGTTCAAAGGTTTTCTTCATCGAAGATTCTCTTGAACATGATGACCTCTTCAATGCCCACACACAAGGCGTGCATCAGGAGGCTGTTCAGGAAGAGGGGGCAATGCAGTTTGTTGAAAAGGTATTTGTCGAACATTTTGACTGGAATGAGCAGGGGTACTACATCTTGAACACCGTATTATGGATGTTGTTCCACCACCCCAGTCCTGTTCTTGTTCGTTCTCTCGCTTTGGAGACCGTTAAATTGTTTCCTCTACTGGTGGAAACATGGGAGTACGAGACCTTTGTAAGAATTTTCAGTGAAGCGATCATCGGTGCTTTCGTTGCGAACGGGTTGTGTAGCGTAACGGCCCGACCTCGCGGCGAAAATCGCCGCAAGGGTCTGTATACCATTCAATCAACCACTTTGCTACAAACCTTAGTGGAAGTAGTTCCCTACTCGGTGTAAAAGAGCGTCTTGTTGGAGGCAAAGGCTCGCTTTTTGGCAAGGATCAGGTACGAGATAAAAGAGGCAATTGAATAAAAAGCACTGATGCCGATAGCCAGCCCAAAGAGGGAAGGATTGTTGTGTGTCACACTGAATGCAGGCAGGTTAATCGAGAGAATGATCGGGATTGCCAACACAAAGACGATTCCCACTGAGTAGAGGTAGTCGGTGGCAACAGGGGTCTCGAACTCTGCGTCAACGACGCGTAGCAGTGCCAGACCGGTAGGAAGGGTCCCCGTTGCTGTTCCATAGATGACCAGCATCCGGAAGAACTGATGGTCGCTATAGAGGCGAGAGCAGTACCAAGGGAGAACCACGACGGTAATGAAGATTCCGACAAGGGTAAGGACAAGGATGGGGATCCAATATCCTTGGACGGTTACCAATGAGATTGCCCCAAGACTACTGGCAACGGTAACATCGACAGAGAAGCCATTGATGCGGTTCAGTGTCCCGTTATCCAAAGTCGTCTCAACCTTGGCTACTTTCATGACAAGCTTCACCAACAGAGCACAGAACGCACTGAAGATAAAGTTGATGCCCCACAGGCTTTCGGCAAGGTCCGCTCCCAAAGGTCCGATGAGGTTGAGCAGGAGTGTCAGACCGCTGAGAACTGCCCAGCTGAGTAGGTAGGTCGCCATCACCACGGCAATGTGGTAGGAGAGGGAGTCTAGTGACTCTCCGTCGGTTGAGAGGTAACTGCCGATCGGTCGCTCAGATTCATTGCGGCTAAAGAAGCCGGTACGTACACTCTTTGCATTGATGCGTTTTGCCTGATCTGCGCCAATCCAACCGCGCCTCAGACCTTGGTTGATTAAGATCACTCCACCGAAGCTCCCGATCAAGAATCCGATAGCTGCCATCGTCAGGCCGACCGAAGAGGCTCCCCTAAAGCCCATCTTCTCCCATCCTAAAGCGATTGAATAGGCTTGCCCTGGCCCGAGTTCAAAACCCAGGGGAAGGGTGTAGCCAAAGGCCGGAAAGAGGGTTGGAGCAAAGGTTTTGATCATCACCCAAGTGGCAAAGAGTCCGAAGAAACACTGCAGTCCATACTGAGCCATTACCGCTGTCACGTTTTCAGCAAGAGTTCGCTTGGCTCGCGCCTCTTTGGGTTGCTTGCCGGTGACACGCAGCAGCATAGCGATGAATGAGATATTGAGCAGGTGATAGACAATGTCACCTAAGAAGTCATTGCGTAGTCCCCACTTGGGTGCTACGAAGTTGTAAAAGACAAGGAGGAGTAATCCACCCATAATCGGGGCGGGTATCAGAAAACGCTGGAGGAAACGGACACGAGCCCGAAGTAGGGCACTGAGTAATAAGGCAGTTGAGATAATGCCGATATGGTAAAAGAAGTTCCAGTTCATGAGTTGCCTCCCTTGATTCGTTCTTCCCGAGCTTGTGCGTATTCGGTGTATTTGAGAACTGATCCATTTTGTTGGATCCTGATGCGATATCGTACTCCATTGCACGAAAGTTCCAACGTGTTTCGTGCATTGATGGCCATCGAGGTAATATCAGCAAAAGGAAGGAGCGTGGGCTCTCCCTGCTGAGGGCGAATAATCATCGCGTCCTCTTCGATGCTGAGCGTAAAGTTCATGGAAATGGGTATCATTTTGTACTGATCGATTCGTTGAAATAGAACTCCGCGGTCAAGTGGAAAGGTGAGTTGATCAGCATGATTGGCTATGTAGGAGCGCTCCCAGGCATGCCACGAGGCAATATCAGAATGAGGATTCTCACCATCCAGCAAATGGAGGCGCTCAAACTCATCCAGGTGCATTTTCATCGAGCAGTGGCTGCAGGCGATGGTCCTTGCCTCTGTCTGTATTGTTCCAATGCTCTTGCAATCGGGGCAGAGATAGAGTACTTGTTCAGCTCCTTCAGCACCTCTTTTGGAGACAAACGGAATCTGGTGTTCTGCCTGCCATTTGGTAAAGGAGAATCCAAGGGTTTCTTTGAGCCGTTCATAGAGTTGTTGGTCTGAAAGGCTTGCGATGGTGTCTACATCGATGGTGGTGACCCAGCGAAGTGTTGAGGGACCTTTGCGTGCTACCTTTGCCCATCGTGGTCGTTCTGCATAGAGGCCTTCAAGGCTCAGGACAACCACCGGGACTTTGAAAAGTCTGAGCAGCTTGGCAAGCGCACTATCAAAGCCCACTGGCTCTCCGTCCCATGTGCGAGTCCCTTCGGGAAAGAGCCCGACAATATCCCCACTCTTCAGGGCGGCCCCAATCATGCGAATGGTGTGCATATCACTCTTATTCTGAACCTTGGAGATTGCGCCTACCCAGCGTTGTAAGAGGGGCCTGAGGCCAAAGAGTCTGAAGAGGTAGGCTCCTGCAACCCAGCGGATGTGGACAGGGGAAGCCGAGCTGATGAAGAAAGGGTCGAGGGTATGTACGTGGTTGGCTACAACGATAAACGGAGGTTTGAGATCAGAAAGTTTATCCATCCCCTCGGCAGTGATACGATGTCGCCAAAGGATGAATCGTCCGTAAGTAGGTTTGGCAAGTCGAATAAACAACGGTTTTTTAGACACTATCTCCACCTTCGTTAAAATAATACGGTGCTTTTTCAGGTGTGTCCATGATAATTCTTTACTAATGGGCAATAAAAAGGGGAGGTGTGCCCTCCCCTTGGATAGTAAAGTTGATATTAACGATTCTTGTTCGTATCTACGTACGCGCGAGCAACTTCAGGGTAATTCGTGAAGATCCCATCGCAACCCCAGCGATAGCAGTTCTCAAGTGCCTCCATGGTGTTGATGGTCCACACATTGACCTTGATGCCATGCTCGTGGCATTCGCTCACCATCTCTTCACTGAGGGAGACGTAGGCGGGGTGGAAGTACTCAAAACCAAAGAGCTTGGTGGCCAGTCCTGCATTTACCAGTCCACTCTCTGGCACCAGTACACCACAGGGGATTGCAGGATCAAGCTCTTTGCTCTTCACCAGACTCAGGTGGTTGAACGAAGAGACGAAGACTTGCTTCTCCAAGCCATGGGCTTTGACAATCTCAAGGGTCTTCCTCTCAAGCTCATGGTAGTAGATTACACTACTTTTCAGCTCGATATTGGTGACAAGGTCGGTGGTGGCAACCCACTTACAATACTCCTCGAAGCTCGGGATAGGGTGGAATTCGCTTCCATCCTTGTAGGTGTGGGCAGCATTGTAGCGCTGTAGGTCGACCAGGTCATGATCCCAAACCCGACCAGTCCCATTACAGGTCCGGTCAATGGTCTCATCGTGGATGATCACGACATGGCCATCACGAGTCAGCTGGACATCGAGCTCGATGCCATCGCTGCCTGCTTCAAGGGCTTTTTCAAAGGCGAGCATGGTGTTCTCAGGATAGAAGCCACAAGCGCCACGGTGTGCATAAATCTTCATGATACCTTCCTTTTTATGCTCCATAGAGGATACGAGGCAGAATCAGGCTGATGGCCGGGATGTACGTAACCAGAATCAAGGAGATGAGTAGGGCAATAAGGAACGGGATTGACTCCTTGACGAACTGGTCAAGTCGACAGCCAGTAATTGAACAGGTGGTGAACATCATTGACCCGAAGGGTGGGGTGATACCACCGACCATGATGTTGACGATGGTGATTAGGCCAAAGTGGACCGGGTCGACGCCAAGGCGGGTTACTACCGGAACCAAAAGCGGGGCGAGGATAATCATCGCAGCGCCACCTTCAATGAACATTCCCAACACGAGCAAGAGAATGTTGATGACCATCAACATCACATACTTGTTCTGGGTGATGTTCAAGAGTCCGCCAGTAATTGCCTGGGGAATGCGCTCCCAGTTCATGTAGTAGCCAAAAACCGAGGCGCTCACGATGATCAGAACAACACCACTGGTGCCAAAAATTGTCTCCTTAAGAACGGGGATGATGTGCTCTTTTCCCAGTTCCTTGTAGATGAACTTTCCAACAATGATCGTATAGAAGACTGCCACAGCCCCGGCTTCACTGGGGGTGAACATACCGATACGAAGGCCCAGGATA
>JBAZCM010000046.1:0-13864 GCA_041654935.1 Sphaerochaeta sp. | reverse complement strand
GGGCGATATCCTCGCGATCGATGACCGATGAGACGGTAAAGATCACATCGTGTCCTTCACCGAGAAGAGTTAGAGCACGCTGCACCGAATGCTCAATTGGCTTTCCCTCCAAAACGGTCTGCACAGGAACTACAACGACCACAGCCCCTCGCTCTTGGGCATATCGCACTTGGGCTGCACTCACCTCACTGAGGCTGGCCACCAGTGCCAAAGAGGGTTTTGTTCGCTGGCGCTGGTTGACCAGGGCATCGGCAATGCCGGCACTGCCGACAAAGAGTACACGCTCCTCAAGCGAGAGTGCCCACGCCGCGATCAGGTCAAGGTCGGTATTGTCGAGGCTGTCACAGACCACTACCCCACGCTTCAGTGAAGGGAAGGAGCCCTCTCTGATTGTTTCAACCTGCAGGTGGACGATCCGTTCATCAAGGTCCTCAAAGAGGGTGATGAGGTTGTCGGTAGCAATGGGCTTACGGGGATCGCGACCTATTTCGGTCTGTAGTAACGCTACTCTATTGAGCAGGACCGTGGCATCGACGGTCGTCCTTCCCATCGGAGGAAAGGCTGCAGCGACTACGACAATATCGGCGTCGATGAGAGCGCGCACCTGGGCAACTTCAGCGGCCACGTTGCCTCTGAGTGTTGAATCAATCTTCTTTATCACGATATCGAAGGCTGAGAGATCAACTCCCTCAAAGGCGTCAGCCACCCGCGTGCGGGCAACCTCTTCATCCACATTGCGACTCTCAGTATCGAGTACCAGCGAGTGTTCATCGGTAAGGGGGGCAGAGCGCATGATCTGCACCCTGGTAGGAATGGAGCGTCTGGCAAACTGCAGGCCGGTATCATTTGCTCCGGTAAAATCGTCGGCTATGACCAAGTATCGTTGCATGGTGCCTCCTCATACAGCCATTCTAAACCAACGAGGCAAAAATGGCCACGCTTTTGCCTCTTTACACACCCTCACAGCTAGCCTACTATCTTGCTATGACCTCGCTTCTCAACACCCTCATTACCCAAGAGTCCCATGTGGTACGTGACCCCCTCTGGAAGGATATACACCTCAGTGATTCGCTATATCAAATGTATCGCAGCAAAGCGATGCAAAAGCTGGGACGAATCAAACAATTAGGGCCCACGTTCCTCCTCTACCCCGGGGCTGTCCATACCCGACTAAACCATAGCTTGGGAGTCTATCATATTGGCCGACAAATTCTGCTCAATCTTCTCAAAAAAATAGAGAACTCGCTCTTTAGTATCGAAGGGGTCAATGCCTATCTTTGTGCCCTACTCTTACACGATATCGGCCATTTCCCCTATGCTCACTCACTTAAAGATGTCATTGCTGACGACCATGAGGCCATTGGTGCCCAGATTATCGAAAACGACCAAGAGCTCAGATCGCTGATAAAAGCGTGTAATACCACTACTGAGCTTGTCTGTGCCATTATCGACGAAGCGAGACCTGCTGTATCCGAAGAGATTAGTCTTTATCGCTCAATTCTCAGCGGAGCCTTGGATCCTGATAAGCTGGATTACCTTAATCGTGATGCCTTCTTCTGTGGAGTTCCCTATGGCATGCAGGATGTCTCTTACATCACAGGAAAGCTACAGGTCTGTGATGGTCGTCTTGCCTTGGAAGAGGAGGCTATCGCCTCTGTTGAACATCTGCTCTTCTCCAAATACCTCATGTACCGCAATGTTTATTGGCACCCGCGCACCCGTAGCGCCACTGCCATGATCAAAAAAGCGGTGGTAGGTTCACTCTCAGATGGGCACCTACGGGAGGATGAACTGTTCAACCTCGATGACGAAGAGTTTACTCATCTGGCCAAAGAGAAAAGACTGGCTACCCTTCCCCTCTTTGAAGCGGTACATAACAACCAGATCTATCGCTGCGTCTATGAGGAGAGCTGGGAGGCAGAGAAGGTGCCCACTCCCTTTGAACGTCACCAAAGAGAAGAGCTCTTATGCAGCAAATACGGCCTTGCTCCCTACTCTCTGATCATCGATATCCCCGAGCCGATTGGGTTTGAAGCGTCGATGCCAATTGTTGATGCCCAAGGAAGGGCGGTCAATGGAGAGCTAGCCTCTCACCTCTTTAGCGGAGGTGTTGGCCAGGCCTTTACAAAACGACTGAGAAAATTCAGAATCTTCTCGCCGGTTTCCCTGACCCAAGAGATCATCGATTCGGCATTGGAGTCATAAACAATGCAAAATCCCCCATGGAAACGTCTCATCGAAGGTCCCATCCCCTCTAACGTGATGCGCTTTGCCAAGCAAACCGGCAAAGCGATCAACACCTACTCAATGATTGGTGAGGGCGAGACAGTTCTTCTCTCTGCCAGTGGAGGCAAGGATAGCCTTGCCCTGGCTTTGGCCTTGTCACTGCGAAGAAGGTGGCTGCCCATCGACTACACCCTCAAGGCTGTGCTGATCAACTGGCTCGAGCATCCGATTGCCCAAGAGGGCCTAGAACTCCTAGAGGAGTACTTCACTGCCCTCGGCTATGAGTTGACTATCTACCACGAGCGACAGAACCCTGACTCGTTCAACGGAGACTTTAACTGTTACCTCTGCTCACGCAATCGCAGACGGATTATCTTTGAACACTGCCGCAAAGAGGGCATCGAATTGGTTGCCATGGGCCACCACCTGGACGATCTAGTGGAGACAACCTTGATGAATCTGTGCTTTCGCGCCTCTTTTTCGACCATGCTGCCGGTTCAGCCATTCTTTGATGGGAAAGTGACGGTTATTCGTCCGATGATCGAGGTACGGGAGAAGAACATCGCCAGCCTTGCCAAGCAACTTGAGTTGCCGGTCATCAAACCGGTTTGTCCCTATGACCAATCCAATATTCGCTCCCGTCTCAAACCCATCGTCTCATCCCTCTCTCACCTCGATCCACTGACACGCCAACACATCTACAACTCCCACCACTTTGAAGGGAGGGTGTAACACATCTCTTCTTTCACTGTTTACTTTTATAGGGTGAATATGGGACAATAGCAGAGGAGGAAGGAGCATATGAAACGTCTAGTCTGCATCCTGCTGCTTCTCCCTCTGGCCTTCATGCTCTTCGGTGAAGCCCAGGAAGGGATAGACCAACTCCCCCCTGCAAGCGACGTGGATCAGGGGCCGGTCTTTCAAGAGATGGACCCGCTTGCCCCATCACCTGAGATGGATCAGGGATCGGTCTTTCAGTGGGCGGGATTACCCTTTTCGTCTGGTGAAGGCGGCGATGGGCTTTTAGAAGGTGAAGCAACCAGTGATGGTCTCTTTCGCCTGAGGTTCAAACCCGACCTCTCAGTCGGTAAGTTCTCAATCCAATTTGACGTTGCCTTGCAAGGCCAACTGCACTTCGATCCCTTTGACATCACCCTCAACTTCGAGGAGTGGCTGCCTCCTGATCGGGGGGAGCTCTCCAGTTTCGACTACGCTTCCCTCCTCTTCCGTCATTACAGTCGCTTCATCCGTTCAATGCAATGGGGCGCTCCCTATCAAGACTTCTATCTGCGGTGGGGAAAGCTCCTATCCATCACCATGGGTGATGGCGCTCTTATCAATGGCTACTATGATGCAGGGGCAGGGCTATGGGCCAGTCGTCCAGGTCTCGAGTTGATGGTTGACCTCTCTTCGGTGAACGTAGCCAACGTTGGATTTCACTACGTAGTCAACGATGTATTTGACCCCGCCCTGATTGCCTGGCGGCTCAGCGGAAATCCTCTGTTGCGGTATGAAGACCAAACCCAGCTCAGTCAGCTTGAGATGGGCTTCTCTTTTGCGCATACTCCCCCAGAGGTAGCACGCTCCAAAGAATGGCCCAACCTTGCCTTCTTTGCAGCTGATGCCTCCTACCCCCTTTTGCGAAACAAATTGTTGAACATCAACATCTTTGGTGACCTCATCGGTCAAACCAAAGAGGGAGTCTTTTTCAAACCCGCAATGGGATGGCGCTGGGGCATCTGGGGTCATAGTGCCAGTTCCCTGGTCTTCAACGCCTCGATTACCAATGCCTTTACCCCCGGCTTTTATATCGATTATTACTCACCTGGCTTTGAGCGTCGCAATGCCCAAGGGATTGAAGAGCTCCTTCTTCCGCTGGGAACTACACGCCTGGATGCTACGATCAGTATGGCTCTGGCTAGCCGCAGAATCTTTGTACGATCGAAGATGGCAAGCCTCTATACTGACGGCTCCTACCATAGTTATCAATTTGTTGCTGGCATTCACATAGAGAGAAGGGTATTCAATATCGTTTCTCTGGACTTCACCTATGAAAAGCTTTATCCTACCACTATGGGTGAACGTTTTTTTGAAGGATTGCTCACATTGCGCAATGTAGTGCTCAATGCGTCGGCTGTCCTAAAGATGAAACCCTACACCGTTGACCTTGGTCTGAGCACGAACTTTGATGACCAGGGCACAGCAACGTTTACGCTGAGCACTGCAGTGAGGGTGACAATCCTCTGATTTTCTTTGATAGGGAGAGAGTATGAACTGGTCGTTGAAGAAAGTTGGTCTGATTCTATTGATCGCATGCATGGCATTCGGTCTGTGGGCCGAAGAGTCGGTCTTCATCGCTGATGGGGATATTGGAAGCCTCAAACTCTATGACCGCGATGGAGGACTCTTGGATGCCACCCTCAGCGTCACCGACTATATTGGTGAGGGCTGGATCCTCCACAACCCCGAAAGTGATCTCCTCATCGTCACTCCCCTGGGGGCTATCAACCTCTACCAAGATAGCCTGCTCATCACCAGCTCGCTGCGTCCAGGAGCAATTGAGCTCTATCTGGTCACCGGCGAAGCTACCTTCAACTCATGGGGAGCTGGTGGTACCTTGACCGTACGCACTCCAGCTACGCAGTACACAATGCGCGATGAAGCGGAGATGTTGGTCATTACTAACGACACCGAAGAGAGTGTCACCGCCTTCTCCGGCTCCATTGAGTCGCTCAACCTGATCACCGGAGCTGTCACCGACATCTCAGTCAACGAGAAACTTCACCTGCGCGATATGAGTCGAACAGCCACTGGGGTTCAAAGTGGTTATTACTATACGTACGGCACCTTCATCACCGAAGAGGCTTTCCAGTACACCGCCGAAGAGATTCGTGCCAGTCTTCCTGCAGCAGTTGAAGAGCTTGTCATTGAAGAGGCCTTAGCAGTAGACGAGGCTCTTCTTCTCATTCCTGCCAAGCCATCAACACTGTTGGTTGGGCGCTATGCACCGCAGGCAATTCAGCTTCCGCCTGCTCCGACTGTAAAGGTCGAAGAAGTTGTAGAAGGATCTGTAGTTCCCACTGCTCCGACGGTGGATATCAGTTCAGTCAGCCCAACTGCCTTAGCTGCGACCCCTGCAGCACCTGTGCTCACCGTTGCCGCAGTCGAAAAGACCGCCGCACTCCCTACCGTCCCAACCCTGGATGTATCTGCCATTGAGTCTGTGGAAACTGAACCGGTCACTCCCTCTGTACCGAGCCTATACGTTAAGGCAATCGAAAAAGATGCTGTCGTTATCGATACCACTGCTATGGAGAGCACCATCGCCTCTGAACTCGTAATTCCTTTAGCACCCACAGTGCGAGTCGCAGGGGCCAAGCAACTCGTTCCATCTGCACCACTTCCTGTTGTATTGGAGCAAGAAGATGAGATGGTAGTAGCTGAAGAAGAGCCTGTAGCTCTAGAGGAAGAGGTTGTTGACAGCGGTGTTGCCGCTGCGCGCCCTGCACTGAGCAGCAGTGAAGAGCAGAGCCGCCGTGAAGGCTCTATTGGAGTTATCGCAGGCTATGACTTTGTGTGGGATGGTACCGATTCAGATACCCTCAGTCATCGACTCTTCGTCAAGCCATACTTCTCCAAAGGGCCCTTTGCCATTACCTTGAACGCGGCAATTTCTACAGAGGACTTCTCCTCCTACGCCAACACAGTGCTACCCATACCTGAGGAGCCATTAGCTTTGGCGAGCTACATCCTCTCATACTTTGAGCACCTACGCATCGGATATGAGACCAGCGCCTTCTATCTCTTGCTGGATAACCAGCGCTCAATCCGCAGCGATCTGTCGACCTTCTTTGCTCCCCACTTCCTTGCTGGGGACAAACTGATTCTGCAGAACAAGATCTCCATCGGACCGGTCTCCCTGATCTCCTCCTTTGATGATCTTCTCTTCACCGGCCTACAGGATGGCAAAAGCCAATGGGCATCCACCATTGTTGAGTACACCGCAGGTGGTGGGTATCCCTTCACCCTTGCTGTCGGGACCTTAGCAGAGATCGAGATCGATCCAGAGGTCATTAACCTCTATCCGTTGATCAGCGCAAAACTTCCGATCATCAACAGTAGAAAGACCCGCCTTGATGGTCTTATCCAGGCCCAAGGGTATCTGCCGGTCTACCCCAATGTTGATTGGGATCAGTTCGTGGATACAAGTCTGACCTACTTCTTCCCCAACTACCTCCTCGGCGGTGGTTTGGCACTGAACAAGGGTGACTTCAACGCAAAGGTCATGGCCACCCTTAACCGTGGCAAGAACCGTAACTACCTGATCAATGACTTTGCCTACCAGGCGATGCATGGATATGATTCTACCTTTGATGTCCTGGCAGAACTGGGATGGGACGGCAAGTGGCTACAAAGCTCCCTTGCCTGGAACCTACCCTTCACCTCCGGCTTCAAACGTGCACGCCTGAGCGCTGACCCGACCCAAGGAGCTGACTACAGCCACTTCTCCCTAGAGACGACCATAGGTCAGTTTAGCCTTGGCTTTGGTCTGCAGCAGCTTGGTGTCATTGATACCCTCACCGACCTCTTTGCTGGCGATGCCAAAATCCTTGATCTGTTCGCAGGTCCATACGCTTCGAGTTTCTTGAAGGCAAGTTATACCATTGCACCGTTCACGTTCTCGACGATGGCCCTCTATCCGATCAAGAACGCCTCCTTTACCACCCCACGCCTCAGCGTGACGGCGAAGGTTGATCTGAATAAGAGGTTCTAATGCGCATACAACGCCTCGACCCCCTGGTCGCCCAACGAATCGCCGCTGGCGAGGTCATTGAGCGACCAGCTTCGGTGATTCGTGAACTTGTCGACAATGCCCTGGATGCCGGCGCTTCTACGATAACAGTAAGTGTAGAGGAAGGGGGATTGCGACAGATCAAGGTCATCGATGATGGAGTAGGCATAGAAGCTGAGGACCTGCCTCTACTCTGTGAGAGCCATGCCACCAGCAAGGTACGAGAGTTAGATGACCTATATCACATCACGAGTATGGGTTTTCGTGGTGAGGCTCTCTACTCCATCGCAGCGGTAGCCCGTATCACTATCGAAAGTGTCCGAGAAGGTAAAGAAGCTCATCAGATTACCGTTGATAACGGTAGGCGCGGCCCAGTCCTTGCAGGAGGCCCAGACAGGGGCACAATCGTTACTGTCGAAGAACTCTTCGGCGAGCTCCCTGCTCGCAGGCAATTTCTCAAGCGCCCTTCCACTGAAGCGACGATGGCACGCCAAATCCTTATCCAAAAAGCACTGGCCTTCCCCGACCGCAGTTTCAGATTCTACCAAGATGGAAAACTCCGACTCGATCTGCCCACCACGACCCCAAAGGGACGTGTCGTCGATGTACTTGCGATCAACCAACCGGTCACCGACGCAGAGCTTGTTGAGCTGCACCACGAGGGAGAGCGGGTGTCATTGTACGCTGTAGCCTCCACCGCTGCCCTTTTTCGCAGTGACCGCTCCCATATCAGAATCTACATCAACGATCGACCAGTCGATGAGTATGCACTGGTACAGGCCGTTACCTACGGCTATGGAGAACAACTTCCCGGCGGCTCATTTCCTTACTGTTACCTCTTCATTCAAGTCGACCCTACCCTCGTAGACTTCAATATCCACCCAACAAAACGGGAGGTGAAGCTGCGTAACCAAGCCGAAATTCACCACCTGGTGGTGCAGATGATTCGCGCTCAGATGAAGCGAACGATTCCTCGTATTAGCCCAACAGCTGCTACATACGAACCGAAGGACGACCTTTTTGGGGAAAAAAAAGGCCAGGCTGTTCAGGGTAAGAGAGCTGCCTATACACCCCAGGTTTCCAGAACTATCGACCCACAGTGGTTTGAGAAGGCCCGACAAATCCTTGGAGAAGAGAGTAAACCCTCTAATCAGTCAGTCGAGCCACCGTTGATTCAACCAGCGCAGGTTGAGCAGCCCTTTGTCTACCTCGGACAGGCTTTCAACCTCTTCCTCATCGCTCAAAAGGGAGAAGAGATTTATCTCGTGGACCAACATGCAGCCCATGAACG
The DNA here is from genome assembly GCA_041654935.1 of Sphaerochaeta sp. Classification (GTDB taxonomy): domain Bacteria; phylum Spirochaetota; class Spirochaetia; order Sphaerochaetales; family Sphaerochaetaceae; genus Sphaerochaeta. The sequence goes on along the minus strand of JBAZCM010000046.1, from coordinate 5,555 downwards.
CTTGCTCTTTGATGAAGTGCGCTCCAAGCACGTCAGCCAACCACTGCTCGTCCCTTTGCGCTTTGAGGTCTCTCGCGATGTCGATGAGTACTTGGACCAGCACACAGACCTATACCTAAACCTGGGTATCAAAGTACAGCGTACAGATGAAGCCCTCTTATGGGAGCTGACTGCAGTCCCTGCGCTCTACAAGCAAGTAGAGGGAGAGGTGGCGACCTTTATCCAAGAGAATACAGGGGACGCCCATGAGGTGGAGAAAGGCTTGTATGCGATTGTTGCGTGCCACGCTTCGATCCGCCAAGGCGATGTGGTTGATCGTCATCTTGCCGTCGAGCTCTTGGAACAAGTCTTTGCCCTCGATGAGCCCGTATGTCCTCATGGACGGACTTTCGTTGTTCGTCTTGCCAAAGATGAGCTGATCAAGGCTGTTGGACGGTAATTGACTCCTCAAGCCACTGCCCATCATCGAGCATCACGGCTAAGGTCCACATGCCTTCCGGGAGGCCTATATAATCGCCCATTGTCACCGGACCAATGGTATATGCACCACTTGTATCCGGTTCGATAGCCAAAGACCAGCTACTCTTCTCATCACTTGCCGACAAAAGAACCTGCACTTGCCCACTCTCCTGAGAGAGGGAGAAGGTCAGACTAAGCTCTTGGCGCTCTTCAACATTTTCGACTGTCGAGCGGAGGTTTAGCAATACGGTACTCTGGCGCTCGCATCCATTGAACAGGAAGATGACGAGCAGCAACAAAAGCAATACGCTAGGCTTGTGCCGCAAGATAGGAACGTACCGGGTTTGCATAGGCGTTGAGGACATATTCACGGACCTCAGGCTTAAGACCTTCAAAACGTGCCATGAAAGCCTCATGATCGAAGTCAGCATAGGATGAGGCATGCTCACTGCTCTTGTTGAGATAGTCATATGCCCAGAGGTTTGTTGGCCAGAGTCGATAGGTAAGATGGATCTGCCGGTCAATCTCACGGGCTACCTGCTCGCTATTCTCCCACTCTCCACTGATAGGTTCACCGAATGAGATATGGATGCGTCCCTTATCCCCCTTCAGGCCCCGAGAGATCGAGATCAAATCCTCATAGAGGCGTTTCTTCCTCCTGCCAAAGAAGGAGGAGTGGACCTCTTCGCGAGCTTTGATGACATCGCAGGGGTCCTTCTCGTAGCTCACGGCTACCGGTACGATGCGCACCTTGTTGATGACCTCACTGAAGGAGACACCCTTTTTACGCTGGGAGAGGTGCAGCATCTTGATGACTGCAGGATTGGTGATATCCTTGCCATCTTTGGAGCGGCCGCTCTTTTGAGCAATCCACACTGACTTGTTCACCTCACTGATCAACTCCACCAGGTAGGAGGAGAGGCGAATCGATTCGAGATACGATTCGCGCATCGGCAGATTACGTTTGACCGTCACTCCCCCATTGAGCTTGAAGAGGTCGGTGACAAACTCATTGGTCAAGAGGTTATCCCCGATGGCCATCTCACAGAGCATCTGGTCGGCAGCATCGAGGGCAAGGTCGATGAGGGCACAGTCGAGGACGATATCTCGGTGAGTACTGACAAAGAGATAGGCAGTCTCTTTATCAAGAGATTCGGTACCGCTGAAGGTAAATTCATCAACAGAGTTCTCTACCACTTGAGGAAGGAAGACCCCAGCGGTAATTTTGCGCTGAAAGTCATCATAGGTCCTCACCTCATCAAGGGCTTTAAGGATATAGCCAACCTTAGCCTTGAGAGCGGCACGCTGCTGTGCGGTCTCAACAGGGCTCACAGAACCGAGGAACTCGACAATCCCGTCAACGTTCTGTTTGACTCGCTCTACAGCATCCAGAACATCCTGTCCACGGTACGGCGCAATGTCTCGATACGCAGACAAATCCATATTACTTACCTCACTGCATCAGCTTCGAGGATGGACTTCATGTACTGTACCCGCTCCCAGGTCATGGGATCGGCATTGTCTTGACTCAGTTTTCCGCGGAAAGCCTCAATATCATCATACTCATGGGCATCCATCCACTGCACCATCTGCTCTTTAATCTGCTCAACAGCTCCCAGGCCTTGTTTGAGCAGTACCGAGCACAGCTGCACGCTCTTCGCTCCTGCAAGCAGTTGCTTGATAACCGTCTTTCCATCCCAAATGCCGGTAGAGGCGCAAATATCATAGCGAACTTGCTCACTCATCAGAGCAGTCCAGCGAAGACTCTGGGTATACTCGTCCTTACTACTGAGCATCTGTGCCTGGACCATCTTCATCTTATCGATATTGATGTCTGGGCTCAAGAAACGATTGAAGAGGACCACACCATCAATATTCAGCTCATCAAAGCGTCTGAGCATGTTAGCTAGTGAGGAGAAGGCCGGTCCCATCTTCAAACTGAGGGGCAGATCAAGTGCCTTACGGGCATGTTTGACCAATGAGAGGTACTCATCCTCGATTACAGTCCCCTCAACCTCAACATCAGAGGCTACCACATAGTGGTTCAGCTCAATGGCGTCAGCGCCCATGGAGATAAAACGTTTTGCGTACTCAATCCACTTGCCATTGGAGCGGCAGTTGATCGATGCAATCACAGGAATATCAAGGGAGGCCTTGGCCCCTTCTACCAGTGCCAGGTAGGCATCGATATGGCGCTCCATACTCGCTTCACGAAGAAATTCGTAGGCGTCAGTATGAGCAGAGTATGCTTCACCATCTTGAGCAGTTGAGTCTCCGATCGACTCGATTTGCTCTTCAAAAATTGATTTGAGTACAACGGCACCTAAGCCTGCGTCTTCACAGCGCTTGAGGTTATCCAGTGAAGCAGTCAATGGGCTGCTGGCAGCGATAAGGGGGTTTTTGAGTTCCAGTCCAAGGTATGAGGTAGACAAGTCAGCCATAGTATTCTCCTAAATCAACAACATCAGAAATTTAGTACAAAGACGAACAGAGTATAGCATGAATGAAAAGCTTTCTCCAGAGAAGTGAAGAAAGCTTTTTTATCCACAAGCGGTATTTTTGTATGATATTGTCTCACTCAAAGGATGTACGGGATCCTGAAGTTGTGACCTTGGTAGACGACATAGGTCTCTACATCACTGACTTCAGTTATCTGATCCAGTTCATACTTGAAAAAGTCGAGCAAGCTCAACCCTTCCTCTTCACTGAGGACCAACTGGACAAAGAGATCATAGCGTCCGGTCACTACAGCAACTGAGATAACACCTCGTAGTTGACTGAACTCCTTGGCCTTTTTTTCCAAGTCAAGTGTCTTTAGTTTTACACCCATCATCACGACCTGCAGGCCAGGAATACACTCGGGGTTCACCAACCCCGAAATCTGCAGTACTCCTTCATCTACGAGTTTATTGACTCGAGATCTTACGGTATTCTCCGTTATCGCCAACTCATCGGCAATGGCGCTAAATGGCTTACGCCCATCACCGAGTTGGCGAATGATAGCCTTGTTCATCTCGTCCATCTTTGTCTTCATACACCATTACCCATGGGTGCGTTCAAACTCACGCATCAGATCTGCGAGCGCCTTCGCGTCTTCAATCGGCAGGGAGTTGTACAGGCTTGCCCGTAGTCCGCCGACCGATCGGTGACCTTTCAGACCGAGCATCCCCTCCTCCTTGCTGCGTTGCAGGAAGGCTGCTTCGAGCTCTTCAGTGGGAAGACGGAATACCACGTTCATGTGAGAGCGATAGGTCGGATCAACGGGACTTCTGAAGAAGGAGGATGAGTCGATCACATCGTAGACGAGGCGACTGCGCTCCTGGGCCCTCTTTTGCATCCCTTCGGCTCCCCCATTTCTCTTGATCCACTCCAATACAAGCTTCACTGCCCAAATGCTGAAGACCGGTGGCGTGTTGTACAGCCCTTCACCCTTCACGTGGTTGCGATAATCCAGGTAGGAGGGCAAGTTTGCATTTTGCTGCTCAAGCAGTGAGCGCTTGATGATCACAAGCGTTGCTCCGGCTGGACCGAGATTCTTCTGTACTCCAGCATAAATCAATGAAAAGTCATCGATCGGTAGAGGGCGACTGAGGATATCACTGGACATGTCAGCGATGAGTGGTACCGTTCCGATTTTTGGAAAGCTCTGCCACTGCACCCCACCGATTGTTTCGTTTGAGCACAGAAAGAGGTAACTGGAGTCTTCACTTGCTTTGACACTCGCGGGATCAGGAAGTGCGGTAAAATTTTTATCAGTGCCGTCGTAGTAGTAGTTCACCTTTCCAATTTTTTCGGCATCAGTTGCAGCCTTTGCTGCCCATGATCCACTTTTGATGTAATCAGCAACCGTATTGGGGCGCAGGAAGTTCATCGGGACCATGGAGAATTGTAGGCTGGCTCCACCGCCGAGAAAGAAGACTGAGTATTCGTCGCTGATACCCAAGAGCTCACGAACCAAAGAGAGGGCTTGGATATGAAGATCCTCGAAGAGACCACCACGGTGACTGGTCTCAATCATCGAAAGACCTTGGCCATTGTAGTCAAGGATCTGTGCCTGCAGCTCTTGCAGCACTTCCACTGGCATCACCGACGGGCCAGCAAAGAAATTTTTCTTGCGTTGCATTAAATCAACCCTCCCTTGGTCAACTCTTCTAGAATCTCACAGGTCTCTTCCCCTATTCGGGCAAGGTTCTCTTCACTGTTCGCACCAACATGGGGGACAAGCGTCACCCGCTCAGCGGCAAGGATTGGATAGTCAGAGCTTGGTGGATCATTGGGATACACGTCAGTGGCGTACCAACTTATTTGTCCGTTCTCCAGCATTTCGACGATGTCGTTTGCATCAACACACAAGGCTCGCCCCGTATTTACGATTACCGGCGCGTTTGTGCAGTTACTCAATAAGTCCTTGTTGACAATCGAACGTGTCTCTTCAGTCAACGGGAGGTGGATTGAGATGAAGTGGGCATCCTTGACCGCTTCCTCAATGGTCGGGATGAGCGTTGCAACTTCACTGGCATTGACATACTTGTCGTAGGCGACAACCTTCATGCCAAAGGCTTTTGCACGCCGCCCCACTTCGGTGGCTATATTGCCACAACCGAGCAGGCAGAGGGTTTTGCCATAGAGCTCAGTGCGTTTTTTGCTCTTGAGCCAGTTACCCTGGCGCATGCCGTTGTGATACTCCATCAAATGATTGGGAGCGCTGAGCAAAAGAGCAAATGCAAGCTCAGCAACGGCGATAGAGGAGGATTTGGGAGTGTTTCTGACGATAATGGACTTACTGGCGGCATACGAGGAGTCGATGTTGTCGATTCCTACCCCACCACGGATGATCAGTTTCAAGTTCGGTGCGTTGTCAATGTACTCCTTAGTACACTTGGTCTTACTGCGCACCAACACGACGTTGGCTTCACTGAGACGTTGCTTGTCCACAGTCACTTCACCGAATGCTTCAAGTTTCTTTGGCAAGTCGGCATCGAAGGCGTCAGAAATGAGAATTAGCATTACGATACACTCCTCGTATATGATGATTGGCAGGTAAAAAACCTGTTTTCCCAACTTTTTTCGAGTATACACTAAAACCACAGTCTTTG
>JBAZCM010000045.1:0-14782 GCA_041654935.1 Sphaerochaeta sp. | reverse complement strand
CCAAGAAGGTTATCCTTACCGTTCCTGCAAAAGACAAGATTGACCAGACTGTTGTCCTGGGTGTCAACGACGATCAGCTTGACCTCTCCCTTGAGGCTTTCTCAAATGCCAGCTGCACAACCAACTGTCTCTCCCCGATTGCCAAGGTCCTTGAGGACAACTTCGGCATCGAGCAGGGTCTGATGACCACTGTGCACGCATACACCAACGACCAGGTGATGCTCGACCAGCCACACAGAGACCTGCGCAGAGCTCGCGCTGGTGCCGTATCGATCATCCCTACCACCACTGGTGCTGCCCGTGCAGTCAGTGAGGTAATCCCTGCCCTGAAGGGCAAGCTCAATGGCATGGCCATGCGCGTACCCGTACCCACCGGTTCGGTCGTCGACTTGGTCGTAACCTTGAAGAAGGATGCATCCGTTGAGGCAATCAACGCAGCGATGAAAGCTGCTGCTGATGGCCCGATGAAGGGAATCCTTGAGTACACCGCTGACCCGATCGTCAGCCATGACATCATTGCAAACCACCACTCTTCGATCTTCGATAGCCTGCTTACCATGCAGATCGGCGATCGTATGTTCAAGGTTATCAGCTGGTACGATAACGAGATGGGATATTCTGCCCGTGTCGTTGACCTTGCCAAGAAGCTGGTGAAATAACACATTGGTTTTCTATGGTTCAGGCCTGTCTATACAGGCCTGAACTTTTGACTAGATCCTGTTACAGAGGTTGTATATGGTCCTGAACACAATTTTGGATGGCGATTTTGCTGGAAAGCGGGCTCTTGTTCGTGTTGATTTCAACGTGCCACTGAAGGATGGCGTAGTCACCGACGATACACGCATTCGATCTGCTCTGCCTACCATCGAGCATCTGCTCAATGCTGGTGCAAGCGTGGTGGTAATGAGCCACCTCGGTCGCCCAAAGGGTAAAAAGAACCCTGATTTCTCCATGGCACCAGTCGCCAAACGCTTCTCCGAGCTGTTGGGCAAGCCAGTGACTCTTGCTAGCGATGTCATTGGAGCTGAAGTAGAGAAGGCTGCCACTGCATTGAAGGCAGGCGAGGTGCTTCTTCTTGAGAACGTTCGTTTCTACGCAGAGGAAGAGGCAAATGACCCCGCTTTTGCAAAGAGCCTTGCTGCCCTTGCCGATGTATATGTCAATGACGCATTTGGCACTGCACACCGTGCACATGCTTCCACCGAAGGTGTGAGCCACTTTCTTCCCTCCTATGCCGGTCTGTTGATCGAAAAAGAGGTTAAATTCATGGGTCCGCTCTTGGCCAATCCTGAAAAGCCTTTTGTTGCCATTATTGGTGGCTCAAAGGTTTCTAGTAAGATCAGCGTATTGGAGAGTTTAGTGAAGACTTGCTCGGCAGTCGTCATCGGTGGTGGAATGGCGTATACCTTCCTCTTGGAGAAAGGCCACAAGGTTGGTAAGAGCCTGGTAGAGGAGGAGTATCGAGCAACTGCAGCTTCATTCCTCAAAAAAGCTGATGAGCTTGGTGTAAACGTTATTCTGCCGGTTGACCATCGTTGTGGCGCCGCCTTTGATGAGAACACCCCTGTAGTGGCAATCGATGGTCCGGACATCCCCGATGATCTGATCGGTATGGACGTCGGTCCGAAGACCGTTGCGCTCATTGTCGATGAAATCAAGGGTGCCAAGAACGTCGTGTGGAATGGTCCGATGGGTGTCTTTGAATTTGCTGCTTTTGCCGAAGGAACCCTTGAGGTTGCCAAAGCTCTTGCAGTCAGCAGTGCCACGACCGTTGTCGGTGGCGGAGATTCGGTAGCAGCAATCAATAAATTCAACCTCGCCGATAAGATCAGCCATGTGAGCACCGGTGGCGGTGCCTCCTTGGAGTTCCTTGAGGGCAAGACTTTGCCCGGTATCAAAGCTTTGGAGAAATAAGATGAGAAAACATTTCATTGCCGGTAACTGGAAGATGAACATGACCCCAACTGAAGGGGCCGCATTCGCGAAAGAACTTGAAGAAGCTCTGAAGGGCAGTGATCGTAAGGTCCTTGTCGCCCCTCCCTTTGTCACCATTCCTGCTGTTATGAGTGTCCTTAAAGGAAGCAACGTCCTTGTTGGAGCTCAGAACATGAGTAACCACAAAAGTGGCGCACATACCGGTGAGGTCAGTGTCCTGATGCTCAAAGACCTTGGTGTCAAACACGTCATCCTTGGTCATAGCGAGAGAAGGGCGATCTATGGGGAGAGCGATGAGTTTATCAATGAGAAAGTTCTCCTAGCAATCGAAGAGGGAATGGAAGTGATTCTCTGTATCGGTGAGACCCTTGAGGAGCGCGAAGAGGGCCGCCTGCAAGAGGTGTTGACCACCCAAGTTACCAAAGGTCTTCAGGGTGTCAGCGCTGAGCAAATGCAGCAGATTGTCATCGCCTATGAGCCTGTTTGGGCCATTGGAACCGGCAAGACTGCAACTCCCGAAGATGCTGACAGTGCCCATGCTTTTGTGCGTTCACTGATCGAAAATCTCTACACCGAAGGTGTTGCAGAAGAGCTTATTATACAGTATGGTGGTTCAGTGAAGGCCGACAATGCGAAGGCCTTGATGAGCAAAGAGCATATCGACGGTGCACTGGTAGGTGGAGCTTCCCTCTCGGTGGAGCAGTTCCTTCCGATTGTGAACTTCGATAAGTAAAATCGGAGTAGTAAAATGGTTGTTTTGAGCATTATTTTGTTGGTGTTGTTCGTCATTGTGAGCCTCTTATTGGTCTTCCTCATCGCCATTCAGGATGAGCAGAGTGAAGGCTTGGGCGGCATCTTCGGAGGAGGAAGCAATACCACCTTCGGATCGTACACAAGCGGAGTAGTTACCAAGGCCACAGGCGCTTTGGCTATCCTGTTCTTGGTCCTCGCCCTCCTGGTTGCATTTGTGAACAAATCACCGTCCAGGGATACATTGCTCGATTCAGTCACCACCGAACAAGTAACAGAGTCCACCGAATGGTGGAGCGCAGAACCCACTCCTGGCAACTAAGGGGGAGGGAGCTGCCTTTTCGTTTTGACTACCGGCCGCACTCGCGGTCGGTATCTGTTTGAAGGATTAGTGATGAGAGTACTGGTATTATATGCGCCAAACACCAAGGCCACTGAAAAGATGAAAGCCGTGGCCAAGGCACTTGCTGAGGGAATCGGTGAACAAGGCCACACCGTTGAGGTACTTGATGCCTCCCTTGAAGCGGGAAAAGTCATCTCATACTACGACTACATTGTCATCGGAAGCGAAGCGACTACCACCTTCGGTGGCAAGATACCTGTGTCGTTGACTCACTTCTTCAAAACCGCTGGGACCATAAGCGGCAAGCGCTGTATGGCCTATATCACCAAAGGCGGTATCAGGTCCATGAAAACCCTCCAAACTCTGATGAAGGTCATGGAGAGTGAAGGGATGTTCCTGAAGAAAAGTGAATTGATTAAAAGTGCAGACTTTGCACGAGCCGTTGGACGTAATCTGCAAATAGGATAGGAGAAAATCGAATGAGAGCACGAGCTATTGCCACGATGTTGGTCATCGTCTTTGTCACCGGCCTGGTAAGCGCAGCGCCTATCAGCGCCCCCGCCGCTACTGTCCGCCTGACCAAGACCGTCCCCATCAGTACCGCAGAGTTGGAGGAGGAGGTACGCATGTACCAGGAGTCCGCCAGAGCTGCCGGTGCAGACCCGACAACCATCGATCCATTGCAGATTCTCAATCTTCTGATCAACAATGAGCTCTTCCGTCAAGGAGCAGCTCGCGATGGCGTTCGTATCACCACCCAGATGGTCGACAGTGCCTACGCCTCGCAGAAAGCCAACATAGAAGCCTCTTACGGAACCCGGCTGACCGATGAGCAGTTCAACCAAGTCATCGAGAGCAACTTTGGCTCTGTCTCTGAGTATCGTAAGATGATTGAGGAGCAGCTGCTCGTAGACTCCTATGTGCGACAGAAGAAGGGTGCTGAGCTCTCCAAAGCCGTGTCGGTTCCGGACAGTGAAGTGACCAACTTCTATCGTAAGAATCGTACCCAGTTCGTCAGCCCTGAGACGGTGAAGCTCAGTCATATCTATATTCCTTTCAGTGATAATGAAAGCACCGATCGTGCGAACAAAGCTAAGCTCACTACTGTAGCAAGGCAGATTAAAAATGGCACATTGAGCTTTGAGAAGGCTGTTGTAGAGTATAGTGAAGATGCCCAGTCAAAGGGTAAGGCTGGAGATATCGGCTGGCTCACCATGGACAATACCGACGCCCTGGCAGGCCTTGGTGATGACTTCTTTGATGTTGCATTCTCCACCGACGTTGGATCGACCAGCGACGTGGTAACAAGCCTTACGGGCTACCATATCCTCAAGGTCCTCGCATATAGCGAGACCAAGATCCTTGGCCTCGATGATGTAATTAGTCCCAATACGTCGATGACCATCAGACAGTACATTGTTGAAGAGCTGAGTCAGGTAAAACAACAAGAAGCGTATGTGAATGCAATCAATGACTTGGTTGCAGAGCTGAGAAGAAGTGCAACGGTAAATATCCTGTACAAGAAATAAGATGAGAAGTAGACACAAAGCACGCGAATTGGCACTCCAAACCCTCTATGCTATGGATTTCAACGGGCAGCTTGACCTTGCTGCTGTTGAACCCACCTTCAGTGCAACCACTGCCGAAGAGTTTGAGAAATTCGAAGAGGATGTGAAACTTTATGGCATGTATTTGGTGAAGGGGACACTGGAGAACCTAGAGGAGATCGATGCCCTGATCGGCCGCTTCTCCCTTAATCGTCCGTTGGAAAAAATTGACTACGTCGATCGTAATATTCTGAGGATGAGTGTCTTTTGCCTCAAGCATGAGGATATTCACCCCCACATTGTCATAGATGAAGCGGTAAAACTTAGCCAGGACTTCTCCACCGAGGTGAACTATAAGTTTATCAATGGGATCTTAGATGCAATGCAGAAGCAACTATTCCCCCTTCCAGAGGAAAAACGATGATCAGATTAAAGACGGAGGAGCAGATCAAACGTATTGAAGAGGCGTGTGTCCTGACTGCCGAGTTGATGCGCCGCCTTTCAACCTTCATGGAGCCTGGGATGTCCACCTGGCACGTCGATCAATTTTGCTACTCGTTCATCACTCAGAACAAAGGGGTTCCTGCCTTCCTCAACTATGGAGGCTTTCCGGCATCGGCCTGCATCTCGATAAATGAAGAGGTCATCCACGGTATTCCGAGCAAAACGCGAATCATAGCCGAAGGAGACTTGGTGGATATCGACATCGGTATCGACCTGGATGGTCACTTCTCTGATATGGCAAGAACGTTTATCATAGGCACGACCAGCGAAGAGAATGCTAAGCTGAATACTGTCACAGAAGAGTCCCTGCGCTTAGGCATTGTGGCCGCTGATAAGAAAGGCGCCCGTATCCAAGACATCTCACGAGCGGTCTATAAACACGCAAAGAGCAATGGTTACGGCGTGGTGCGTGATTACTGTGGCCATGGGGTAGGGCTTGCCGTTCATGAGTCTCCTGAAATCCCCAACTACACTTCAAGTTATCTTCCCAACCCTCGCTTACGTGAAGGTATGGTCTTGGCAATCGAGCCAATGATCAATATGGGTACCTCCAAGGTCCGCGTTTTAGCCGATGGCTGGACAGTTGTGACAGCAGATGGGTTGCCATCTTCCCACTTTGAGGATACTGTAGCGGTTACCAAAGACGGCCTGAAGGTCCTCACCGTATAGGAGACGAAAGCAGATGCAAAAGGAATTCATCAGCTGTGACACCATTCGCGACAACACCCTGAAGCTCGCCCACCAGATGTACAAAGAGGACAAGTTTGTGCCAGACATCATCTACGCATCGCTGCGAGGTGGTGCATACATGGCCAACGTCTTCAGCGAGTACTACAAGATGGTGCGGCTCAAAGAGCAGGGCAGGCCTGTCTTTTATGCAGCGGTTGTTGCAAGATCCTATGGGTTTTTGCGAGACCAGACCAACGTCATGGTTGATGGGTGGACCTATTCACCAGAGCATCTACGCTCAGGGGATAAAATTCTACTAGTCGATGATATCTTCGATACCGGCAAGACGGTCAATGAACTCGGGACGATCATCATGCGTAAAGGCATTCCCCGTGAAGACCTGAAAATAGTCGTTTACGACTACAAGGTGCCCTTGTATAAGGACGAGGACCCACTCCCTATTCAGCCCGATTACTACTGTCGTAAGCACGTATTGAAGAGCGAAGATGATGAGCACTGGATTCACTACAACTGTCATGAATTCATCGGATTGACCAGCGAAGAGATCGATGAACAATTCTCCGACAAGGAAGTGAGAAAAATCCTTCACGAAGTCCGCGGAGACTGATATTCACTCACAATCAACGCAAAGCCCACTCTTTGCAGTGGGCTTAAATTTTGACGATTCGATTGTCGATGAAATGTTATCACATATGAATGATCTACAGCCTTTTAGTGAAGTCCAAATGTCAGTCTTTCATGATCTGTTTTTTGAATATATCATCCTAGGGGGCATGCCAGAGGTTGTTAAAAATGCTATTAAAACTAAAACCTTTACTGGTTCACTGGGCACTCAACGACAACTCTTGCTTGACTACGAAGAAGATATTATTAAATATGCTCATGGTTTAAATCAAGGTCGCATTTTAAATGTCTTTCGACATATTCCAGCTCAATTAGCAAAAGAAAATAAAAAATTCCAGATTTCCGGAGTCCAAAAAGGAGCTCGATTCAAGGACTATAGAGGATGCATAGATTGGCTCGATCAAGCTGGCATGGTGAATGTGTGTTATGGATTAAATTTTCCAGAGCTCCCCTTAAAAGGTAACTACGATCCTAATAAATATAAATTATATTTTTCTGATACAGGTCTTTTGGTGTCTGTGCTCGATGACGAGGCACAAAATGATTTACGAGCAAACAGAAATTTAGGCGTTTATAAGGGCGCATTATTTGAACAATTTACAGCAGAAGCACTCGTAAAAAGTGGGTATGGTTTGTTTTACTACCGTCGATCGGATTCCACTTTAGAACAAAATTTTTTTGTACGAACTATGAATTCGTTGGTCCCCATTGAGGTCAAAGCGAATACTGGTAGGTCCAAATCCCTTCGTACACTGATTGATAGCAATCGATACCCTGACATAGAGTGGGGCATCAAGTTCAGTGCTGGCAATATAGGGTTTAGTGACAATATTTATACTTTTCCATACTTCTGCACATTTCTTCTAAAAAGATATTTAAAAGATTGGCCTTAAAGTTGACTGATCATGTCCCAGGCCAAGTGCGTCTAAAGAAATATTATTGATTGGTATGGCGATTTACATACCGAAATTTATCTAACTTGAAATAAGATGTGGTTCTGGGCTTCCTTACTTCAATATATCAATGTATCTTGAAATAACAGAGGTAAATTATGACCTTTATTTCATTTTATCGATGCAGGAAGGATTGTAATGCATAGTAGGTCTGGTGGTTATCAAATTCATTATCCTGGAGAAGCTGCTGAATACCAATCCTTTATACCTTCTCCTCTTCCTCCGAGTCCATCGCTTGTCTTAGACGATGAGATGATGAATCTATTAGCTCAAGCGAGTACCTGGCTGAGTAAACTCGAAAGTGTTTCTTCTCTGATTCCTCATATGCCTCTTTTTATTTCAATGTACGTTCGTAAAGAAGCGTTGATGTCCTCTCAAATTGAAGGTACCCAATGCACATTGGACGATATCTTGAACCCAGATTTGCTAGAAATCAAAGAAGTTGAAGAAGTAATCAATTATGTCAAAGCTATTGAATTTGCCATCAAACGTATGGAGGAGATACCACTGTGTAATCGCCTGATCCGAGAAACTCATGCAATATTGCTGGATGGTGTACGAGGAGAGAACATGACTCCAGGTGAATTCCGTATATCTCAAAACTGGATTGGGGGAGAAGGGGTACCATTGAAGCGAGCACTTTTTGTGCCTCCACATCCAACAGAGATGTTGGATGCTCTTAACGAGCTTGAAGCATATTTGTATGACTCTGATGACCTGAACGTATTAATAAAAATTGCTTTGATCCACTATCAGTTCGAAACAATCCACCCATTTTTAGATGGTAATGGCCGTATTGGGCGCCTACTTATTACTCTTTATCTCTTACAACAAAAGATTATTACAACTCCCGCTTTGTATATTTCGTATGCTCTGAAAAAGAACAGAACAGAATATTATGATCGCCTGATGTTGGTTCGCACCAAAGGTGAGTATGAACAGTGGGTAAAATTCTTTCTAAGAGCCATCATAGAATCAGCAAAAGATTCCTATGAGGCCAGTCTTCGTTTGACATCACTACAGCAACATAACCGCTCTCTCATTGAGAATTTGGGACGGCCTCGATTCACAGCCCTAAAACTTCTTTCATACATTGAATCTCATCCTATTATGACGATAGCTACTGCCGCAAATTCACTTGGTCTATCCTATAACACAATCTCTACTGCTGTTCGACATTTAGTTGATCTAGATATTTTGGTACAGACAAGTGATGATCTACGCAACAGAAAATTCTCATACGATGAGTATCTAGCCATTCTAAGAGATGGTACGTGAGCAGATTTAATTTCTCGAATAGAAGAAAAAAGGACCCACGTCTATGTGGTTGGTACGTGTACAGAAGCAAAAAAACCTGGCTCAGTTTATACGGATAGAATAAAAAGGAAAGAATAAAATTGTCTTGTGCTTTTAATACCACAGGTATCATCCCAGTTTCGTCTGGATGCTACCTGTGGTACTGAATAGTAATTAGGCAATTACATGCTGATGACAGCAAAGCCCTCATTGATATATGGCTTCATCCCAGCGTGTCCGCTCATATCGCCAAGGAGAGGCAGTCCATACTCTTTGTTCTTCTCATAGACTCCCAAAGCTTTTGAGCAAGCGAGGCAAATACCTGCAATCAGACCCTTTTCTTTTGCCTTCATATAGAGTGGGTGATTCTCTTCTTCAAAAACTGAAACAAGTTTGACAGACTCACCCTCAAAAATGATCTTGGCATCCTTACCATCATCAACCAGATCTAAGGTATTTAAAAGAATATGCATGAAGCACATTTTACTACCGGTCATTCCATAGAATAGAAATTTTTCCACGTGATTCCTCCACAAATGATATCGCCCCCATTATCAGATAGACAGATGTAATAGTCAAATCATACTTATTGGGAGCGAATACCAGTAAGACTCTTAATGCAAATACTGAGTAGCTTCAGTCTATATCAATTCACCTTATATTCTTCTGCTGCAGTGGATGATCCGGTGTTACTATTGCTATTAGCGGTCGCAAATGGAATCTCCAGCCCGAACATGCCATTTTCATGGGTAGCGATAAGGAGTTTTGCCTTACCAGCATCATCAGGATAAATTTCCAACGCACTGACAATGTTCACATTATTCATATGCTTTGCGTATCCATCCTTTACTGACACTGCCTTATCTCCAGTAATAACAGTAAATGCTTCATTTGCCGCATTGCTCTTCGTAATGAAATGGGTTGAAGCTAGGCCAATGACAGGGTAGAGGAAGGCTCCATTTTGATATGGCTTTTTTGTATCAGCTTGCAAAGTGGGTATCATCTCGTTATTAGCAGGTGTGTCGCTCTTATAGAACCTGCCATCAGTACCTAGCAAATATAATTTTCCTCCGGACTCAGTGAAGCTAGCAAGTGCGGTGTTTAAATTAATCACATTAGCCTTAGCGTTATAGAAGTGCTTGTAATCGCCAGAATCACTAACAAAAGAAATGATAAAATTGGTGCTTGTCTGTGATGTCGCAGGGGGGAGCAACACGTCATAGAGACTCCAACCGTCGAGATCAAGGAATTCAGCTTCTGAAACTACAGAATCATCAGTGGTAAAATTCCATTCAAAGACAGAAAAGCCTCGTTTACCGTCACTTGTTCCTTGAGCAACTAAATAGCCATTGGGAAGAAGTTTTCTCAGTTGCTGATCAACATCAATTTTTGCTCCTATTGGATGCATTAGGTCGTCTTTTGCGGCTCCTGCATTAACTTTATAAATTTTTAGACCATCTGAGGTATTGATCGAATAAAACACATCATCTGTGCTATCCAAATATGCACTGAGGATAGGCTTATTCTTTTCATTCTCTTTGACGAGTACAGCACCTGCATCATTTTTCTTCGAATAGATCCCATCATCGGTAAGGAAGTAAAGCGTACCCTCGGCAACATTTCGTCCGAGAATTTGCTTGTACCTGATCCCAACCGGCTCCTTGGAGTCAGCAAGCTGTCTGAAAAGGCCTGCTGAAGCATCAGAATTACAGGAGGCAAGGAGTAAAAGGAGAGCAGTAAGGGCAATGGTGATAATTGATAGTGTTCGTTTCATTGAGCGCTCCTTATTGGCGGTAGCTTATGCTAAGTGTCAGGGGGATGATGCCTGCCAAGGCATTATCGACGGTGAGGTGATCAAAGTAGTTGAACTCAGGGATCAACCAAAGGCCTGTATGAAGGCCGATACCCCAATGATCGCCAGGATACCAGATAAATCCTGTTTCGATGTTCATGTAAAGGGTCATCATCGAAGCGTCATTGTACTTGATATACGCTCCTCCTAGCCCCGCTGAGATAGGTATATCAAATTTTCCTTGTAGGGGGAGGTACGTGTATTTGGCGTAGAAGGGGACAGCGGTAAAGAGTTCTTTACTCACCGAGAAGTTGAAATCATATCCAATCTCACCACCGATAGCTGTATAGGGAGTGTTGAAGACCTGGTAGCTAATACCTCCGTATCCACCAAGCACAGCACCAGTTTTTCCTTCCCCGAGGCCTGCCACTGTTTCCTTGGTGTTGAAGAAATGGGTAAAGGTGGGGAATGTCACACCAACATTGAAGCTGAAGAGTTGATTCCCTTTATCGTAGAATGGAGTTGCTGCAAAGAGTGATCCTGTTACAACAATACAGACGAGTAGAATCGTGATGATTTTCTTCATGCCATACCTCTTCTTCAGCAGCAAAGACACAGAGTTTGTTGCCTGAGCATACCTTGTTGACAGTATAGTGATGGCAGGCTTTGTTTGCAAATGGGTTTGTTGCCAAACCACCTGTTTTTAGGGTAGGGTAGAGGTCTTGAGGAGAGAGCTATGCAGGTGCTCAAAGGAAAAGAAGTAGCAGACCAAGCCTATGTAGAGCTAGAAGAGCGATGTAAGTCATTTATCGCTCAATATGGGTATAGCCCCTCCCTTGCTGTAGTATTGGTCGGCGAAGATCCTGCAAGTCAGAGCTATGTGGCTAGCAAGCAAAAAGCTTGTGATCGTCTTGGCATTGAACACAAGGATTATCTCCTCTCTGATAAGACCAGTGAGACAGAACTCTTGGGCTTAGTTAAACTACTGAATGAAGATAACTCTGTACATGGCATCCTGGTTCAATTACCGCTACCTTCCCACATAAACGAGACTGCTATCATCGGTGCAATTAACCCGGCCAAAGATGTAGATGGTTTCCATCCACAGAATGTTGGCAACCTCCTTATTGGTAACCCTGCATTCGTCAGTTGTACACCACTAGGAATCCTTGCGCTGCTCGATCACTATCGCATTGAGACGAGCGGCAAGCATGTTGTCATTGTGGGGCGGAGCAATATCGTTGGAAAGCCAATGGCTGCCCTTTTGATGCAAAAGGGACGCGATGCCACTGTGACTGTCTGCCATTCAAAAACAAAAGACTTACCCACCATTACCGCCCAAGCTGATATCCTCATCGCAGCGATTGGAAGAGCAAATTTCATCAAAACTGCGATGGTCAAACAAGGGTGCGTCATCATAGATGTGGGAATCAACCGTGTAGAGGACGCCAGTCGAGCGCGTGGCTATCGACTGGTTGGCGATGTAGACTATGAGTCTGTCGCCCCTAAAACCAAGGCCATTACTCCCGTCCCCGGTGGGGTTGGGGTAATGACTATAGCCATGCTGATGAACAACACTATTTTGGCAGCAGAGCAGCTGGCCACACAGGGAGAAAGATGAAGAAATACTGGCTGGAAACCTATGGGTGCCAGATGAATATAGCAGAGAGCAATGCTCTTGAATTGCAATTGAAGGGCGCAGGCCTTGTTCCTGCCAACAGCGCTGATGAAGCGGATTGTGCAATCCTCAATACCTGTACTGTGCGTAAAAGTGCAGATAACCGTGTCTGGGGACGATTGGGAGAGTTCTCCCGGATAAAGAAGAACAAGCCACTGACCTTGATCGTCACCGGCTGTATGGCCGAGCGATTACAAGAGGACCTCAAAGACGATGCACCACAGGTGGATTTTGTCATCGGTACCAATGACAAACAGCGCATCGTCAACATTCTTACCAGCGCTGACGGAAAGCTTGATGAAGTCAGTGAATCCTATGAATTTACCACAAGTTATTACCAAGAAGGGCAGGTAAGCTCTTACATTCCCATCATGAATGGATGTAATAACTTCTGCTCATACTGCATCGTGCCGTACGTACGCGGCCGTGAACTTTCACGTCCCATTGATGAGATCATCGATGAGCTGCGTTTCTTGGACTCAAAGGGAGTGAAGGAGGTAACGCTCCTTGGACAGAACGTTAACAGTTACCACTACACCGACGAGAAAGGTAACGAGATCACGTTCCCAATACTGCTCAAAGCACTATGCCAAGAGGAGACGATGATCAAGTGGATCCGATTTGATAGCCCGCATCCCAAGGACTTCTCCAGTGAATTAATCAAGGTAATAAAGGAAGAGGAGAAGGTTGCCAAACATTTGCATATCCCGATGCAAAGTGGCTCCAGCCGAATTCTTGCCCTAATGAATCGTCGCTATGACCGAGAGCGATTCATTGCCTTAATAGATGAAATTCGCTCCCAAATCCCTCATATTACCTTTGCAACCGACGTGATGGTGGGTTTTCCCAGTGAGACTGAAGAGGAGTATCAAGAGACACTTTCGTTACTCGATCACATGGGCTGTATCGAAGCATTCATGTACTACTTCAATCCTCGTGAAGGTACCAAGGCTGAATTGATGCTAGAGCAAATCGATGAAGAGGAGCGTGGTAGACGCCTCAGTGAGCTCATTGAATTCCAGCACGCTATCTTTGCTCGAGAAAAACAAAAACGGGTAGGAAAGAAAGTTGAAGTCATGATCACCCAGCCCTCCAAACATGACCCGAGCAAGATGCTCGGTCGCAGTGAGCATAACGAGATGGTAGTCTTTGCCAGCGAGCTCCCTGTAGGAGCTATGACGTTCGTAGAACTTGATGGAGTGAGTGGCAACACATACACAGCCCATATGGTATACTGAGGCCAGGAGGCCTCAGATGGCAGAAGAGAATGATGTCTTTTTAGAGAAATTTAAAATTCTCACCAATGCACTGACTCATTCACATAGTACAGTTGCATTTACTGGGGCCGGAGTATCAACGCTGAGCGGCATACCAGATTTCAGAAGTGCCGGTGGAGTATACTCTTCCCAATGGCAGGGCTATGATGTCGAAGAGGTTCTTTCAATCTCGTTTTTCAATAAACGACCCGATCTCTTCTACAAGTGGGGTACAGAGTTTCTTTACAACCTTGAGCAAAGTGAGCCATCTATTATTCATAAAGTTCTGGCAGAATTAGAACGTAAGGGATATTTGGACGGTCTCTTTACCCAGAATATTGATATGCTGCACACCAAGGCGGGCAGCAAGAAGTGTTGGGAAATCCATGGCAGCGCTGCCCATCATTATTGTACCAAGTGTGCAGCAGCCTACTCCTATGAGCGGATAGCTCCCGTTGTTCGTAAAGGAGAAGTCCCTCTATGCACCGCTTGTGGGGCAGTGATTCGCCCTGACATCGTCTTCTATGGAGAAGGCCTCGGTGCAGATAACCTAGGTAGAGCAGTACAAATGTTCAGCGAAGCCAAACTTTGTATTGTGTTTGGATCTTCACTGGTGGTACAGCCAGCGGCTTCCTTGCCAGCCTACACCCTTGATGGCGGAGGTGAGGTAGCTATTGTCAATGCTCAGCGTACCTCCTATGATTCTGCGGCATTGGCCCTCTTTAAAGACCTTGCACAAGCGGGTGAAGCACTACAAACCTGGGTACAGACCATGCCTGCAAAAAAGGCCCTAGCATCCAAATCTTGAATATATTGCCATTCGGTAGTATATTGAGCGTGCCTCATTGGAGCGATCCAACGGGGGTGTTTCGGTTTCGACTGGCGGAAGATCAGGCCAGTGACTGCAAGCGGAGCGCCAACTCCTTAAACTAGCAACCTTTTTAACTGCCAAAAAAGAAGACGACGAAGTCTCTTTCGAAGCAGAATACGCCCTCGCAGCATAAGCTAGCGACGACGTACAGGCCCGTCTACTGCTGTTCCTAAGTAACGGAGTCCTGTAAAAATAGGAGCTTACCCGACCCAGCGCCTGTGGGGGAAGGGGACAACACAGCAGGCTACAGAGGATGAACGTTTTGTTGGTGAACCTTTCTTCTCTGGAAATATTGATCACTGACTAAGCTTGTAGACGTTGCTGGATGGCACGTTAGGACGGGGGTTCGAATCCCCCCACCTCCAAAACACAGAAACCGGGCTGCTTTGCAGTCCGGTTTCCATTTGTCCAGTGCCAACGCTATCTATAAGCCTTATTCCTTAGTGTGAACTCTGCAGAAAAGTTACACTCAAAAGTTTTTAGCGGTCAGTTTTGCCCGGTATCGAGGAAGTTCATAATCTCTTGAAAGCTCCTACCGCTCTT
>JBAZCM010000044.1:0-15138 GCA_041654935.1 Sphaerochaeta sp. | reverse complement strand
CAGGATGAGCGGCAACAGATTGATGAACCGGATGGTACCGTACGATTCGAACAGATCCACCGGGATGGCCGTTTGCCCAGAGCTGTTCTTGAACAACGAACAGAGACGTGCTTCCTCCCGTTCCCCACCCAGGACATACCCCAAGGCATTGGAGTTCACCCCAAACAGCGCAGCTGCCTCATTCAATGCTTTCTCGATATAGGCAGATCCCTTTTTCACTTCAGGCAGCTGCGGGACAAAGCGCGCCGAATCCGAACGATAGATGATGGTGAAACTCCTCTCCAGCCATCCGGTGACCATGGCGACCAGCTTGGAGCTGAACATCGCCTTGAAACCGTTGACAAGGAACAGCTCCTCATCATGCAGGCTTCCCTCCGCCAACGCCGCAGCTCCTCGTGCGTACTGCCCATAGGCCTGAATCAGGAAGGATTCAACGACGGACATATTTCCGATCTCGAGGCCAGGTCCCCGGCTGAAGAGGAGCGTATCATTGACAGAGAGCGTCTCTTTGAGCACCCGACGTTTATGGTCCCGCTCAAGGAACATCCCGAGATCAAGGGAGATGGCATACGCAAAGAGAAGGCCACTGTCGGTGAAGGTGATGGAGAATTCCACCGGTTCGCTGCTGCTCAGAGTATTGTTTGGGATCAACTCGAGCATGCTCGATGCTGCGTTGGGAGAATCCTTTGTCTCGACATTGCGGATGTGTCCACGCAGCACGATTTGACGGAAGGTGTCCATCGCACCGATGATGTTGGTCTTGCCTGAGGCATTGGGGCCATAGATCACCGCCGAGCTCAACGCTTTGTGGACATTCTTAGCGATCTTCTCAGAGAGGATGCTGTAATCAAGGTCCTTCTGCTTTGGAGCGACCTTCAGGGAGAAGATGCATTCATCTTTGAAGGATTTGTAGTTCTTCATGGTGAATTCTAATAGCATTGCAACCTCCTTTTTACAAGAATCATGCAAAATTATATATATAATACGTTAAATATCCTTAATTCATCAATATGCCATATCTATATTGCATGAATTTATCAAAATAATTACTCATGCATGAAGGACATTCATTGCTTTTGCTCTCTACCTCAGCGAGGGAATCAGCCGATTCTTCTCGCTTTATAATTAAATTATAATTATAATGGAGGAGTGAGAGAGTTGGCCTTCGACTGGGATTCAGAGAAATCGTTGCTGAATACATTGAACAGGGTGTGAAGAAGCTCCCACAAGAGGTATCGCAGTATGAAAGACTCGTATGATTTTTCCAACGGTGTGAAGAACCCGTATAGCTCAAGGCTACCAAAGCAGCAGGTCACTATCAGGCTCGATGTTGCCACCGTGCAGTATTTCAAGGAGATGGCTGCAAGGACTGGGATTTCCTATCAGAACATCATCAACCTCTATCTCGCTGATTGCGTGAAGGAGAAGCGTGAGATAGCTGTATCGTTTACGTAGCTTCTCTGTTGTACCATCTCATAAGAAGGTGAAGCGTTCAGAGAGGGAGAAAGTACCCACCCTCATATTCTTCGATATGTCATCCTCTCCAAGCTCGGGACTGGGGCTACCCAATGGGCGAACATCAGGTGTGCTTGGTGCCCTTTGTCGAGCCTGAGGTGGGTTTGCCTTAGTCAAGGTCCCGCAAAAGTCTCGGACCCAATCTAGAGCGAAGGGTAGGCTCAACGTGGAATCTTCACCAAATCGGATGATAGTTGTGGACTATTAGTGGTAGAAGTATTACCCTACAGGTGTATAGCGGTATTCAATGATGTACGAAAAAATGCATGATGATATGTGAAGGTAGCGATGTTTTATTAATGTATTAAGCGGTTGTAATGTCTTACATGATGAGGAAAAAATATTTAGAATGAGTAAAAACATAGAGAAAGTACCACTTGCGGAATTACAACCAGACGGCACAATCAAGAATGTTCTCAAAGATGCGACGATGATGGATATCACTGCGAGCAATGATCCTTGGGCGAGTGTGACTCTTGATGATGGTTCCGTCCTCAGATACAAACATCCTGTATTGAAGGTATTCAAACTGGTTGATGCATATGATGAAGCAGGTAATCCAATTTATATAATGCAGCATTCTCCAATGATTTCTGCTTCAGTTCCTGAGACCCAGAAGAAGAAATAAAAGGGAGGCAAACAATGAGATTCCCATACATCTCGTCTGCAACGCCATTTGATTTGAGTCTTCGTTTACGTTTTGATAGTGCATCGCCGGCTTGTAATCCAATTTCAATAAGTAGCAATGATAAATCTATAAATGCTGACATCGAAAATATTTCAAAAGTTTTACTGGGCAATTTTTATATGCAAACCAATATAAACGAATTAATATGGCATGAGATGCAGCGTGTCCCCAGAATTGTAGAAACAGAAAAGAAATTCAATGTAAACCTTGAGCCTCCCGTCTTCTTGAATTCAGCAGAAGAAATCAGGGAGACGGTGGGAGATGATCTGTTCAAGAAAATTAAATCCATCGTAGATGGTCAGATAAAGAACAGAGAAGCCTATTTTGCTCGTCTCAGAGAACTTGACTGATACGCAAAGAAGAATAGTTGGATGGAGACGACCAGTATTCAAGCAGAATATACCCATATTCCGAATCATGATGAGATTCTGTTGGCTTGTGAAAGAGAGTTATTTGCTCGCTTAGCCACTCAAACGAGTATAGATTGCCCTTCGATTTGTGATACGAGAAACATCCACTACGAGATGTTCAAACAGTTAATTACATATTTCGCAGGTAAATATAGAGGGGAATCAGGTGTGCAGTATAACGTTACATTCGGCGATATGTCGGGCGCTCCCTTTCCTTTGGTGCAACACTACATGGATACATTGGCATCAATGACAAGGACGTTGATCGCTGATTTTGAGAAAAACGTTTCTGGCTATGACGAAATTACAAAATGCTCACGTGTGAAACAGACAGGCTTTACCATATATCCCCCTGAACCATAAGTTCGACCGACGTCTTGCCTCGAAGGAATCCAAACACATCCTTCACTTTGTTTCTTCTTCGTGCGTACCGTAGCATTGAGACCTGATCGATGCGGTATTTTGCGAACATCGTCTCGATCGCAGTGGCATAATCACCTTTGGAAAGCATCAGGCTCTTATTCGCAAACAGATCAACAATGAGCTTTTCCAAAGGTACTTGATACGGCTCACCGTCCGACTTGGGTGCCTCTGTGATCAAGCGGTTGATGATGACTCCGTCATCGGTGCCATATTGCAGTACCTCTTGAGCTTTGGGCCGCAGCAGTACCCTGCCTGGTAATTTCTCAACCAGTGCGGAGAACACAAAATCACAACCATCTTTCTCCACCTCGAGGAAGATCTGATTGTGTGCCAACTGGTGATTGAAGAACTCATTGAGCCAGGACAACTCCCAAACCCTATAAGAAAGTAGTGGAAACTGCTTTTGCATGTACCCGATTACCTGCAGGGCTATTTGGGAATATATCCCAGTGAAGATGCGCTTCTTCGGCTCGTTCCCGACTTTCTTGTATTGATTGCGTCCAACCCTCACTATCAGTCCACTATCGAGCAGAGTTCCCATCAAATATCTGAGCTGTGTCTCTTTGAAGGAGGGCTCGACAATCTGTGCGGCATGCAGGATCTGCTGTCTTGTATACGTGCCATCAGGCAAGTTTCGAATAATCGCATGGTTGTCCATACACATCACCTCCTCAGCCATTTCGGCAAATTCTTTAATTTTTGCCGATCTGGCTGAATCAGTATATCAAGAGATTCTTGCAAAGTCACGAGCCATTTCGGCAAATTTCCAAATATTTGCCGAAATAGCTTTTCTATAGGACTGTAGCATCCCTATCTGAAATAAGGAGCTTGATTTTTGATCTTTGTTTCAAGTTGGGATTGCAGGAAGGCTTCGATTCAGAGACGGTATCATCACTGGCTCGAGCGATGTGTTCTCACAGGCATCGGTGAAAGAGAGCTTGGCTGGTCGAATCGCGACGGTGAATCTCTCCACGCTCTCGATCGGTGAGATCGTGAAGAGCGAGCCGACCTTTCTTGGGCAGTGTGCGCGCTCAACATTTTCCGATGTTGCCCCTGATTGCTCCAAGGACATGATCATTGAGTATGCATTGAGGGGAGGGTATCCTGAAGTCTTGGAGTTTGGAGAGATCGAACGGAAGCTGTGGCTACAATCATATGTGAGCACCTTGCTGGAACATGATCTGGCTCAGATCGCCGATATCAGGCGGCATGACATCATGGGCAACGTACTGGAAATCCTTGCCGCGTACTCCTCAAGATCTCTCAACCACCATGAGATTGCCTCAAAGGTGGGTGTATCGAGACCGACGCTGCAATCCTACTGTTCCTACCTCAAGCAGCTCTTTCTCTTCGACGAGGCGCCGAGTTGGACGACAACCGATTACAAGCGGGTGGGGAAGCTCTCCACCTGGTTTGCCGCTGACAGCGGTCTAATGGCTGCGGTCTTGCATCTCGATCGTTTGAGGGTACTCTCAGATCCCGATGCGCTGGGCAAGCTGGCACAGACCTTTGTATTTCATGAGCTCACGGCCCTCCTCTCGGTGCAGCATGAGTACTCGATGTATCGGTATCGGGATAATCAGAAGCGCGAGATCGATTTCATCCTGGAGAAGACGGACCAGCTGGTGGGTCTTGAGGTGAAGGCGAGCGAGACGGTGAGAAGTGCTGATTTTACTCACCTGAGATGGTTTGCCGCCAACCTTGCCAAGAAGCCGTTTGTGGGCATCGTCCTCTATGCAGGAGGCCGGGTTCTCAGCTTCGGCGACGGGCTCTGGGCTCTGCCAATCTCGCTGCTCTGGCAGGGGGAACTGACGTAGCAAAGTTTAGAGCCGTTGGAGTTGGCTCAACCATCAAACGCAGATGACCCGCCCCCCAAGAGCTGTGTAGTGTTGCATGAATTCAGCATTAGGCATCCGGTCGGTGATGATGGCATCGATCTGGTCTGCGGTAGCGTAAGTCAGCAAGCATACTCTGCCGATCTTCTGTCCCTCGATCATCAGGTAGTTCAGGTCACTCTTCTTGGTGACGGTCTCCTTGATGGCAAACTCATAGGGGGCGGCTTGGGTTGCTCCGTTGGGGATGGTGAAGCCGGTGGCGGCCATGAAGGCCTTTCGAATATTGTACTCCTTGAGGATGTCAGGCCCGGTCTGTCCGGTGAAGGAGTATGTCTGCCGGTTGAGGGTCCCGCTAATGGCAATGACAGTGAGGTTGGGGTGGGCAAAGGCTCTGGTAATCACATCCATCGAGTGGGTGATGACCGTAACGTTCTTCCGCTCTCCCAGGTAGTCGATCATCTGGCAGGTGGTAGTTCCGGCATCGATGTAGATGACATCCCCATCCTCAACCATTGAGGCAGCATGTTTGCCGATTTTCCGCTTGACTTCTAGGTTGACTGATGCACGTTCGACAAAGGAGGGGGGGATCCGGTTGTATTGGACACTCACCCCACCATAGATCTTTTGGATATCGGAGCGGCTACAGATTTCAGCAACATCGCGTCTCACCGTATTCTTGGAAACACTGAAGATTTCGCACAACTCATCGAGGGAAACGGACTTCTTCTCCCTGATATACTCCTCCATCTCTCGGATTCGGTCAGCTTTCATGAA
This sequence comes from Sphaerochaeta sp., assembly GCA_041654935.1. GTDB lineage: Bacteria > Spirochaetota > Spirochaetia > Sphaerochaetales > Sphaerochaetaceae > Sphaerochaeta. Next base: position 9,493 of record JBAZCM010000044.1, on the reverse strand, counting down.
ATACTTGCCGTCAGAGTTACCCAAGAGTTGCTCATTTTCTTCAATGTTGGTCATATCTATTAGTAAGATTACCATTACAATCGTGAATTGGCAACAAATTTTCAAAGATTGCGGTGCACAGCGGGGTATGAACTTACCCACTTTTCATACAAGTGGAGATTTTGGGTGAGTGAAAATGGGGTCTTCGCCCATTTGGATTACCCATATCTGTCCCCATTGGGTATGGCGAAGTTTTTCCAGAGCATGAAATTTTAACGGTGCTATTGTGTGCCAATCATCTCGTAGGAAAAGCAAAGGAATTATATCGCGATGAAGGTTGTAACTCCTTATTAAATAATAAAAAAATTAGTACTTGGTGTATATCGAATCAATACCCTAAGCTGGATTCCTTTTGATAAATTTAAAATTGGTCTACGGAAAATATACATTTGGTAACGAAAAAAAGACAATAAATGGGGCCAGTGATACGATATCCGGTTTTATCTGATGGGAAAATCTCTGGACGGCGAACAGAGGGAATTGCATGAAAGTAAGGTATTGAAGAATAGGTGAGTGATGGCATGGTAAGGGCTCTTGGAGAAGCACTCACACCCGAAGAGACGAATATTTCATAAGGATTTTGAGAACAGCGAATAATTTTTTGAAAAAAATGGTTTACAAATAGGATAACAGGTCGTACACTACACCAAGAGATAACAATAGAACACCAAGAGTTTACCATTTTATACCATAACTTTCTGGTTAGTTGTTAAAGGTAGAATTCAATGAAACAAATGACCCTATTCAATAGGAACTTGGTAAGAAAATGTTTGCGATTGGTTGTGCATACTGCTAATGAGGCTGACATCCATGAATCCAGTAAAAAATCGTTGCGGATGGTGATTGGGTCTAAGGAAAAATTCTCGATACTGAGGAAGTGCTCCTTAGGCAGCGTATTACCGGAGGGTTACTGTGGATAATATCTTTCAAAAGACCGCAAAGCATTTGAGTATTTTTGCAGCAGTGGCCTTATCTCTTTTTGCCCTGTATACCGCAGCAACGGGAATAAAGGTGGACATCATTCAGCGTGGTGTCGTGCTCTTCTGTATTATGCTGATTGTTTTCTCAGAGCGCTTAAAGAGAAATGAAGGAGCATGGTATCGCCGATTGATTTTTTGGATCGCCATGCTTGTAAGTGGGTATGCTCTTCTGTACCAAATCATCCGGTATCGTCAGATGGCGGTGAGTATGGGTGTGTTAACAAATATTGAATTCATCCTTGGCGTTGCCTTGATCGTGGTACTCCTTGTTGCCACCAAATTGACGGTAGGATGGCCGATTGTCATCATCGCCACTCTCCTGCTTCTGTATGCTCATTATGGGAATTACCTTCCAGGACTCTTCGGTCATCGTGGATATAAGTGGTTTAGGATCATTTCACATATGATTAATGGAACCAGTGGCATCTTTGGTGTGCCTTTAGGTACCGCTGCGACCATGGTAGTGATGTTTGTGCTTTTTGGAAGTTTCCTAGAAGCTTCAGGGGGCTCCTCGTTCTTTATGGACCTTGCTATCGGTTTGACCGGGAAAAGCAAGGGAGGACCTGCAAAGGCTGCAGTCGTTTCCAGTGCCTTGATGGGGACAATTAGCGGAAATGCAGCCAGCAACGTTGTCACAACCGGTACGTTCACCATTCCTTTGATGAAACGTACAGGATATGAAAGCCATGTAGCCGGAGCCATAGAGGCCGTTGCATCTACTGGTGGACAGATTATGCCCCCCGTGATGGGTGCAGCAGCGTTCATAATGGCAGAAATGATCGGGGTACAGTATGGAGTAGTTGCGCTCGCTGCAGTAATTCCATCAATCTTGTTTTATATTTCTACTTTTGCGATGGTTCATTTTGAGGCGGTCAAAAAAAATGTTGCAGCCCTTGATTCAGATGACCTGCCTGACCTTAACAAGACATGGAAGCAAAACTGGCACACGCTCCTCTCGATTGTTGCACTGATTGCTTTTCTGGTCATGCGATATTCTCCGGTTAAGTCGGCTCTCTATGGAATCATTGTAGCTGTACTATGTTCATTTTTCCGCAAACATACGCGAATTACTCCTACCAAGTTTTATCTGGCGCTGGTAAATGCTGGACGTAGCCTTGTTCCTGTTGGCATTGCCTGTGCGAGTGCTGGGTTAATTATCGGCGTTGTTTCGTTGACTGGATTGGGACTGAAAATCAGTAGCATCATCATTGCAATCTCAGGTGGCCATCTTATCTTGGCGTTGATCTTTACATTCATAACGTTATTTATCCTAGGGATGGGCATGCCAACCGCCGCGGCCTATATCATGGTGGCTACGCTTGTCGCACCGAGTCTCACGGAAATGGGTTTGCCCGTGATTTCAGCGCATATGTTCTGTCTCTATGGTGCGGTTTTGTCAGCGATAACGCCGCCTGTCGCATTGGCTGCCTATGCAGCCGCCGGCATTGCCAAAGCAAATCCGATGAAAATTGGGTTTACTGCATGTAAATTCGGTGTTGTGGCATTCATTGTTCCATTTTTCTTTGCCTACCAGCCCTCATTGTTGTGGATTGGTACACCGATGGAAATCATCCTTACCTTTGTGACGGCTACCATTGGGGTGATTGTGTTGGCCGCGAGCGTTCAAGGGTATGCCAGGGAAAAAGTACCATTGATCTCCCGATTGATTGCCGTTCCAGGGGCTCTTGCCATGATGTACCCGGGAGGAAGGTCAGATCTCATCGGGCTTGTACTAGTTGCTGTAGCGATGGTTCCGCAACTTCGAAGAAGAAAGCGGATATAAAGAAATGGATTTGTGTCCAAACGAATTGGACCGAAATAGGAGGAATCAATGAAAAAGGTAGGATTAGCAGTTGTAGTGTTCATCGTTGGAATGGCAGTTTTGTTTGCTGCGGGAAAGACTGAGGTTCAAAAAGTTGAGTCGGACTACGGTGTTATTCCGACGTACATGTCTTTAGGCTCAAGCCCGAGCGGACAAGCAGCGTATACGATGAGCGCAGGCATCGCAAGCGTGGTCAACAACGCAAAAATCGGAACGACGCTTACCGTTGAAGAAACAGGGGGCTTTCCGGTAAACGTTCAGTTGTTGATGAACGATGAGATTGAATTTGGGATGATCAATAACATGATGGAGGAACAGGTCTATTTGGCTACAGGCCCGTACGCTCAATACCCGAAAGGAAAGGTGCTGACCATCGTAAATCTCGGTGCAGCAGAAATGCACATAATCGTTCCTGCCGATAGTCCGATTCAATCGATTTATGACTTCGCCGGGTATCGTGTTGGGATCGGTCATCCTGGTGGAATAGTACTGGATGTTACCACAATGTTCCTCGATGCATTAGGGTACAAGAAGGATGACTTCAAGCGTTTTGACATCAACCTTGCTAACCAAGCGTCATATATGCAGGATGGACAGCTCGATGTCTTGATGTGGATTGGTGGAGCCCCACTGGCGGCCGTTAGTGAACTCATCGCAAGTAAAAAGGTTCGCTTCCTTCCTATTGATGATGAAGCGATCAGAAAAATGCAACAGTATAGTTCGGTGATTGAGAAAACAGAAATTGCCGCAAATTCTTATCCAAATCAAAATACTGCTGTACCAACATTTTGTACCAGGCAGATTCTTGTCGCACGCGAAGATGTCTCAAATGAGGCGGTATACCAGGTAACGAAGCTTATGATGGAGAATGTTAAGGCACTTGCTGCTGTTCACATCAGCATGGGAACCATCTCTCCGGAGACGGCAGTACTTGGGCTGAATGAGAATACCCCACTCCATCCAGGCGCAGCGCGTTACTATACTGAAATTGGGATGGATGTTGCGGCGATTACAGCCAAGTAACGTGTGAAATGCTCAGAATTTCAGCCGGCTGGAGTTCGTATTGGGCACCGTTGTTTCAGCCCCGTCATACCTATTCTAGGTTGTGACAGGGCTGAGTGATATTTAGATTTGAAAGGGGAGGGTGAATGAAACGACCAAATATACTGCTATTGATGACGGATGAGCAGCGAGGTGATGCGTTGGGAGGGATTCCGGGATCACTTGTTGATACTCCGTATCTCACCCAATTGCGGACTCAAGGAATTTATTTTCCGAAAGCGTATACCGCGTGCCCTGTGTGTGTGCCTGCCAGAAGGACATTATGGACTGGGAAAAAACCATCCAATCATGGAGTGATGATGAACTATAGTGCTCCACTGAGTGACACCACACTACCGGAAGTACTACAGCAATTTGGGTATCAGACCCACTTATGTGGGAAATTGCACCTCTTTCCAGAGCGAAAACGGTATGGATTTGCATCCACTGATTGGGCGGATGGTTGCTACAGCTCGGACCCTGAAAATGACTACAGCCGTTTTCTCCAAGAAAATGGACTCTTTAACGAAGCAGGGTTATCTCATGGTATGAGTTATAATGGATGGGCTGCTCGGCCATATCATTTGGACGAACGATACCATTATTCGACGTGGTGTACGGATGCTGCATTACGGTTTTTAGAGAGAAGAGACCCAACGGCTCCATTTTTTCTCAATGTCAGTTATCATCAGCCACACGCTCCGTGCACTCCTCCTGCATATTATTTCGATAAATATATGGCGTTGGATTTACCCGATCCCGTGATGGGCGACTGGGAAGAAGACCTGCCAAACACGCAACGTGGTATGCCGGTGAATGCATGGAGAGTGGATCCGTATGCGCGAGGGATCAAGGAATATCGGGCTGGCTATTATGGGTGTATTGAACAGATTGACCATCAAATCGGACGCATTCTTTATAAATTGCCTAAGAACACCATCATCCTATTTCTCTCAGACCATGGCGAGATGCTCGGTGACCATGGTTGGATTCGCAAGCGCAGTGGGTATGAAGGCTCAGCTCGAATCCCGTTGATGATGTATCTTCCTGATGATTTGGCGGAATCATTAACAATCAAGCAAGGCGGAGTAGTTGATACCGCTGTTGAGTTGATGGATATCCTTCCAACGGTTTTGGATCTACTTGGAGTTGATATTCCCTCCGATGTTGATGGTATTTCTCTTGTCGGTGCGATGCAGGGCAAAGCGGTGGAGCGAACGTACATCCATGGAGAGTGCGCTCGTCTCGAGACAATTGGCAGTGGAATGCACTATCTGACTGATGGGAATGAGAAGTATATCTGGTATCCCGGACTTGGCAAAGAACAGTATTTTGACCTCATCGAAGACCCAAATGAGCTGAAGGATTTAGCGAAGACCGATACACATGAGGACAAGATCAGCGTGTGGAGGGATCGACTTGTTTCTGTACTCACCGGTCGTCCCGAAGGTTTTGCAGCGAATGGGAAACTCAGGACTCTCGAGGGTCCGACGCCCATCTGTATTTCGGAGGAATTGATGGCGTCAGGAGGACCCTTGAAGGATACAGATTATGGAAGAAAGCCGGTTAGAACCTGACCTGTGTTCGGTGATGGCGATGAAGAGCCTGATGAGAGTATTTTCATCGAAGAAGAGGAAGGGCCTCAAGCCCTGGTTACCGATTGCTTTATGTCGATGAGGAAGCCGGAGAATAGCAGTAATGTAGTCGCCTACGCCCTCAAGAAGGGAGATGCGGCTCGGCTGGAGAGCTAGAAGGTCCGGGGGCCTCAACATATGAACGAAGATATCCAGCGCACATCATCATAGTGTGCCTGATGCTCTCCACGCTGTTGGAGTTTGATGTGCCCAAGGATGCAGGAGGAGGTGTGTTGTATGATGTCCTGGACAAGATCGAAAGATATGGTCGAGCGCGTCGGGCTGGTGGGGTGTGGGCGCATGGGCCTGTGTATGGCCGATGTCCTCGTCAAGGGCGGTTTTTCGGTTGTAGCCTACGACAAGTTTTCCGAGGCGACCGGGCGGGCGGTTGCGCTGGGCGCGACGGCGGCTTTGAGTCCGAAGGAGCTGGCCTCCCTGGTGGACGTGGTGCTCATGTCTCTGCCGGGCCCTGCCCAACTGGAAGAGGTCCTCTTCTCAGAGGACGGAGTCATCAAGGGGCTTGGGAAGGGAAGGGTGGTGGTGGACACCAGCACTGTCGACCCCAATACCACCCGGGAGAATGCCAGGCGTGTGGAGGAGACGACGCAGTCGGCGTACCTCGACTGTCCGATCCTCGGCAGGCCCTCGGCTGTCGGCAAGTGGATGCTTCCCACCGGAGGTAACAAAGACGCCCTCGAGTGGGCAAAGCCAGCCCTGCTGACCTTCGCGGCCAATGCGATTTCGGTAGGGGAGCATGGGGCCGGCAACGCATTGAAGTTGCTCAACCAGATGATGTTCTCCTGCATCAATGCCATCAGCAGTGAAGTGATGGCGATCGCTGCCCATGTGGGGGTCGATCCGAAGGTCTTCTATGACACAGTGGCATCCTCGAGCGCGGCGACGGTCAGCGGACTCTTCCGTGAGGTGGGCAAGTGCATTATCAACGATGACTTTGATGACCCTGCCTTCACCGTAGACCTCTTGATCAAAGATGCGAAGCTTGCCCTGCAGATGGCGAAGGAGTCGGATGCGCCGAGTGTGATCGCCGGGACGGCACAACTCTACAACGAGTTGGCCCATAGCAGTGGTCACGGCAGCGAGGATACAAGCGCGCTGTATAAGGTATTCGCGAAACTTTACAAGAAGGAGTATAGAGCATGAAGCTGGAATTTGAGTATGGTGAAGGAACCATGTCGGCGAACCTGCCGGACAACACCGACGTATTCATCCCCGGGGTTACGATTCCCGATCCCCCTGCGATTCCACAGGACTGGGACTCTCTTTATGAAGCGACACTGAAGAGTATTCGCAACCCCATTGGGATGCCTCCACTTGCAAAACTTGGCAAGAAGGGGAGCAAGGTTGTATTCATCATCCCTGACATCGTCAAAGGTGGCATTCAACCGACGAGTCACCGCAAGGTCTCCATCAAGGCGTGCCTAGAGGAGCTGTACAGTGCTGGGGTTGAGAAGAAGGACATTCTGCTGTTGATCTCCAATGGGCTCCACCCCCGGGCCAAGGAGGAAGAGGTTAGGAAGATTCTTGGCGAGGAGCTCTTCAATGACTTCTATCCCTACGGACAGGTGACCAGCCATGACTCAGAGGACTACGACAACCTCGTCGACTTGGGCCATACCGAGAGCGGCGACCACGTCATCATGAACAAGTTCGTCTACGATGCTGATATCGCCATCATGATCGGCCACTGTCAGGGTAACCCCTACGGCGGCTACTCAGGAGGTTATAAACACTGCACCACGGGCATTACCCACTGGAGAAGCATCGGTGGTCACCACGTACCGTCAGTCATGCATCGCGTTGACTTCACCCCGGTCTCCGGCACGAGTGTCATGCGTTCAAAGTTCGATGAGCAGGGCATGTTCATGGAAGAGAAGATGGGCAAGAAGTTCTTCTGTTGTGACGGGGTGCTCGACTCCCAGGCACGGCAGATGGCAATCTTCAGCGGATACGCCAAAGAGATGCAGCCGGTGAGCTGGCAGCTTGCAGACAAGCGTACCTATGTACCTTTTGCCGAAGAGAAGTATGACTGTATCGTCTTCGGCATGCCGACGAACTTCCACTACGGCAACGGGATGGGGACCAACCCGATCCAGATGATGCAGGCCCTCTCAGCTCAGGTGATCCGCCACAAGCGGGTGATGAGCGACCGGTGTGTCTTCATCGTCTCGAGCATCTGTGACGGCTATTTCCACGATGAGCTGTGGCCATACCTTCGCGAGGTGTATGAGCTCTTCCAGCGCGACTACATGAATGTGTTGCCAGACGTGCATCGCTATGGGGAGTACTTCGCCACCAACCAGGAGTACGTTCGCAAGTACCGCTTCTGCAACGCCTTCCACCCCTTCCACGGCTTCTCGATGATGAGTTGCGGCCACATCGCTGAGATGAACACCGCTGCCATCTATATCGTAGGTGCTCGTGAGCCGGGCATCGCAAGGGGAATGGGATTGAAGACTCGGGCAACATTTGAGGAAGCCCTTGCCGACGCGAAGCGCAAGTACCTCCCCGGGAATCCCCGGATTCTCGCCCTCCCGCTTACCTTCAAGACAGGTGCCGTGCACCTCTCCATGAAGGATGATCATTATGACGGGACGAATGGTCACGCAGGTGATGGGACGATGATGCACTGATACCAAACTGAATTTGGTATAAGTGAAGGCTGCCTGACAACGAGAAGGCAGCCTGCTTACAATAATGGGAGCGGGGAGCGATGGGCAAGGAATGTCAGTCACAGGTTTCCCACAAGGCGTCTGGTCTGCCCCACCAGATAGAGGGGGAGGGTGACCAAGGTATAGCGATAGGAGGAGTTGGGCAACGATGAGGTCACCGATTCAACCAAAGGCGTATTGGTTGAGAAACGGAGGGCAAGATCGCTCTGCTTAAGTTCCATGAAGCGGTGTAGGGACTTCAGTGTCCCGGTCTTTCCCGCCTTCACCTCGATGGGGAGGATGGTCTGTCCCAGTTGGATGAGGTAGTCGACTTCTGCATTTGATTGTGCCTTTTCCCGGCTCCAATGATGGAGCTCAGGCTTTGTGTACTCCCCTTGCCCATAGAGGAGGTGTTGGCCGATGAACTGTTCTGCAAGCTGGCCTTGATTGGAGAAGAAGAGCTCCTGCTCTTGAGAGAGGTCGGCGATGGAGAGTCCTTGCAGGGCGAGGTAAAGGCCGATGTCCAGCAGCACCCCCTTGGATTTCTTCCGGTTGATCTCTGCGCGGAGGGGGAGGTTGTTGGCGCCGCTGTGATAAACACGGTAGATGATACGGGCGTATTCGAACAAGGTCAGGATGCGTGAGACAGTGGTGCTGCGATCTTGGTCAAGGAGGTCCACATAGCGGATCTTCCTGCCGACGGTGGTCCCCAACTTGTCATAAACCTCCTGGAGCTTAGCAAGATCACTCCTCCCCTTATACTTGGCAAAATCATCGCGATAGGTGTTGAGAATGGAGAACTTGACCTTGTCGGCCTCCAAGAACGATCCGCACTGTCGATATACCTTGATGACTTCAGGCATCCCGCCGAACAGGAAGTATGTGCGCAGGTACTCCAATGCCCGCTCATGGATGGCCTGAGGCATCACCTCCTGCAGCCTATACCCTTCAAGATATGCCAAGAGCGTATCAGCTCCCATCGCGGCGAGGAACTCCTCATAGGTCATTGGACCCAGGAAGAGATACTCGATCCTCCCAACCGGCATGGAGAGCTCGTATTGTTCCAAGCCGAACTCAAGAAGGGATCCTGCCGCGATGACGGCAAGTTCGGGCATCTGTTCAAAAAAGTAGCGGAGCGAACGGATGGCTTCGGGGTTGGCTTGGATCTCATCGAGAAAGAGTACAGTCCTTGCCGGCTCGATACGGGTATTGTGCAAGACCTCCAAGGTCTTGATGATCTCTTTCGGGTCGTTGGTGGAAAAGAGCTGCTTCAGTGCATAGGTTTGTTCAAAATTCACCTCGACCAAG
>JBAZCM010000043.1:0-15506 GCA_041654935.1 Sphaerochaeta sp. | reverse complement strand
AGAACGCAATGAAGTTGCCAAGACATTGAAGAAGAGTGACAGCGCTGAGATCGCTGCAAAGTTCAGTGAGCTGGAGACCAAAATTGAGCGCATGGAAGCTGATGCTAAGATGGCCAGCTGGACCAGCTCGACTTCAACTGGTGATGAGTTTGCCAAAATGGAGCGGGATGCTGCGGTTGAGGAAGAGTTAGCCAAACTCAAGGCTGCAGCAAAAAAGAAGGCCCCCAAGGAGAAGAGTGATGACCAATAATCATCAAACAGGACAAGCACAACCGCTACTACTCGGTGTCTGTAGCACATTGAGTGCCAAAAGTGGTCTGCCGCTAACCCTGGTGCGAATCCTGGCAGTGGTACTCCTTTTTCGCTTCGGCCTCGTAGCGATGATGGTCACCTATCTCGCTACGGCTATCCTCCTACCGCGCTGATATTGTGTCAAATACGGGCGGGCAGCTACTCTGCCCGCTCTTGTTGTAGACGTTCTTGATGCTTGCGATACAGTCCACGTAGCTGGTCGTACGTCAATCCCAAGAGTTTAGCGGCTTCTTTTTGGTTACCACCCCCTACTTCAAGGGCTTTACGAAGGTACTGTACCTCCACATCGATCTTCGCCTCCTCAAAGGCAGAGAGATCGATCACCCTTCTCTCCTTCATTTGGGCGTCGACTTCTTCGAAGGGGTTTTTAAAGGGATCGAGCTGCAGTTCTTCAATTATGGAGCTATCGCTTCGATAAACCGCCCGCTCCACTACGTTCTTCAGCTCACGGACATTTCCTGGCCACGGATAGGAGAGAAGCTGCTGTTGTACTGTCTCACTGAATCTGATGGTCGGCTCCCGACCACACTCCAAGGCCATCTTGTTGGCAAAGTACGCAGCCAAAAGGATGATGTCCTCCCCTCGCTCACGAAGCGGCGGAAGAAAGAGGACCTCAAAGGAGAGGCGATCGAGAAGATCTTGTTTGAACTTTCCTTCGGTAACGAGCGTCGGCAAGTCAGCGTTGGTCGCCCCGATGATCCGAACATTCACTTCATGGGTGGTAGAGGAGCCCACCCGCTCATAGGTGCCGTACTCAACAACGCGGAGAATCTTCTCCTGGACCTCCAGGGGAATAAGACCAATCTCATCGAGAAAGAGTGTTCCCCCCTGCGCCTCTTCGAAGCGGCCCTTGCGGGTCTTATTGGCTCCGGTGAAGGCTCCGGCTTCATAGCCGAAGAGTTCGGTTTCGATCAGAGATGGTGGAAGGGCTGCGCAGTTGACGGTTACCAAGCTCTGCTGCCAGCGTGGTGAAAGGTAGTGAAGGCGGCGTGCAGCAATCTCTTTACCACTACCACGCTCACCGACCAAAAGCACCGAACGGTTGACCGTTGCCGCTCGACTGAGCTTGGTTTGAAAGTCGAGGAAGACCTCACTTTCACCTAAAGGTTGTTGGGTATGCCCACCGCTTGTTACACCCATATGCTGCTCCTTGGTTGGCAAAATATACCATCTATGGTCCATATTGCCATTACTAGCATATCATAGGAGGGCGGTGATGAGAAGCAATAAGCTGCTAATCCTCGATTAAATCATGAGTTAGAGAGATTTTTTTAAAATTTAGAGTTTTGGCATGGTTCATGCATTGTTAATGGTAGAACACATTTGATTGACTATTTGGAAGGAGAAAGGATATGGGAGTTTTTTCAAGATTCTTGGACATCGTCAATGCCAATATAAACTCACTGTTGGATAAGGCCGAAGACCCTGAGAAGATGATCAAGCTGATGATGCAGGAGATGGAGGATACCCTCATTGAGCTGAAGAGCTCCTGCGCAGCAAAGATGGCCAGCCGGACAAAGAGTGAGCGCACCTATAAAGAGGCCCTCGAGGCTGTGGAGCGCTGGCAGCAGCGCGCAGAGCTCGCCATCTCAAAGGCACGTGAGGATCTTGCTCGCGAGGCATTGCTTGAGAAGAAGCGGGTCAGCTCTGTCCTGGAGAACCTGAAGGAAGAGATTGCTGGCTACGATGAGATCATCAAGGTTGCAAAAGATGAGATCCGTCAGATCGAGGATAAGCTTGCCAGTGTCAAACAGAAGTATCAGATGATGGTTGAGCGCTCCCGACGTGCCCGTGAAGAGCAAGCAGCCCAAGATGCCCTCAGGCGTGCAAGTGATGAGTCCACCGCTGCCCGCTTCAGCGACATCGAAGAGCAGATCGATCGTATGCAAGCCCATAACGATCTCAATCGATTTGAGGACCGAAGTTTGGATAAGAAGTTCCGAGACCTTGAAGAGATGGACGATATCGACGCTGAGATCGCGGAGCTGCGCAAACGCGCTGGCCTTTCATAAGGGAGGACGGGATGACTGCAGTTCCAATACTAACGGTAATCTTCGTGTTCATCATTATTACCACGATCCTTGACCAACGCCACTCGCTGCGCAAGCGAAAGATTGATGCAGCGCTTCGAATGCGTGAGATGGAGCTTGGACTTCCTCCGGGCACCTACAGTGGCTACAACCACAAGTGGAAGAAACGCTTCAAAGAAGAAGATTGGGAGAAGCTGATTAAGAACTTCAAACCAGCATCGAGCACCACACGTGCTGATTTGAAAGAAGGGATCAATGATTTACAAGAACGCCTGGCAAATCTTGAGACGATTATGGCCAGTGAAAAAGATAAGGAATAAAGAAGGATGATTGGTATGGCTACAAAAAAACTCTATAGATCCCCTCGAGGAAAAGTCTTCGGCGTGGCAACCGGCTTGGCCGAGTGGCGTGATCTTCCCGCCGATCCGGTGCGACTGATCGTCTTCTTGAGTATCCTTTTCACTGGGTTCTTCCCGGGCGCGTTGATCTACCTCGGCGCTGCTCTGGTTATTCCGATGAACCCAGGGGCATCGACCAACTCAACATATCGTCGAGAGGATTCAGAGGTCAGCGACAGCGAACTGAAGGCCGAATATGAGCGACTGAAGCGCAAAGTGGAGAAAATGGAGAGTGAGATCCTGAACAAGGAGCGTGATTGGGACTCACGTTTCAAGAATGGTGGAGCATGAGATGTTAAATGACAGTAGGAAAGTAAAAATTCTTTTGATTGTTGCTGTGATTGTTTTGGCTGCACTGAGTTGGACAGGCAAGAGTGCCATCAAGAGCCGCCAACGATCACTCTCAGAGCCATATCGTGTTCAATATGAAACATCCCAGTTAGCCTGACAGATTGAAAGACCTTCCGATAAAAGCACCGAGACTTCAATCGGTGCTTTTATTTACCCCGGAGAAGATCGAGGACCGCACCGTCACGACTTTCAACAATAGCGCGGATAGGCCCTTCTCGCTGCGGATAGTTGGGTCGACCGGTTATCTGGAAGGTATGGTTCATCAAATCCTCAATGGATGAGAGGGATATGCCTCCATCTTGTAGCCGCTTCATCAAATCTTGGCGACGTGGGTTAACTGCTATTCCTCGCTCAGTGACCACAACATCGACATCACAGCCTGGGGTACAGACGAGATTGACTTGTGGGTGGATGGTGGGAATTCGATTGCGAAATGAAGGTATGACCACCACCACGAGCTTAGAGCCCCATGCGGTGTCAGGAGCTCCACCAAGAGCGCCGATAATCCTTCCATTGGTCCCGCTCACCGAGTTGATATTAAATGAAAGGTCCACCTCAGTGGCCGAGAGGATCATTACATCCAGTTGATGGGCGATACAGTTGGGATGATAGGGATTGGCGTACATAGAAGCGTCCATCTCATGATGAAAGGCATTGATTGCAAGAGAGCGAGCAGATTGTGCATCAAAGCTTTGCACATCCCACAGTCGCTCAAAGAGTCTTTGCTGTGCCATTTCCACGAGCGCTGCGGTGATCCCTCCGGAGGCAAAGCCTCCTGCGATTCCCTGTTCTTTTAAGTAGGAGCCCAGCATAGTCGATACTAATAGCGAAACTCCACCGCTACCACTCTGATAGTTAAAGCCCCTCTTAATTGCTCCGCTGGCTACCAAAACCTCTATAGCAAGGGAGGCGATCAGTTGATTCGTTGGGCTCTTGGAGAGGCTCAGCGATCCCCCACTCATCAGTGAGGCATCCCCGATGGCAGGGACGGTCACAATCCAATCGACAAACTCACCACTGATTGAGGGAAAGGTTTGATCGGTCTTTTCAACGAAGGCGTCAGTAATAGCGACCACTGTTTGTGCATGAAGGGCGTCAACTTGGGCATAGCCCATTGAGCCGAACAGATTCTTGCCCAGGGTGCCATAGAGGTTTCCCTCTTCATCAATCGCAGAAGCTGCCAAAAAGGCTACATCGATGGGAGTTTGACCCATTTCAATGGCGCGGGCCCTCCCTCCGTGCGAGCGAAAGACCACCGGCGTGTCTAAAATTCCTTCGCTGATGGCAGAGGAGAGTGGCTCTTTCAATCCGGTTGTCTCAATCGCTGAGACCGTTTTAGCCTTGATGGCATCCAATACTGCCGAACAGGCGGGGCCCATCACTGATGAGACGCAGAGAGTGAGATCTTTGATACCCATAGCGGTCAAGACTTCGAGGACTTTGGCTACCACCAAATCCCCCATCCGCAAATGGTGATGAAAGCTGATACGCATTCCATCTTTGAGGTGAGAGCGCTCAATCGCCTCTTGGATTGAGGCTACCTTCTGAGGATGTTTTTGTGTTCGCTTGGAGAGATGGAATTCGGTCGGCTCATAGTGATCAACCTCCTTCCATGCGACGGTCGGTCCATACCCGGCGATGTTCGATGGAATCTTGAGCTTTCTGTAGTCTGTTCTCCTTGGCATTTCAGATCTCCCGCTCACCGATGGATGCAAAGACGGCACGCGCCCACGCAATCACTGGTCGGTCAATCATTCGCCCATCCAATGAAACCACCCCCGCCGAATCTTCCATAGCAGAAATAATTTTTTTAGCGTATGTGATCTCTTCCTTGGAGAAGGAAAACCCGTCATTGATTATTGCAATCTGGGAGGGGTGGATCGCTGACTTGCCGTGCATACCGAGGCGGCGTGAGCGCTGACTCTCTGCTTTGAGCCCTTCACTATCCTCAATAAATCCCCAGGCAGCGTCGAAGGCATGGATTGCGGCAGCTGCGGCTGCATTGGCAATCCGAGTGCGGGGATAGTCGAGAACACTACTCTCTGTAGCTCGCCCGATCCTCAGAGCCGCACAATAGTCTTCGGCGCCAAACCCTAAGCCCTGTAGGCGACTGGATGAATCGGCGATGGTAAAGGCGGCCTCTATACCACGAGGGGTCTCCAAAAGAGCGTGTAGACCAACACTTCCTTCGGCGATTTGGCCCTCCTTCTCAAGATGATTGAGTAGAGCATCCACCTCTTTGATGTCACCAGGACCCTCTACCTTGGGAATCCTGATCAATCGTCCCCCAGATGTAACGACTGCCTCCAAGTCATCCTGCCAGTGCTTGGTATCAAGGCCGTTGATTCGCACAGCAATTTGTACATGAGGGCGAACAGTCGCAGTATCCAATAGAATCGTAGGAAGCATTGAAGCGAGCAGGAGACGCGCCTCATCCTTCTGCTCTTCAGAAATGGAATCTTCTAAATCAAAGACTACCCCATCTGCACCTAACAAAGGTGCATTGATCATTCGACTCGGGGTATTGGCAGGGGTATAGAGCCAGCTTCTCATCGGGCTTCCTCCTGTTGTCGAAGGCGAGCGAGTGCACATAACAGGCGTGCTCTGATCACACAATCGAGGGCTTGATCATCCTCTACAATCACTTGAACTGTCTCGTTGCCCTCATGTTGCAATACCTCTTCGACCACGCTTCTGTGAAGGTGGCCAAAGAGGTCGGAGACGGGGCTTTCAATGTGAATTGATTGCACAGGGGCGCGTCGCACCGTCACCAGTGCGTCTCCGCGCTCTTTATTTCCAGCAATGCCTTCCATGTTTCCTCTCACCCAAGGGGCTTAAGGTCGATTCTCTGAAAGTCTGTCCTGCCTCCACCACCAAAGACAAGCCCGACTCGTCCAAAGTCATACCCATCAGTCTTATCTTGTGCCTTCAATAGCTCCACCCCGTCGATAGAGGCAACCATCGAAGGTCCTTCAAAGACAAGAGCAAGCTCATAGGAACGACCATATTCCCACTGAAAATCAATCGATGCGAGGGCCTGCAGAGCTCCGCGAACCTTTTTGTAGAGCGTTGCTTTGTTCCCATCTTCCAAAACGAAGAGATAGGATCTTCGCGCTCCCTGCACCCGTCCCATGATGCCATGCATTGGGCCTAGCTGTGGAATAAGGGTTGCACAGAAGCGATAATCTTTCCACAAAAGTGAGCCGGTGTACTGCTCCCCGCTTTGTGGTCCGCTGCCCACTGCCCTACTATCCTCAAGGCGCCAGAAACCCTTCCAGGCATTCCAATTGGCAATCGCATTACCGTCGGTTGTTGCATTTTCAAATGAGAAGGAGTAATCAGGCTCTCCATCCCAGTGCAGCCACTGTAGCACTACCGACGCGTTGACCAATCCTTCACCCCGATTGTGGACAATGACTCCCACCTCTTCGATAACCTGATTCTCAAGATGCGGGATGTGCATATTCAGTGTGCACGCCTCACCAGGCACTAAAGGAATTCCTTGCACTTGATGCATTTCTTTGTCACTACGGTAAAAGAGTCCTCCGACCAAAGTTTCAACACTGTCAGCAGGAAGGTACAAGGAGGCAGTAACATTTTGGCCTGGGTAGAGCTTGGGTGAGAACACCGCACCATAGTAGTTGGCGCTCAGTTCACTGACACGGCAGTTTGTCTTTACATACCACGATGCTTGGCTCTTTTTACCCAACTTTTTAATTGTCGCGCTAAGTCCTCCTACGTTGCCAAAGTACTCATCCTCGCCGTCGACTGTATGCAGTTGAATAATCTTTGCACCCTTGCTAATCCGAAAACCTTGGGTAGCCCCAGGGTAGGAAAAGTGATACCGGTATGGGCTGCGGCTATTTGGTCTGCCTGCTACAACCTCTCCACAATCGGCAATGATATCAGAACAGGTGGTGATATCGGTATAGTTATCTTCACCATTCAGGCCAGCGGTCACCAACTCATCGGCCATAGGGACACGCCATCGACTCTCAATTCCCTCAAGGCCTACTACCACTCCCATAATTGCCCCAAGGTTACCAACGTTACAGTCGGTATCCCATCCGCACATATTCCCTATCTCAATGGTTTCGGAGAAATCTCCCGCTCCGTACAAGAGGGCGAGAACAATGATGCCTGCATTGGGAATGATGGGAACTACACCTCCGTAGCGATCATAGCCCCAGTGCTTTTTCAGATACTCGAAGGCCTCTCGCCAGGAGAAGGGATTTTCTTGGTGGTAACGCACCATATCTCGCACAACCTGTGCATACTCACTCTCATGGGGAATGACAGTCAGTGCCTCTTCAATAAGGGTGGCGATATTCGTGTAGTTGAAGGCTGCACTTGCCAGGGCAGCAACAAACCTTGCTCCATGAAGAGCAGCTCCATCATGGGAAATTGATGAGGCGAGCTCAGAGTAGTGGGCAGCCTTCTGTACATCCGAGGGGATAATGAGACCCCACAGGTCACTGAAAATCTGTCCGCCGATTTGTTCGGAGAGGATCTTACCATTCAATGCAGTAGAGCCAGAGAGTGGAGCCGGTATTCCTGCGGCTAGGTTCAGGTATGCGGTGTGTTCGGTTGAGATACCGTACCCTCCCCACCACAGAGTCCCCTTCTCTTGGGCCAGGTAGTTGAGCATCGTCTCCCCAAAGGTATCGGCGCTAACTTTAGGGCCTCCATCCAAAATCGCTCTGGTGAGAATCATGGGAAAGGCTGTATCGTCATCGGGTTTGAAGAGCTTGCCCGCAGGCAAGGGAAGATAGTCGCGCACCTCCCCTAGTGCTTGCTTGATCTCTTCATAGGTCCAGTTCTCAATCGGAGCGCCAAAGCGCACTCCAACACACTTACCAACCCACCCAGCGTAGACAGCTCGTCGATAGTTATCAGGCAAACTCATTACTATAGCTCCTTGATTATTCCAGGGAGAAGGCGGTAGTCATCGATGACATGGTCGGCCTCTGCATACCCTTCTTCCTCGACGTTACGTACCCCTATGTAGCGTACCGAATGCATGCCAGCTTCTCGAGCCCCAAGCACATCGGTATGGAGCAGGTCACCTACGTGCACTACTTCATGGGCCTGACAGCCTGTTATCGCCAGCACCTGCTTAAAGACCCCAATTTGAGGCTTTGCCATCCCAAGCTCATCGGAGTACAGACCAAAGGCGAACTTGCCTGGATGATCGCGATCGATGAGGCGCTGTAGGTATCGCCCAGATGAAACACCGGTATCACTGATGATACCCAGCTGCCTTCCGTCAGAGATCTGCTTAATTACTTCAATGATATGGTCGGTTGGTACGGTATTGCCGGTAAAGATTGCTTCTTGGATGTTCTCTGAAAGCTCATGAAAGAGCTGTGGTTCCAAGGTAATGCCCAGCCGCGGAAAGACTAGCATGAGAAATTCCTTGGCATTGAGGGTACGCTGTTCGTCGCGCCAGATGGCGTCCCAGATCACCCAACTGTCGGCCATTGCCTCATAAATCGCCTCATCACTCACTCCTTCAATGCCACCACGATCCAAGTAGTGGCGAATGCGTGCCTTACGCTCATGTTTGAGCGAGGTGATGTTTCGATAGAGGGTTCCCCAAAAATCAAATGTAACGACTTTGATAGCCACAATTGCTCCTTATCCCTTCAAACCAACCGAGGCGATGCCGCCGATCAGTCTCTTCTGTGCGAAAAAGTACATGACAAGCACCGGCAACATTGTTGCAAGGGTAGCTGCCATGAGCAGGTTCCATTCAACACTCCAGATTCCCTTGAACATCTCCAAGCCCAGCTGAATAGTGAACTTCTCGTAGGTGCTGAGGTAGATCAGCGGCTGCAAGAACTCATTCCAGGTCCAAAGGAAGGTATAGGTAACGATAATTGTCAGAGCTGGGATACACAAGGGCAACAAGATCCGGTAAAGGATGCCAAAGGTTCCAACTCCATCAATTTTTGCTGCATCATCGAGGTCCCGTGGCAGGGTCTTCATGTATTGGTTGAGCAGGAAGATGAAGAATGGTGTTCCGGTGAACGCGGGTAGGACCAGTGGCCAATAGGTGTCGATCAGGCCCAACTTCACGTACATGGTGAAGAGTGGGATGAGCTTGGTCTGTAGTGGGATCATCATCGTGCTGATGACCAGGATAAAGAAGATCTTCTTTCCCGGAAACCTGAGGCGGGCAAACCCATAGGCGATCAGGGGAACGGAGAGGAGCTCTGCAAAAATCTTCACGAGGATGATGAAGAAGGTGTTGCGCATGAAGCGCCACATCGGCACCCGGGTGAAGGCTTCTTTGAAATTGTTCCACTGCAGGGTTTCAGGGAACCAGTTCGGCGGCCAGGCGAAGATCTCCCACCGAGTCTTCAATGCGGTGGAGAGCATCCAGATGATGGGAACCAAAAAGAGCAATGCCAAGCTGATCATGACTAAGTGGGTCAAGATCGAGGTGCGGATGCGTTTGATTTTTGTTCGTCTATGGAGTGCTTGGATGGAGTCTAGATTTTTCATTTTCTGGTATCCTCCCCTTCATAGTAAACCCACCTGTTGGAGGTGTAGTTCACCAAAACCGTCAGTGCCATGATGATGACAACCAAGAAGAGAATCAAAGCTGATGCATAACCAGTATTGAAGTGTTGGAAGCCCTCTTCATAGAAGTACAAGAGATAGAAGTATGTGGCCTTCAGGGGGCCTCCCTTGGTAATGACGTACGCTTCGGTAAAGACCTTGAACGCTTCGATCATCTGAATGATCAGCTGGAAGAAGAGCGTTGGAGTCAATAAGGGCAGAGTAATCCGGAAGAAGATCCGCACCTTTCCAGCGCCATCAATCCGGGCAGCTTCGTAGAGTTGTGGCGGGATGTTCTGCAGGCCTGCCAAATAGATGACCGCACTGCCTCCGACCTTCCAAAGACTCATACTCGCTACCGAGGGTAGCGCCCACTTTGGGTCCCAGAACCACTTGGGTCCTTCGATTCCAATCAATGACAGGAGTGTGTTGACGATTCCCACGTCGGGCTGCAACAACCATGTCCAGAGCATGGCAATGGAAACACCGGAGATAACAGCGGGAATATAGAAGAGCGTTCGATAGAAGTTCATTCCTCGAATCTTCATGTTCAAGAGTAAAGAGAGCAGCACTCCAAAGATCAAAATGATCGGTAGCGAGAGTGCTACATAGGAGGCTGTGGCCTTGAGTGAGAGGAAAAAGAGCGGGTCACGGGTAAACATGCGCCGATAGTTCTCCAGGCCAATCCACACGGGTGGATCCATGATGGTCCATCGGGTAAAGCTATAATAAATGGTAGATAGGATTGGGATAAACGTCAGTACAATGAACCCAAGGACCCACGGTGAGATACTGATATAACCACAGATTGCTTCAGAAACCTGGGCTTTTGAATGTTTTTTAAAAGGTCTAGGCATACCAACCCCAGGGGCACAGCCCCAACGTAATTGAAGGTGTACAGCCTCACGGGCGGCCGTGAGGACCGTACAATTCCAGATTTGAGTCGCAAGGCAGGTGCCGCTAAACACCTGCCGTACGAACCATCACTTAATACAACAGAGTCAACTTTGCCTCATTGAGGACTTCTTGTGCGTTCGGAACGAGCTTGTCCAATTCACCCTTGATCTGGTGCTTTTGGATAGTGCCCAGCTTGATCTTGTCCCAGAGGTCCGAGATCGAAGCTTCAACCTTGGTTCCAGAGGGGTGTGCACCGCGCCAGATGGCGACCTGCTCATCCTCAAGGACCTTCATGAATCCCTTGACGTAATCCTTGTCGGCATCTTTATAGGTCTCAGCGACAGCGCCGATTGACGGGAAGAGGTTACCGTTGTCCATCAAGAACTTCTGTCCTTCAGGGCCAACATACCACTTAAGGAATGTCCATGCTTCCTCAGGATGCTTGGTTCCTTCCCAGATACCCACCAACAGTGACCATGCGTTGACGTGGCGCTGGTTGTCTCCAACACCTGGCTCACGCACGACGCCAAAGTTCTTGCCTTCCTTCACTGCGTTGAGCATATGGCCCTGGTTGAGGGTTGCCATCGCAAGGCGGTCAGCCATGAAGAGGTCGATCGGTCCGGTATTCTCGGTGCTCAAAGTCGACATGTCAGAGACACTGGGAGTAGCGCCACTGCGCATCAGGTCATAGAACCACTCGTAGGCAGCAAGCGAGCCTGGGCTGTTGAGGTACCCTTCAACGGTGGTGCTGTCCATGCTGTACAGTCGGACGTTGGGTCCGTAGTTGAACCAAATTGCCCTAAATGGTCGAGCAAGAATTTCACAACCCCATACCTTGCGGGAGGGATCGGCGACCTTCTTGGCGATCTCCAGGTAGTCCTGGGTGGTCCAATCGTCGGTTGGATAGGCAACTCCAGCGCGATCGAAGAGGTCCTTGTTGTACATTACAAACTGTGCACCAACGCCAAGGGGCAGACCAATGGTCGTTCCATCAAACTGAGTTTTGGTGTCCCAGAATCCCTTGTAGTACATGCCAATGTCAAAGTTGTCACGCTCAATGAACGGACCAAGATCCAGTGCCTTGGGGAACCAGTTCGAAACAGAGAAGAATGCTACGTCGGGTCCGCCGACTCCAGCGCCAAGGGCGGTGGTCATCTTTGTCTCAAATCCTTTGGTCGGCAGCAAGGTCATGTTGATCTTGATGTTCGGATGGGTGCGTTCAAACTCTTTTACCATCAAGCGCTGAACTGCCTCATCATACTCCTCCGAGTCCCAAGTCCACCACTCTAGCGTCACAACATCTTTGTCCACTGCCTCTTTCTGAGCTGCAGCGCTCAAAATCGTCATGGTGCTTAGTAATAGAACGAGAAACAGAATGAATCCTTTTGAAGTTTTCATTATTCCTTCCTCCTTATTAGTCTAATCCGCACTACGGCGGGTTTTCACATGTTCAATGGCTTTCTTAGCCAACGCCTCCCCAAGGTGTACCAAGTCTTCGTCTCGGGCGAAGGTCAGACACACCCCAGAGGGCTTGCGCACTTGTTCGGTCCACTCATCGGGGATGGCCGAAAGGCCAGTGCCTGCCGCACACAAGGCAAGCGTCAGGGCACAGATGGTATCTGCATCCCTTCCGAAGTTTGCTGAGAGCAAGAACGCTTTGCGAAAATCTCCTCCCGACATCCGATACAATCCATAGACTTGGGGAATTGCCTCTGCGGCGATTGCATGACGAGGAGTCCACAACTGGGTGTGAAGCGCTTCATATCGATCAAAGAGGTCCTCAGTCTCCTCAAAGATTTGGTCGACCAGAGCCATGCGCCTTCCAAGCCAACTATCGGCGGGAATAAACGTTCGCCCTATTGCGATGACCTCTTCAACCGAGCTGCCCGTCAGAGCCAAAGCGATGCTTGCGGCGATAGCCTGTGCTGCGTGCACCCCATCACCATCGTGGCTTACCCGGGCATCAATGGCTGCGAGCCTTGCTGCCTCTTGCGGGTCCCCGACACCCACAATACCAAAGGGAACAGCTCGCATTGCCGCGCCATCATCGTTGTTTAGGGTGTTGTCGATACCTGAGTAAGGAGGGTCGATTCCTTGTGAAAGATTGAAGAGAGCTCCGTACAAGGGAGTTCCTCCCCGATCATGAGCGCCTCCATTGGCGAGCACCAAGCTTCGCCATTGGTCTGCCACATACTGTGAGGTGTACTCACCTTGGCACGAAAGCAGTGCTTTTGCGGAGAGAACAGTAAACTCGGTGTCATCGGTACTCCGACCCTCTGGCAACAGTCGATTCACTATGCCAAAGCGCTGTCGAACTTCCTGATCACGACCAAGATCTCCTGACGCATCCCCTACACCCAAGGCAACCATTGCAGCCTTGGCACGGTCAATCAATGTCTGTTCATCGATCCCCATCATCTTTGATTCCTTTCCCATGTTCTCGATCCACGAATCGTCCCTATCTACTACCGGTAACGTTACCGGTAACGTTATAAAAAATTCCCTAAAAACCACTACATCCGTTTTACCGAATCACGCTCAACGAGAGTGTTCGAAAAAATTATCTCCTTGTTCTGCGGGCTGGGCGCCTCCATCTCTTCAATCAAGAGATCGACGCTTGCTTCACCAAGCCGATATTTGAAGGTATCAATTGTCGTAAGCTTAGGTCTCAGATATTGAGAGAATTCAATGTTGTCATGCCCAATGACCGAAATATCATCAGGTATCGACAGGCCGGCTTCAAAGATTACCTCATATGCCCCCACAGCCTGCATATCGTGTGAAGCAAAGACCGCTGTCGGCCGGTTTTCAAGAGCCAACAAACGCTGCATGCACTCTTTTCCGCCTTCGATGGAGTTACTACCAACTTGGATGTATTCAGGCAGTATCTCAATTGCCGCCTCTTCAAGGGCCTGCTGGTACCCCATCATCCGCTCATAACCAGATTGAGTTCCCCCTCCGGTAGTAATATGGGCGATGTTTTTATGGCCTGCCTCAATGAGGTAACGAGTGGCGATCAAGCCGCTGTCCACATTATCGATGGCAATTGTGGAGATAGCCGAGCGGGAACTCTTTCGATAGATCTGCACCACCGGATACTGCTCTTTCTTAAGCTTCTCCAGCTCCTCTCGGTTTGCTTCATTAAAAGAGAGGATGATACCGTCGACCTGCTTGGTTCGCAGTAGCTGGATCGCCTCCTTCTCAACAGCGCTATCCTTATTGGCATCAAAGAACATAACCGAATAGCCATGCTCCCTTGCCTTCACCACCACTCCTCGAGCAGTTTCAGGAAAGGAAGGATTGGTGATATCTGATGCAATATATCCGATGGTGTTAGAGTGTTTGAGCACAAGGCTCCGGGCAGCACTGTTAGGAGAAAAATTCAGTTCCTTGATAATCTGACGAACTTTTTGCTCAGTCTCTTTGTTTACATCTGGTTTGTTGTTGAGAACTCGTGAGACAGTGGAAACCGAGACATTGGCCCGTTTCGCAATATCAAATATTGTCACTGCTGCTCCCACTGATCCCTCCTGAATATTGTTCGGTAACGTTACTGGTAACGTTCCCGAACACCTGTATTCTACATCATAATCTGCAGAATGCAAGAAAAACTTTCATGAGGTGATTGGTTAAATTATCTAAATTTCTGCTTGCGCATCCCGAGTATCTGCCGCTAGCATGACAGAAAGGAGCTTTTGTGCAACAAGAAGAAAAACGCCTATATCTAATCATGACGATTCTTTTGGCCGCAATGGCTGTCATTGCCTTAATCAGCGGAGGCCCCATTGCTGTGCTCCAAGGCTTTGCCCATCTGCAGACAGCCAGCGCTCGCCTAATCAATGACTTTACCCACTACGGCAGCAGTGTGGCTCTCTTCAACTCAGCGTCGGTTGGAGCCCTGGCTCTGATCCTTGTCTACTTTGCGTCGATCAGCCTCTCAGGTCCTACACTTGCCTGTGTGTTGACGATGATGGGCTTCTCCCTCTTTGGTAATACGCTGCTCAACACCACCCCGATCATCCTTGGCGTCTACCTTGCCAGCAAGGTGGCCGGCAAGACGTTTGGGGCGTACTCGATCATCGCACTCTTTGGCACTGCCCTTGGCCCTCTGGTCACCTACATCATGTTCGGGTTAGGCCTTCCACTCATTATCTCAATCCCTCTTGCCCTGGCATGTGGCATCCTTGCCGGCTTTCTTTTACCGGCAGTGGCGGCTCCACTCCTGTTACTACACCAAGGATACAACCTCTATAATATGGGCTTCTCCTGTGGGTTTCTTGGTCTCTTCTGGGCCAATATCCTCCGAGCAGCAGGTCACCTGGAAGCAGCTCCCTTTGTCTGGAATGAAGAGACATCGCTGTTGATGCTCCTCTTCATTCCCTTCTTCAGCTTACTGCTCCTCATCTTCGCTCGCCTGGGTGGCACCACCCGTCAAGCAGTCAACGAACTGCGGGCCATCCAAATGCTCACTGGCCGTCTTCCCTTTGACTTCTTTGATACTGGCCAGTTCAGTGGGACACTGGTGAATATCAGTTTGCTCGGACTCGCTGGATGGGCATATGTCCTACTCATCGGAGCCCCTTTGAACGGACCGGTAGTCGGAGGAATCCTCACCGTCATGGCCTTCGGGGGATTTGGCAAGACGCTACGCAACACCTTTCCCATTGTACTGGGGGTCATTCTCTCCACCCTCCTCTTCGGCAAATCACTTTCCGCTCCCGGGCCACTTCTAGCAGCCCTCTTTGGTACCACCCTCGCCCCGATTGCCGGACAGTTTGGCATCATCGCCGGTATCGCAGCTGGGGCAGTTCACCTGGTGATGGTAGAGGCAACCGGAGCGTGGCATGGAGGGCTGGATCTCTATAACAATGGATTTGCGGGAGGACTGACAGCCGCTCTCTTTGTAGCTATCCTACAATGGTATAAGACTAACCGGCCAAAGGAGGATTTCAAC
>JBAZCM010000042.1:0-15617 GCA_041654935.1 Sphaerochaeta sp. | reverse complement strand
GATGAGAAGCAGAAAAGAGTGACCTTCACCAATCAGGGAATGCTCCACATGGAGGAGCTGCTGCAGAAGCACAAGGTAATCACCGGCTCGATCTACGACGATAACAACTTTGAGTTTGTTCACTACGTAACCCAAGCGGTACGTGCCCACCGCCTCTTTTCCCACGATGTCGACTATGTCGTAGTAGATGGACAAGTACAGATTGTCGATGAGTTCACCGGCCGCATTCTCTACGGAAGACGCTATAGCGACGGCCTACACCAAGCCATCGAGGCCAAGGAGCGCATCAAGATTCTGGGACAGAACAAGACGCTGGCCACCATCACCTTCCAGAACTTCTTCCGCATGTACGATAAGATCAGCGGCATGACCGGAACCGCCGATACCGAGGCCCCTGAATTCCTCAAGATTTATGGCCTGGATGTGGTGGTCATCCCCACCAACAAGCCAATCGCTCGCCTCGATCACCCAGACTTGGTCTACTACAACGAGAGCTTCAAGTATCAGGCGATCTGCGAAGAGATCAAGAAGGTGCACGAAAGTGGCCAACCGATCCTCGTAGGTACGATCTCCATTGAGAAGAGTGAGCTCATATCAACGCAGCTGAGACGCATGGGCATCAAGCACGAAGTGCTCAACGCCAAGAACCACGGCAGGGAGGCCTTGATCATCGAACAAGCCGGCGCCAAGGGGGCGGTTACCATCGCCACCAACATGGCAGGGCGAGGAACGGACATCAAACTTGGGGGAAATCTCGAAGCACGAGCCCGGGCTCTTGCCGGTAGCGAAGCGAGCGCTAGTGAGATGGAGAAGGCAGTTGAGAAGGTGTATGAGGGGTGGAAGCGTGATTACGAGGAGGTTAAGAGCCTCGGAGGCCTCTATATCCTGGGAACCGAACGCCATGAATCGCGACGGATCGACAACCAGTTGCGCGGCCGTAGTGGTCGTCAGGGAGATCCGGGGACCAGCCGTTTCTTCGTCAGCCTTGAAGATCCTTTGATGCGTCTCTTTGCCAGTGAGAACTTGCGGGCAATCTTAGGGCGCATCGGTATGGAAGATGGCCTGCCCATCGAGCACCGAATGCTCAGTAACGCTATTGAAAAAGCTCAACGACGCGTTGAGGACAGAAACTTCGAGATTCGTAAACATCTGCTGGACTACGACGATGTGCTCAACGAACAACGTAACTACCTCTACAGCGAACGCGATGCCATCCTCAGTGAAGAGGATCTCTTATCGCGTGTCAGATCCAGCTGCCATGAGCTTGCCACAATGATGATCGACGAGGCTGTTGCCCAGACAAAGGGAGAGAGCGCAGCGGCTACAATTGCCCAAGTGATGCAGGCAAACTTTCACCTGCAGGTCTCCCTACCGCAGGAACAAACCTCGGTTGAGGAGTATCGCAAGACAGTCATCCAGCAAATCGATGCAGAGATTGATGCCAAGGTTGCCTTGACCGGTGAAAAACCCTTCAACGACTTCTTACGCTTCAACTACCTGAGGCAAATTGACCTACGCTGGCAAGATCACCTGACCGCCCTTGAGGAACTGCGAGAGAGTGTGGGCCTACGCACCTACGCCCAAAAGAACCCCTTGGTCGAGTATAAGGTAGAGGGTTTTGAAATCTTCACTGAGATGCTTGATTCCATCAAGCTCTTCTTGGCCCAAACGCTGGTGCGCGTACAGATTCGCAGTGATGAATCGGCCTATCGCCGCGACCGCACGCAACGACGGATGGTCGAACAACACTCCAGCCAAACCTCCTTTGCTGGCGGCTCAGCTCCACAGCCTCGTTCGCGTGGCAACACTGAAGATGGGAAGGTGGTTACCGTCCGGCGCTCAGAGCCGAAGGTTGGACGTAACGATCCCTGCCCCTGTGGGAGTGGCAAGAAGTACAAACACTGTCACGGACGTTAGAAGAACTGGCTGGGGTCGAGGGCAATACCAGACTGCTCGATACTGAAGAAGAGGGTCGGTCTTTGCCAGTCGGTACCACTGGTCCCAATTGAGCCGATAACCCCGCCCTTGGGCAGGTTCATACCGATGCGCACCTCAACATTCTCAAGATGATGGTAGCTGGTACGATAGCCACCTTCATGGCTTAAGGTGACGAACCGCCCCCTGCCCTCTACTTCATATCCTGCATCCACCACCTGCCCGGCTCCAGCGGCAACCACTGCCTGGCCCCAGGATCCTTGGATCAATACCCCCATCAACGGCTCTGTGATACCAGTAGCTGGGTTCTCTGCCGGTTGGCCAAAGAGCATGGAGATCGCTCCCCCGGTAGGTTTCTGGAATTGGATTGGCGAACGATCAACCAACTGGGTCGCCGAAGAGGAGGTGGTATCGGGGATGAAGAGCTGCTGGCCAACGGTGATGATCTCACTCTTCAAGCCATTGATCTCCTGTAAGGTCTTCCACCCAAGGCTCGGGCTGTAGCGCCGGGCAATGGTTGAGAGCATATCCCCTTCACGGACGGTATAGAGCTGGCCATCACGGTCAGGAATACGTAGCGTACTGCCCTCCCCGATTGCCTGGATATTGCGAATTTGGTTGATGCTGATCAGCGTCTGGGTCCGCAGTCCATAAAGAGCAGCGATTGATGAGAGATCCTCATCGGCTTGAACCACATGGACGGCGTATTGAACGACGATACTGTTGGATGCTGATGCGGCAGTTGGGGGACGATCTGAAAGCGAAAGGGCTTGGCGACGCTCCCCATCGGCTGTGGGGGCTTGGGTCGTCTCAACCGGTTGGGCGGCAACGACCTCTTCCGGTGGCGCCGGTGCATCGCTGATCACTGCAACTTGGGCAGCCGGTTGAGTAATCATCACCGCCTCCTCAGCCTCTCGGTTTGCCTGGGGAGAGAAGACGTACCAGATGATGATCACTGCAACGCAGATGACAATTCCCAGGACAATGGTGAGGATCAGCGTCACTCCGGGCTTGGAGGAGCTGTCCCGACCACCATGACGGGAGAGTTGTTGTTCCATGTCGTCATAATAATCTTTTGCCATCGCTCGACATTACCTTTCCTCCATAGTAGTATAAATCCAAGATGGCTACCAGTCCAAATCGCTCTCATGTGGGCCTCTTCAAAGCCCTCATCATCATATTATTTGCCATTATCCTCATTCGCCTTGCCACTTTGATGCTCAAAGGCACCTCGCCGCGGCGTACATACGAAGATCCTCCAGTAGCTGAAGAGGTCCAACGAGGCACGATTGTAGATCGTAATCAGCGAATTTTGGCGATCCAAACCCCCTATTGGGGAGTCTATTTCCACCTTTCAACTATCGATGATCTGGGCTTTGTCGCTGAAGTTGTCGCCCCCTATGTCCAGATGAGCGCAGACCAGATCATCGATCGAGCCAAGGGGTATACCACCTATGCCCAGATCAAGGAGCGCATCGATGAAGAGAGCGCCCAGGCGTTGATCCAAACAATTGCCAAGAACCGTCTTACTGCCCAGGTGAGTGTGGAGAAGCGTAAGGGGCGCACCTGGCCTGCCCACTTCCATGGAGTACAGACCATCGGATTCACCAACACCAGTGGAGAAGGAATCGAGGGTATCGAGTTGAGCCAGGAGCGCTACCTCAACCCGTGGCCAGAAGTCGGTGAACAGCTGATTACCTACGGCGATGAAATTACCCTGACGCTGGATTTGGATATCCAATATGCAGTTGATGTGCAACTACAGCAGATCGCCCACAACTGGGAGATCGACTATGGGGCAGCCATTGTCCTTGATGCCCGCAGTGGGGATATTCTCGCATTGGGCAGCTGGCCTTGGTACGATGCCAACCGTTACGGCCAATCGACTGAAGCTGAGCGGAGAAATCATGCGGTGAATCAACTCAGTGAACCGGGTTCAGTCTTCAAGTTGTTTAGTATTGCCTCAATTCTCAAAGCAGGAGAGGCTGACTTCTCCGAGCCGTTCACCTGCACCGGCTCCTATACCTTCAATGCAGGGGGCAGCCGGGTGACCATCGGTTGTTCCGATGTCCATGGACAAGTTGATGTACCGACGATGATCAGTAAATCCTGTAACGGAGCGATCTCCCATTGGGCCCTACAGACTGATCCTGAGGCATTCTTGGCAACGCTGGAACAGCTTGGCTTCACCAGCTCATGGGACATTGACTTACCCAGTCGCGCGCGCTCGAATATCGCCCCCCTCTCAACATGGTCGGCACGTTCCCAACCCACCATCGCCTTTGGCCAAGAGCTGTTGACCAGTGCCCTGCACTTGGCAGTTGCAGCAACCGCCCTCTCTCCAAGTGGCGACCTCTTGGTCCCTCATCTAATCCTCCGGCGGAGATCAGGGACTACTGGAGAGATTCTTTATGAACGGACCCGAGAAGTGGCTGCACATGTGCTTGAACCCGAACAAAGTGCCCTTATCCGAAAGGGAATGCTCATGGCCTCTGAGGAGGGAACGGGCACACTCGTCCAAGTGGAGGGAATTCCCGTGGGTATCAAGACGGGAACAGCTCAAATCCTAAACCCTGAGACTCGCTCGTACGAGGATGGGACGCTCTATGCGAGCTCGTTGGCCCTCGTACCGATTGAAGATCCCAAGTACATCATCTATGTAGGGGCAGGAAATCCCAAAGGACAGAATTTATGGGGAGCGAATATTGCCGCTCCGGCTATCAGGGAGATCATCTCCTCATTGGCCAGCCAGGGTAAGCTGATCTCCCTCTCAAAATGAGAGGGCATCGAGGTCCAGGATAAAGCCCTTCAGCTTGGGAAGGAAGATAGATGCCCCAGCTTGGTGCAATGGCTGTTCTGTTTGTCCTGTCTCTGCAATAAAAGCAAGGGGGGCTGGGTGAGAGCCAAGGATCGATAGAAGCGGACCCACCTTTTCAAGCGTAGAAAAGTTGGTCAAAATCAAGCTGTCATGGTGGGTAAGATCGTCCACCGATTGTACAGCACGCTGTACATCTACTGCTACAAATGAGTGGGTTGGCCGCCCATCACCATCAGTAGGTGCACCGATTGAGATTACATGATCGAAGGTTTCAAGCACTTGGGTCTCAGAGGGGGCGTGGATTGCCAGTCCGTGCTCCTGGGCGTGCTCGCTTATGATTGAGGGCTCCTCACCGCCGCTGAGCAAGGTGACTTGTTTGCCGTGCTGCTTGAGGTGCAGGGCAAGCTTGATCGCAATATCGGTCGCCTCCTCCCCATCGACAGCGAGATAGCGTTCCTCAAAGGAGCTGTGGTAGTCGATTGAGTGCAGAATCGCCTCGATGAGACGCATCTCTAGCTCCGCCTCCTGTAGATTCACACAGTTGGTGCGTAGCTCGACAATCGTATCCAACCCTTCATCGATGGCATTGAGTTCCAAAAGGCGGTCGAGGTGGCGTTCGGTCTTAAAACGTTGTTGCTTGGAGAGGTCCACCAGGTAGAAGGTGATTTCACACCCTTTGCCCTTTCTTCCTCCCTTCAAGTCACGACGGGTATGGATGCGCACCGCGCTGCCCCACTGTTCGCGGGCAAGGCGCAGGGCGCTCTCATAGTCGTCAGCTTCAAGACGCAAAAACTCCAAAACTCCTCCTACAGGATAAAGCGCGAAAGGTCCTCATTCTTCATAATCTCGGAGAGTCGTTCATCGACATACTCAGCTGTGATAGTGATTGTCTGTCCACTGAGCTCATCAGCACTGAAGGAGAGCTCTTCCAAGAGCTTCTCCATGACGGTGAACAATCTCCTTGCTCCGATATTATCATTGGTTGAGTTAACCTGCCAGGCAATTTCACTGATTCTCCTGATCGCCCCATCCTCAAAGATGATGGAGACCCCTTCGGTTGCCAAGAGCTCACGGTATTGCATCGTGATGGCGTTGGCAGGTTCGGTGAGAATCCGGTAAAAGTCATCGGCTTTCAACTCGTTCAACTCTACTCTGAGGGGAAAGCGGCCCTGGAGCTCGGGAATGAGGTCACTGGGCTTGGAGACATGGAAAGCTCCACTGGCGATGAAGAGGATGTGGGTGGTATCGATGATCCCCCACTTGGTGGAGACGCTGGTCCCTTCAACAATCGGCAGGATATCGCGTTGCACTCCCTCACGAGAGACATCGATGGAGCTTGAGGAGGAGCCGCTTTTGGCTACCTTGTCGATCTCATCGATGAAGACGATCCCCATCTGCTCAACCCGCTCCTTAGCCTCATCGATTGCCCGATCAGTGTCCACAGCCTTCTCAGTCTCCTCTTCGGTGAAAATTTCACGGGCTCGGCGGACACTGAGTTTCCGGTTGTGACCTTTTCCATTACCGAAGATCGAGCCGATGCTCTGCATCGCCTCCTGCAGGTCATCCATATTCGGTTGGCCCAGTACTTCGATACCTACGCGTTTACGGCTTTGGACGTTGATCTCAATCTCCCGGTCATCAAACGCGCCTTCGCGGAGCATCTGGCGAAACTTCTCACGGGTAGCCTGTTGGCCCTCAGCTGAGTCGGCATCCACCTTGGGTAAGAGAATCTCCAGAAGGCGCTCCTCAACACGAGCCTGGACCTTCTCTTTTTGGTACTCGGCAAGCTCAGCCTTCACCTGCTGAACAGCGATGCCCATCAAGTCGCGGATGATGGACTCAACATCGCGGCCCACATAGCCGACCTCAGTGTACTTGGTCGCCTCAACCTTGACGAACGGGGCGTTGCTGAGACGAGCGATTCGGCGAGCGATCTCAGTCTTTCCTACACCGGTGGGACCGATCATGATGATGTTCTTAGGGGAGACCTCATCTCGGATAGCTTCGGGCAGACGCTTACGGCGTGTGCGGTTACGAATGGCCACGGCAATGGTTCGTTTTGCCTGATCTTGGCCAATGATATATTTATCAAGCTCTTTGACAATCTCAGAAGGCTTCAATTCGTCGAGCTTTTTACTCTGTTGATACTCCATCTATTACAATACCTCAACTTTGATGACATCATCGGTGTAGATACACAGCTTTGCAGCAATCTGCACACTCTTCTCTGCAATCTCGGCAGCACTCATCGAAGGGGCTGCCTCCAAGTACGCAAGGGCAGCGGAGAGCGCGTAGGTTCCCCCACTACCGATGCCAATGGCATCGCGCTCAGGTTCGACCACGTCCCCGGCTCCGTTGATCAGGTACATCGCCTTGCCGTCGCTGACAAGCATCATCGCCTCCAGTTGGCGCAGGTGTTTGTCGGTCCGCCACTGTTTGGCCAACTCAACCGCCGAACGGGTGATGTCACCGTTGTATTGCTTGAGCTTCGTCTCAAAGAGCTCAAAGAGGGTGAAGGCATCAGCGGTGGTACCGGCGAAGCCGGTTATGATCTTCCCATCATAGAGGGTGCGGACCTTCTGGGCATTAGCTTTGAGGATGGTATCACCAAAGGTTACCTGTCCGTCGCCGGCAATTGCCACTTTCCCATCCTTACGGACCGCTACTATTGTTGTTCCCTTGAAATTATTCATCAATAATCCTTCCATGGGGATGGCTCGTACGGTATACCTGAGCCAACCTTGCTTGTGATATGTGGGTATAGATCTGCGTGGTGGAGATGTTCGCATGACCGAGCAACTCCTGTACCACACGGATATCTGCACCACGGTTGAGCAGATGGGTCGCAAAACTATGCCGCAAGGTGTGCGGTGTAAACGGTTTTTGCCAACCCAAGCGCTCCCTGTACAGAGCAAACATAGCACCAACGGTGCTCATCGGCAACTGTCTTCCGTCTTTTGTAGAGAGCAGGTACTCACTTTCATGGTGCTCGGCTTTGAGGCTCATGTAGTGGCCCATTATCGTAGCCGACCTGCGTCCGTAGAAGACATACCGGGTGCGCCTTCCTTTACCTAACACACGAATGCGCTTCTCTGATCGATTGATGTCACTCTCCTTCACCGAAAGCAACTCGCTGATTCTGCAGCCAGTCTCATAGAGCAGGGTAAAGATGAGCATCGCAGTCGTACTACTCCAATTATCGTACGCTAAACTGAGAAGCTCCTTTACCTCCTCTTCGGTGAGATAGGAGGGAAGGCGGTCGACGGCCCGGCGGCTTTTGATGAGATCAAAGGGATTGATCGAAACCTGTCCATTGCGTTGCAGGTAGGCATAAAAAGAGCGGGCTGTGCTGATCTTTCGGTTGATGGTGGTCTCTCGAAGCTCAAGGTCGAGTAAATGGGCGACAAACTGACGCCCATCTTCTGCACGGGCTTCGGCCAAGGGCACCCCAAGATCCTCAAAGAAGCGAGCAATTTGCTTCAAATCGGTACGATACGCCACTACGGTGTGTTCGCTGAGGGCCTTGATATGTTGTTGTACCTCTAAAAAAGAGGCAATGAGATCCCTGTTGTCCATCCTCATCATTATACCATGGCCTCCTCTGCCCACCAAGCGTTCAAGTGATCTGATCCACCCCACTCTACGCGTTCAATCTGCATCTATCCATTGAGGCAAAGGGGGGCTTGTTGTGCTTCAAAGTACATCAAGGGCAACCTTGATCAACAACAGGGCCAGCACCAGAAGCATAATTGGTTTGATGACTCGCCGCCCAATGCGCAGAGCCAAGCGGCTACCGATCCAACCGCCTGCAATCGAAGCAATGGCGCAAGGGATTCCAACCGAGAAGTCAACCGAGCCGTTGATAAGAAAGACTGCCAAAGCGGCAAGATTGCTAGAGAGGTTGACTACTCGCGCAGTACCACTGGAGGCGAGGAGCTCCAAGCCAAGCAGCGTTGTAAAACCCAAGGTCAACAGCATCCCGGTCCCCGGGCCAAAAAAGCCATCGTACCAGCCCAACAGCAGACCCAACAATGCAGCTACGCTTAGCAGCGTTGAGCGGCTACGTTCTTTGCCTTGGCCAAAGGAGGGATTGATCATCATGAAGATGGCGATTGCCGGCACTAGGACCAAGAGCAAGTACCCCAGATAATCATTTGCCCAGCGGCCGGCCATCCAACTGCCGATCGCAGATCCAATGAAGCTCGCTGGAATAGCCATTGCAGCAACCGGCCAGGAGATCTCACCGCGGCGAATGTATTGGCTGGAGGCAATTGTTGTCCCAAATGAGGAGGCAAATTTATTGGTCCCTAGCGCGTACTGGGGAGGAAGACCTACCGCTACATAGGCTGTAAGGGTGATCAGGCCACCGCCTCCTGCTATCGCATCAACAAACGCGCCAAAAAAAATGATTGGTACCAGAATTACCAAGATGTTCATCACAGGTCCTCACTGGGATGAAAGCGCCTGTACGCCTCCTGCAAGTCAGACGTATCTACGTGAGTATAGATTTGGGTAGTCTGGATGTCGCTGTGGCCCAAGAGTTCTTGGACACTGCGTAAGTCTGCCCCTCCGGCCAAGAGGTGGGTTGCATAGCTGTGACGCAGGGTGTGGACGGTGATCGAGAGCCCGGCCTCTTCTGCATAGGCGACAAAGCGCTTATGGACCGCTTGGCGAGTCAGGCGTTTTCCTCGTCGTCCGACAAAGAGCGCCCGTTCGCTGCGACGCGGCCCGACCAGAGATGGGCGGCACTCGCCAAGGTACGCATCGACCCAAAGCCGGGCAACGTCACCCACTGGCACCTGGCGCATCTTATTGCGCTTTCCCAATACCAAGAGGGTGTCTTTGTGGTAGTGGGCTACATCCAAGTCGCAGACTTCACTGATCCGCAGCCCACAGGAGTAGATCAACTCAAAGAGAGCACGGTCACGCAGTCCAAGATCCCCATCATCGTCGATGGTCTGCAGCAGTCGCTCTACCTCTTCGATGCTCGCCACCGAGGGTAAGGTGAGCTCCTCCTTGGGTCTGGGTACCAGGGTTACCGGATTGTCATCACGGAAGCCGCTTTGTTGAAGGTAGGTGAAGAATGAACGCAGGGCACTGAGGACTTTGGCGACACTACGACCGCTGAGATCCCGCCCTGTTGTCTGTTCAACGATATAGCGCTGCACCCCATCGCTATCGATGGTGTCAGCATCTAAGCCACTGTCAATAAAAAGCGTTACCTCGCCGCTGTAGATGGTAATGGTACTGCGGCTGAGGCGCCGTTCAAGGCGGAGGTACTGCTCGTACTCCTCGACAATGGGAGGTAGCATCACTGCCCCTCATCGCCTCCCTTACCGCGCGAATATCGTAGTACGGCAGGGATCGAGTAATCGGTTGAGGCGGGATTGGCACTCTTGCCCAATTGTTTTTGCAGATCCTGCCAACGGTTGACCTGGATGGCTGCAATATCTTCCCCACTCTCCTGGGGAACGCTCTCCCGTTCAGCCCCCGCAGCAGGTTCGGAGATACCAAAGCGGCGGCGTGCTGCTTCATGCTCATCGCTCTCTGCTCCAACCACCTCACGGCGGTCAAAGCCGGTGGCAACGACAGTGACCTTGATTCGATCCCCGAGTTCTGGGTTGAAGGCCTGGCCTGCGATGATCAGGGCATCTTCGGCACACTGCTCGGTGACCAATTCAACTACATCCTGATACTCTTGCAGCGTCAGGTTGTCACTGCCCGCAAGGTTGATCAAGACGCTCTTTGCCCCTTCGATCGAGGCGCTCTCCAAGAGCGGGTTGCTCACAGCCTGGCGCGCGGCATCGACGGCGCGGTTGGCCCCTTCACCAAAGCCGATTCCCATCAGGGCATCTCCCTTGCCCTTCATGACAGTGCGCACGTCAGCGAAGTCGATGTTAATCTCACCGGGCTCGGTGATCAGTTCGCTGATCCCCTGTACGCCCATGTAGAGGACTTCATCGGCCATCAGGAAGGCTTGCTTGATAGGTGTATTGTTCTCGACGACCTTCAACAGGTATTGGTTGGGGATGATGATCAGGGTGTCGACCTGCTTGCGCAGCTTCTCAATGCCTGCCTGGGCGAGGACGAGTTTCTTCTTGCCTTCAAAGGCAAAGGGTGTGGTGACCACGGCAACGGTCAGGGCATTACAGCTCTTGGCGACCTCTGCGACGATCGGGGCAGCACCGGTGCCGGTCCCTCCCCCCATGCCTGCGGTGATGAAGACCATGTCGGCATTCTCCACCTCTCGGCGAATCTCATCCTTGCTCTCTTGGGCGGCCTTCTCCCCTACATCAGGAACCCCACCGGCTCCCAAGCCTCCAGTCAGCTCTCGGCCGATCGGAAGGCGGGTCTGGGCGTTGGATCGCTGCAAGGCCTGCATGTCGGTGTTCATGGTGACAAAGTGGACCTTCTTCAGGCCACTGGCAATCATTCGGTTCACCGCATTACCGCCTGCACCGCCAACGCCTATCACCTTGATGATGGTGCTGGTTGCCTGCTCATCGTGAACCATATCCTCTACTTCGAACATTCCAAAATCCATACGTCTTCCTTATCTGATCCCACCCATCAAAAGAGTGTTCTGAAGAACCCACGGAGGATCGGGGCAAATCGCCCTTCCTTGCGTGGTCGTCGTTTCGTGTGGGTACTCCGTGTTGAGCCACTCTCACGTACTTTACGGGCCTCGCTCTTAAGCAGGCCAAGCACTGTCGTATAGTCAGGGCTGATGTAGGAGCGCTCAAGCCCTCCAATCGCCTCAGGGAATCCCATTCTCGCCGGCAGGTGGAAAATCTCACTGGCCAACTCAGTCACACCGCTGAGCAATGCACCTCCGCCAACGAGCACCACTCCTCCACCATAGGAGGAACCGGGCCGCTCTTTTTCAAGATCGCTCTTCAAGCGACTGAAGATTTCAGCCATCCGCGGCTCGATGACCTTACTCAGCTCCCGTTTGGGCATCTTGATCGGTGGCAGTCCGCCGACCTGTGGGATGAGTACCATCTCCTCACTGCCCACCGAGGGAACATAGCTGTGTCCGCTCTCTACCTTGATCTGTTCGGCAGTAGCGCGGCTCTTATTCAGAATATATGCAATATCGGCGGTTACAGCCTCTCCTCCGAGGTTGATGCCACCGGTATAGACCGGAGCGCCAGAGGCATAGGCGATCATGTCTGTGACCCCACTGCCGATGTTGATTAAGATGGTGCCCATCTCCCGCTCTTCGGCCGAGAGAACCACCTCACTGTCAGCGAGGCTTTGCAACACTAGGCGCTGCACCCCCAGACCTGCACGTTGGATGGACTTGCGATGCAGTTGGGCTACCTGCATAGAAGCGGTGACGATGAGGACCTTGCTCTCCAGGCGGTGGGCAAGCATATCGATGGGATCTTTGACCCCACTTTGTCCGTCGATCTGAAACTCCTGTACCAAGGTGTGCAGAATCTCCCGATCTTGAGGCAATTCAAAAGCCCTGGCTACCTCAAGGCTACGAAAGATATCCTCGCGCTTGATCTCTTGGTCCTTGCTGCTGATGCCCACCACACCGGTGGAGGGGTATCCGATGATATTTTCGCCACCGATACCGATGATTACCTCGTTGACCTCGGCCCCTGCTTGGAGTTCAGCTTCATTGATCACCGTCTTGATCGTCTTGAGGGTCTGTTCGATGTTGATAATGGATCCTGCACGGACCCCTTCGCTTGCATGCTCACAAATGCCTTCGACCATCAATTGGCCGTCACGGTTCACAGAACCGATAACCGCCCTGGTCCGGCTTGTTCCAATATCCAAGCCCATCAACATCTTCTCACCAGCCATCGTGCAACCCCCTTGTGTCAAACTACCTGCGGACCAGCCCTTGACGGTAAAGATCATACCGTTTGGTCTCCGGGTCAAGAAAGTACAGTGAGTCGGCACGATCTTTTTGCACCAACGCAACCGCTGCTTCTACCCGAGCGGCCCCTACCGGCTCCCTGACCCATATCTGAGCATTCAGGGACGAGAGTTCCAACACCATTTTTCCAAAGCTGTTACTGCTATTATTATCGTATTTTACCCTTGTTATCAAGGAGCTTTCACTGTCCAGATCTCGGGCAAGCTCGACGACTTGCCCAAAGAGACGATCGACTCCCCAGCGTACCATCATCTGGGCATACGAGGCCGGGATCTCAACGGTCACCGCGCTCTTGGTGTATAGGGCGGCATCCGCCTTGCTGAGGCCAACCAGCTTGCCCTCCTTGATCAAGTAATATACATCCTCATCGGAGGCATGGATAACGACTGGGCTTTCCACCAAATCCAAGTGTGCGGTAA
This sequence comes from Sphaerochaeta sp., assembly GCA_041654935.1. GTDB lineage: Bacteria > Spirochaetota > Spirochaetia > Sphaerochaetales > Sphaerochaetaceae > Sphaerochaeta. The sequence goes on along the minus strand of JBAZCM010000042.1, from coordinate 2,551 downwards.
GGGTGTTGGGAAATCGCCTCCCAACCTGGACATCCTCAATAGTGGCCAGTGTTTTCAATTGACTTGCAATCTCGCCCGTGCGTAGTCGCAGTAGCTGTGTTCCTACTTGGGTAGAGAGCAGCTGGCGCGCCTGTTCTGGGATTGCCTCCGGCCCACCGCTGACGGTAATGGCAACCTGACGAACGGTGTAGGCAGGAGTGGTATACAGCCAGGTTCCCACCAAGAGAAGGGCAAAGAGAGAGAACAAGAGCAAGAGACGCATCTTCAATGTCATCTTGGCACCTCCCTCTTAGCGAGCAAACAGCGGCCAATAAAGGCACAACTGACCAAGACGACCATCAGGCTCGTACCCCCTTGGCTGAAGAAGGGTAACGGAATACCGGTTGGTGGCAAGAGCGCCGTAACGACCCCAAGATTCATGACAGCCTGCAATCCAATCATCGTCGTCAGACCAAAGGCAGTGAGGCTGATAAAACGATCCTCTTGCCAGTGGCGTCTGGCCCCTTCATAGCCGAGGTGAATGAAGAGGACGAACAACAAGATGATGAGCGCAACGCCGACAAATCCCACCTCCTCACAGATTGAGGCAAAGATGAAGTCGCTGTGCACCTCCGGTAGCAGCCCTTGTTTGTAGACACCATTGCCCAGCCCAACACCGAAGAGCCCTCCCCTCCTGATAGCCCTGAGGCTCACCGAGACCTGATAGTTGATGCCACTGGGATCGAGGGTAGGCACGAGAAAGGAGACAATTCGTTTGACACGGTACGCTTGGCTGAACATTGCCACAGTAGCCAAGGGAGTGATGAAGGCAAAGAGAAGAACCAGGTATCGCAACTTCAAACCTGCTGCGACGAGGGTGAGGCAACATTGGGCCAAAAAGAGCAGCGCCGAGCTATAATCACGTCCGGCGAGGATCAAGGCGGTTATAACCAACGTCACAAGAGATGGGACGACGAAGATGCCGATCTGACTCTCTTGTTGCTGGCGCTTGGAGAAGTACGAACCAAAGTAGAGGGCTGTGGCAATCTTGGCAAATTCTGAGGGCTGGATGGAAGGTAGGCTGCCAATTTCCAACCATCTGCGTGATCCCAACTTCGTCTGTCCAAAAGAGGTAAAGAGTGTGAGCAGCAAGAGGGCGACGGTGCCCAGCAAAAAGAGCGAGGAGAGGGCGCGAATCCAGTGAGTGGGCAACAGCAACACCACTGCGATCGGCGCCAGGGCAAGCAGGGCGAAGATCAGCTGACGGGAGAAGAAGTAGGTGTGTTGCAGTCCAAAGGAGAGCGCTTCGTTGTAGGAAGCACTGTAGAGCATCACCAAGCCCAATGAGGTCAACAGGAGAGTTGTCAACAAAAAGATGAAAGCAGCGGGAGAGTGAGAAGGTTTTTCCCGACTTCGAGGCTCTTGGATGTATTGCCAATCGTAGTAGTTGCCCATACCACTACCCTACCACAAGATGAGAAGCGAAAGGGCCCCACACACCCAAGACAGCAGGACAAAGCGTCGCACGATTGTCGTCTCTCCCACCCCTTTCAGTTCATAGGCATGGTGCAGGGGGGCGATGGTGAAGACCTTTTTGCCAAAACGTCTGATCGAAATAATCTGAATGAGACTGCTAGCCAGCTCAACGAGAAAAATCCCACTGGCAAAGAGGAGCATCAGCTCGGCTTTGAGTAATATCGCACAGAGGCCGATGTACGCACCGATGGCATGGCTACCTAAGTCTCCCATGAAGTAGCGAGCCGGATAGATGTTGAAGAGTAAAAAGATTACCACCGCCCCCAAAAGGGCCGTAGAAGTGGGCGTTTCCCGATTAAGAGCGGTGGCAACCACAAGGAGGAAAAGCGGAAGACTTGAGCCGGCGGCAAGGCTATCCAAGCCGTCGGTGATGTTCACTGCATTGACAAAGTACAGCAGGAGCAAAAGAGCAAAAGGATAGTACCAACGACCCAAGGTGAGTGTGGTAAAACCAAGATCCAAGGAGGTAGCGATCAAGCCCTGCTGCCATGCTATGACCAGGACAATGATGCCTGCAAAAGTTTGCATTCCCAATTTAACTAAAGAAGGCAGGCCATCGGCTGAACGCAGGTGTTGCTTGATCAGGTCATCAAAGAGACCAATGAGCCCAAAGAGAGTGAGTGCGAGGGTCGGCAGCCAGACCATCGGGTGGACTTTGAGCGGATCGAAGAGGGTTGTCAGCAGTGTTGCTAGGACAAACACTGCACCACCGATTACCGGTGTCCCCCGCTTGCTCGATTGTACAACTACCAGCTCATCCTTGATGAATGCCCCGCTGCGATGAAAGAAGGAGAGGGCTAAGACAGAGATGAGGGCGGTAGCACCCGCCGAAGTGAGGAGGAGAAGAAGCAGTCTAAGCATGGGCGCTCCACCTCCCCTGTAGCGGAGCGATCAGACGGTCGATGGCTACACTCCGACTGGCCTTGAGCAGGACCAAATCTCCGCGTTGGGTCTGGTTCTGTACCTGCTCTGAGAGTTCTTCAAAGTCTTCTGTCCACACCAATTGCCCACGATAACCGTGTCGGGTCAGCTCCTC
>JBAZCM010000041.1:0-16129 GCA_041654935.1 Sphaerochaeta sp. | reverse complement strand
CACTAAGCAGTTCTTTCACTATCAATGTGCGTTCAAACGGACAGATGGTCAATACTTCAAAGCTCAGGAAGTGTCCAAATTCGCTTTGCACATCCTCTTGCACGACAACGATGTTCTCAATGCGGATACCATGCTTGCCTTCACGGTAGAGACCCGGCTCATCACTGACAATCATCCCAGGTTTCAGAGGAACCGCAAGAGGGCGTGGGCTGATGGATTGCGGCCCTTCATGGACATTGAGCCGAAAGCCGATGCCGTGACCGGTGCCATGAAAGTATGCCAAGCCCTCCTGCCAAAGAAACTGACGGGCCAGCACATCCAACTGATAGCCACAGGTTCCTTGAGGAAAGCGCGCACTGGCCAGGGCGAGGTTGCCCTTGAGCACCAATGTGTAATCTCGTCTCTGCTCTTCGGTGGCCTTTCCAAAGAGGATGGTGCGGGTAACGTCAGTCATTCCGCTGTGATAGTGCCCACCGGTATCAAGGACCAATAGGCCGTCACCCTCTACAGTAGCGTTTGAGGCTTCGCTTGCTGCGTAGTGGGGCAGAGCTCCATGCTCAGCCCATCCGGAGATCGGACCGAAGGAAGGGCCTAAGTATTCGGCCGAGCGCTCGCGCTCTTTTGCCAGGCGCTCGGCGATTTCAATCTCAGTATAGGATCCGCCCAGTACGTCAAGCTTTGCCAAGAAGTTTACCAGAGCAACTCCATCGAGGAGGTGGGCTCGGCGCATTCCTTCCAGTTCGGTCTCATTCTTGCTGGCCTTCAAATCGGTAGTAATATCTCGCCCAACAATTCGTCTTTTACTGACAATTGCCTCATCGATGAGCAGAGTAGTTCGGTCTGCATCAAAGTAGACCACATCATCTTTTTTGATAACCTCTTTTAGCGTCTCTTTGACCGTTTCATAGGGAAGAAGAGTAAAATGGGCACTCAAAGAGGTCTTTGTCGCCTCATCAAAGCGGGCCAGATCGGTGAAGAGCCACGCCCTTTGGGCCCCGACAAGCAGGTAGGCATAGAAGACCGGATTATACGAGACATCGTTTGCCCTGAGGTTTGTCAGCCAGGCGATATCATCGAGGCTACAGATGATCGTCCAGTCGGCTCGCTTTTGGGAAAGCGCGCTACGGACCATCGTAAGCTTTTGAGCTGCAGAGTAGCCGGCCAAATCATCGGCAAGAGGTGATGCTACAGTAGAAGGGACCGGGGGTCGGTCAAGCCACACCTCATCGAGAAGGTCCTCCATTGCTACCAAGCTGATCAAGCGCTCGGTGGAGCGATCGAAGAGGGCCTGGGCATTGATGGTCACCGTCTCGCCGGCAATCCCGATACGTCCACCGTCGCCAAAGTGTTCATTGAGGTAGCCGTAGAGGTCAGGAAAGCCCGGAGTATCAATTTTGACCAAAGAGAATTCGCTGCCGGCAAGTTCAGCTTCTGCTTGGATGAAGTAGCGTGAATCTGCCCACAGAAGGGCCTCTGTTGCGGTGACGAGGACACTGCCGGCACTACCAGTAAAACCGCTCATCCACTCCCTGCTCTGCCAGCGCTCAGCGACGTATTCGCTTTGGTGGGGATCGGTGCCATTGATAAGCCAGGCATCGAGGTTGTGTTGGGTTAAAAGCGCACGAAGTGCCGCTACCCGCTCATTGATCGTTGGCATTCAAGCCTCCTTGTGACGGTGGTGTAAATAGAGTGCGAAGAGGGCTCCTGCCGCTATCATGGCCAGACAGAAGAGCTGGCCGAGGGAGAAGTTCAACGCCGATTGGAAGAGGGCGATGTTGTCGCTCTGTTTGCCCAAGGCAAGGATATATCCCAAGTTTTCATCGGGAGCACGGAAGTACTCGATGAAGAAGCGAGCCGCCCCGTAGCCGATTACGTACCAAGAGAGAGCGATGCCCCGTGGCTGCTTACCGCGTCGAGGCCGGATGACAAACCAGAGGAAGAGAAAGAGAAGTACCCCCTCAAAGAGGGCTTCATAGAGTTGGCTGGGGTGGCGAGGAAGGTTGACCAGATCGCCTTGGCTATAGGCTATGCCCACCTGGTCGGCTATCTCGCGCACCCAAGCGTAGTTGGTCGAAAAACGCGGTGCATTGGGAAAGAGCACTGCCCAACGGGCTGTTGAGACTCGCCCAAAGAGCTCGCCGTTGATGAAGTTGCCGAGGCGTCCGAAGGTATAACCCAGCGGGGAGGCAAGGGCGATGGTGTCAGCGAGGTCAAAGAAGTCGACCTTGTACCGACAGCTGAAGATCCAGCCGCCGATTACTGCCCCGACAAGGCCGCCGTGGTAGCTCATCCCAGGCAAGCCTACAAACTGTCCACCCCTGAAGGGCCAGAAGATCATATGAGGATGGGTCCAGTAGTACCAAGACCCGTCATAGAAGAGGACGCTGAAGAGCCGTGCTCCAAGGATGAGGCCAAAGACACAGTAGAGCAGGATAGTGCTCGCTCCCTCCATGTCCAGGGAGGTTTCTTTTCGTTTGACTTGGATGACGATGAGTAGGTATGCGATGGCAAAGGCCACGACGTACATCAGGCCATACCACCTGATGGGAAGAGCAGGGATGATTTCAGCTCTGATCCACGATGGGAAGGGGATGAATTGGGCCATGGGGCAAGTGTAGTGTGAGCATGCAGGGCGGTCAAGGGCGGCCTGGGTGATCTCCTAGGGATGTACTTGCTTTTCTTTATCGGCGCAAGGTATGTACGGTAGCCCTTTTCTGTTTGATACAGTATATTTTGTGTATGAAGCGAACCAGTATTAGAAGGATTTGCCTTCTCTTGATAGGATTTTTAGTCTTGTTGCCGCTTGTCGCCGGAGGCTCGGTTGAGCAACTGCTCGCCGCTCCCGCAGACGGAGGCTTCTCCCTCCTCGATCAAGGAAGGGATACTATCTCCACTGACATCGCGACGCTGGAGCGTCTGTATCGGTATGTGGACTCGATCTACATCGAGGAGATCGACCGCACCAAGATGTTCAACGACTTGGCCAGTGCCTTGATCGCCTCACTGGATGACCCCTACTCCTTCTATGTGCCTCCTACGAAGGCCAAGGAGTACCAAGAGGAGACCAGTGGAGTATATGGGGGCATCGGTACCTACCTCAGTAAGCCTAGCCCGGAGAGCAAGGATCCAAGTGACCCTGCCTCCTATATGATTACAATTGTCAGCCCATTTCCAGGCTCCCCAGCCCAGCGTGCCGGCTTGATGGCCGGAGATTTGATCAGCCACATCGACGGTGAAGAGGTCGATGAGCTGAACAGCTACGATGCGAGCAACAAGCTCAAAGGCGAAGCGGGCACTTCGGTGACCGTGACCGTATATCGAGCCGGAACCTCCTTTGACCTGACGCTGGTGCGTGAACGCATCACCGCCCCTACGGTCGATAGTGGGATCATCGAAGGCAATATTGGGTACATCGCACTCAGTGAATTCAGCCCTCAGACCGGCCGCCAGCTGCTTGAACACGTACAGAAACTGCAGGCAGAGGGCATCGTGGGCCTCATCATCGATGAGCGCAACAACAGCGGTGGAGCTGTCGATGGAGCGTTGCAGTCTGCAAACATCTTCCTCGATGAGGGAGCGAAGATCGTTACCATCCAGGCACGTAAGGGAACTCGGCGCGACCAGCGCTATCTTGCCACCGGCAAGCCAACCTTTGACCAGGATCTGCCCGTTGTAGTCTTGGTCAACGGAGGATCGGCCTCCTCTGCGGAGATCTTTGCCGCTGCCATGCAGCAAAACGGCCGGGCTACCCTCATCGGCACCAAGACCTTCGGTAAGGGAATCGTGCAGGACGTCTTCCGCTTCGGTGAAGGCTTTGCCCAGGTGACCACCGCCCACTACTACACCCCTGAAGGGGAGAATATCCATGAGAAGGGTATCGAGCCGGATATCCATGTCGATGATGTGAAGCTCGACGATGAGGAGATCGGAGCCTACGAGCAGCTGATGAAGGACAAGGTGGTCTCCACCTACGTCAAGGAGAACCCCGAACCCAGTGAAGCGAACATTCGAGCCTTTGGCGCCATGTATACGGACCGTGGGATCAATGAGGATATTTTGAATCTTTTGGTCCGCAATGAGTACTTGGCCAAGATGGAGTACGACAAGCGCCCCATCGCCGATGCGACCTTCGATGCCCAGCTCAACCGAGCTGTCCAGTTTATCCGGACCGGAAAATGAGACAATTGATTCTACCCTCTTCCTATGAGGGTGAGGGGGACCTCACCCTCAGCGGCAAAGAGAGCCGCTACCTGGTCCGTGTCCTTCGCCTCAGTGAAGGGGACCGGGTAGCAGGGCGTACAGTAGACGGCCAGTCGCAAAGCTTCATTATTACCAAGGTTACCAAGGGGGGATGCACGCTTACCCCCACTGACGAAGAGATTACAGAGCGCCAAGAAGCGCTACCGGCCTACCAAGGCCCATTTCCTAATCTCGTCCTGTTGCAGTGTCTGCTTAAAGGTCGCAAGGAGGATGAGGTGGTTCGCCAGGCAGCAGAGATCGGAGTTGCCACCATTGCATTGGTAGAGAGCCAGCACTGCGTCGCTACCGCCAAGGAGCGGGCAAATCAACGTCTTGAGCGGCTGAATACAAAAGTTCGCGAAGCATTGCAGCAAAGTGGCTCTCCTGTTCCTACCAATATCGAACCAAAGATCCTCCCACTCTCTGATCTGCCCTCTTGGTGGAACCATCGAGGACCGCTTCTCTTTTTCCATCAAGCAGAAAAAGGACAGGTACGCAACCTTCAGGAGGTGCTCGCCCACCATCGCCCAGAGGGGCCGGTAGGGTTGCTCATCGGCCCTGAGGGAGGTTTCAGCGACACCGAGTATGAACACCTCATCGCCGCCGGCTGTATCCCGGTCCTCTTGAAAACAAACATTCTTCGCAGTGAGACTGCAGCCCTCTATACCCTCAGTGCAATTCAAGTTTTACTCAACGAACGCCTATAAACCGGTACACCTCTAAAGATTAGAGTAGCGAGCAAACAATAACGCCCACATAGTGATGGGCAGGGAAACGTCGATTTTATACATCGTCTCAGAGCTTGCACCAGACCTACCTGTATTTTTGTACAAGGAGTTCTCTCTCTATGTCACTGTTCATCCTCTCCACCGACTGGAGATTCAAAGATCGGTTCAAACATCACTTCAATCACTCATTTATCCATTGTTTTTCCAATATCGACAAAGCATTGATTGCCTATGAAACAAAAGAGCCATCGTTGATGGTCATCGATAGTCGACTCAAAGCGGGTGCTCATGAGACACTGCTCTGCATCCTGGAGAAAAAGGGTGCCGGTATGCCGATTGTCCTCTGCCTGGAAGAGGGCACTCCCTTCTCGCTGCGCTCTCCGCTTCAGCTCTGCCTACACCAGTTGCCACGTAATCAAGTGGACGCAACCACACTGGTCGGCTACCTCGGTGAGAGCGCCGCTGAGCACGCCTCCTATGAGCAATGTGGCCTGATTGGCAGCAGTGAGGCAATGATCAATGTGCGCAAGCAGCTCTCTACCTGGGCTAGGGAGGAGTGCTCGATCCATCTCTCTGGGGAGACTGGCACTGGCAAGGAGCTGGCTGCCCAATACCTACATCGCCTAACCTTCCCCCACCGCAACATCGTTTCGGTTAACTGCTCGCTCCTCAATGACACCTTGGGAAACTCCATGTTCTTTGGATATGCCAAGGGGGCCTTTACCGACGGGCGATCTGAGCTGACTGGCCTCATCAGAGAGGCGGACGGATCGACGCTCTTTCTTGATGAGGTGGAGAATCTTGGCCTGCGCTTTCAAGCACACCTGCTCAGGCTTCTGGAGACCGGTCAATACCGCCGCTACGGGGACACGCGGGTCCACACCTCAACCTTTCGTCTGATTACCGCATCGAACGAGCAGTTGGATACCCTCGTGGAATCAGGACAGCTACGCAAGGATTTCTTCTATCGTATCAGCGACGTTGTCATCACCCTACCACCGTTACGAGAGCACAAAGAGGACATTCCAGCGTTGGCCGCTCATTATCTGAGGGTCGTTGGGTCGGAGAGACCTCTTGCCAAACAATCGTTGGATGTGTTGGCACAGTACAGTTGGCCTGGCAACGTTCGTGAGCTCTTCTATGTCATCAGGCGTGCTGCGGTCAACTGTGCCGACGAGCCGATGATAACCATCGGCGAAGAAGATCTGGGCCCCAATCCCCTGTTGGCTTGGGTTCTCTAAGTGGCAGTAATTTCATGTACGAAGCTCGTGATAAGTGGGAAGTTATCACATGGGTCTAAAAAGGCGTTTCATTGATAACAGCCTTGGGTTTTTCTTGGCCAAAACACTCATAAGTATCGTAGTTAGGTTACTTAGCTCAAAAACACCGACACTGTACAACCTGTGGATAACTTGTTGATAACCCGTTAGCGGATTGTGAATATGTTATCTGGGAAACAACAGCGTTTTCTATAAAAACCTATATAAGTACTGCATTGAAGTTAACTACTAAGAATTTTCGTAATTAGTGTTATTACAACAAGTTGTCATCATAGGACAAAGTGTCACACCCACCTCTTCCATATGGTGTCACTTCTTACATTGAAACGCTTCTGTACAACGTATAAGAAGGGCTTGTGGATAAGCTGTGGATAACTTTTCAGATGTATAGGGATTATCGGCGTTCTACTGCAACACCAATGTCAGTAAGTTTTGTGCACAGCTGCTCATAGCCACGCTCAATCTGATAGATATTTTGGATAATTGACTCTCCTTGGGCACACGCTGCGGCGATGACCAGAGCCATTCCAGCCCGCACATCGGGACTGGTCACAGTCGCTGCATACAAGCGGCTAGGGCCATTGACCACGGCTCTATGAGGATCGCAGAGAATGATGTCAGCACCCATGCGGATCAGGTAATCGACAAAGTACATCCGTGACTCGAACATCTTCTCGTGGATGAGAATCGAGCCGTGCATCTGGGTGGCAGTAACCGTGAGGATTGAGAGAAGGTCCGCCGGGAATGCAGGCCATGGGCCGTCGGCAATCTTACCGGTATGTCCGGACACCTCCTTGACCAACTCTCGGCTTTGCGTACGAGGGACCCAGATTGATGAAGGGCCTCTCTGTTCAAAGGTGATGCCGATCCGCTCAAAGCCCAACTCGATCATCTGCAGGTGCTCAATATCCACGCCCTTCAAAAGGAGCTCTCCCCCAGTGGCTGCGGCAAGCCCGATGAACGATCCTGTCTCCATGTAGTCGCTGCCGAGGCGGAAGGAGCAGCCACCCAATCGCCCCTGTCCTTCGATACTCAGACGATTGGACCCGATTCCTTTGATGGGACAGCCCATCAAGATCAGCATCTTACAGAGATCCTGAACGTGTGGCTCACACGCTGCATTGATGATGGTGCTGCTTCCTTTGGCAAGAGCGGCGGCCATGATGACGTTCTCAGTGGCTGTCACCGAAGCCTCGTCGAGAAAGATCTCGCCTGCTGAGAGGGGCAATCTTTCTGCTTGGAGGGTGATCAGGTCGTCCTCAATGGCAAAAGAAGCGCCGAGGGCTTTCAGGCCCCAGAGGTGGGTATCCAGGCGCCTCAAGCCAATGACATCCCCCCCAGGAGGAGTGATGTCTACCCTACCAACGGTAGTCAGCATTGGTCCGAGCAACAGGATTGAACCTCGGATTGCCTCAACAAGGTCACGGGAGAGTTCACCGCTACGGCTACCGCTTTTGATGGTGTAGGTGTGTGAGTCGACCTGTACCACCGACGAGCCGAGGCGTTTGAGCAAGTCGATCATCACCCGGACATCCTCGATGTCCGGCACATTGGAGAGGTGGACCTCCTCATCGGTGAGCAGCGTTGCCGCCAGACACGGCAAAGCGGCATTCTTGTTGCCGCTGATGGTCACCTCACCGCTGACCGGCCTTCCTCCAGTGATTCGATACTCTGCCATGTCCTCATCTTAGTCTTGCTCTCCCTTCTTGCGCAAGCTCTTGTTGAACTAGGGCACAAGAGCAAGTAGAATGGTGCCATGGAGAGAAGAAGATGATCTACGGGATTGGCAACCCCCTCATCGACATCATTGTCAATGTCGAGGAGGAGGACCTGGTTGAGCTGGGTATCCACAAAGGCACCATGGCCCTCATCGACACCGAGCGGATGGAGGAGCTTTTGGCCTTCAGTAAGGGACGCACCGTCAGCTACTCCTGTGGAGGATCTGCGCCCAATACCATTATCGCCCTCGCCTCAATGGGGGTGGAGGTAACCATTGCAGGCAAGCTGGGCAGTGACGAGAGCTCAGCTATCTACCGTAGCCGCCTCAAGGAACTGGGTGTGGGCGATGAGCTAGCAGAAACTGCAGCCGACCATACCGGATCTACGGTTATTCTCATCACCCCGGACAGCGAACGGAGCATGAACACCTACCTGGGGGCAAACCGCCTCTATGCCGCCGAAGATGTCAAAGCAGAGACTGTGGCAAAGGCGGACTACTTTCACTTCACCGGCTATATGTGGGATACCGACAGCCAGCAAGGGGCCATCATGCGGGCCCTCGAGGTAGCGGTGTCCAACAATACCACCGTCAGTTTCGATGTTGCAGACCCCTTTGCCGTGGGCCGCTATCGCCAGGCATTTCTCTCCTTGATCGAAAACTACTGCGACATCGTCTTTGCCAACCGCGAAGAAGCGCGAATCCTCTTTGACAACTACGACCCCTATGAGTGCTGTCGCTCAATGGGTAAACTCTGTCGTACCGCTATTGTCAAAAATGGCAAGAAAGGTTCATTCATCTCCCATGAAGGGGAGGTCCTCTCCATTCCAGTCAGAGGCCCGGTGGTCCCCACCGATACCACCGGAGCCGGTGATGTCTACGCAGCAGGCTTTCTTTATGGGCAGCACCAAGGCTACTCGGTCACCGACTCGGGTATTATTGCCAGCATCCTCGCAGGGGAGATCATCACCCAGCGGGGGGCCCAATTCTCCCCACAAAAGAGTGCGATTCTCAAAGAGTACTTTGAATCTGAGGAGTGGAAAATCCACTGAACACTCTCTAGATATTGTATAAGCGATCCACTTTTGATAGCATCAGGACCAATGACGTCGATTTGATGGCCTCCCGGCTTGCAGGCGTCAATAAAGAAACTTGCTAAAAGGGGAGCACAGCTATCAGTCTTGCGTTCCTCCTTCCCAAGTTCAAAGGAAGGGTCCCATGCGATCATCATTATTCACATCAGAGTCAGTCAGTGAAGGACATCCTGATAAGGTCTGTGACCAGATCAGTGATGCCATTCTCGATGCGTGCCTTGCCAAAGATCCGGCAAGCAGGGTTGCCTGTGAGGTCTTCGCCACCACCGACCATCTTATCATCGGTGGGGAGATTACCACGCGTGCAACAATAGACGTAGAGGCAATCGCCCGCCAGGTAATTGCCGACATTGGCTACGACCGGCCCGAGGAGGGCTTTGCCCACCAGACGGTCAAAGTCACCGACCTCATCACCGCTCAATCGGCGGATATCAGCATGGGCGTCGATGAAGAGACTGCCCGCTTTGGAGAGCAGGGAGCAGGAGACCAAGGGATGATGTTCGGCTACGCGTGTAGTGAAACCCCCTCTTTGATGCCCGCCCCGATCATGTGGGCCCACCGCCTCCTCGAACGAGCCGACAGCCTTCGTAAAAGAGGAGCTTCGATGCTTCGCCCCGATGCCAAGAGCCAAGTTACGGTACGCTACGAGGGGGGAGTGCCAATTCACATCGATACCGTTGTCATCAGCCACCAGCACGAGGAGGCTATTACCCATGCCCAGCTCGAAGAGTTTTTACGTGATGAGGTAATTACTCCAACGCTTTCAGCCACTGGTCTTTTGGATGAGAAGACAAAGATTTATATCAATCCCACCGGCCGATTTGTCATTGGTGGACCTGCCGGAGATACCGGTCTGACCGGTCGAAAGATCATCGTTGACACCTATGGGGGGATGGGCCGCCACGGAGGAGGAGCCTTCAGTGGTAAGGACCCCTCAAAGGTCGATCGCTCAGCTGCATATATGGCACGGCATGTAGCAAAGAGTTTGGTAGCCAATGGCCTATGTAGTCGCTGTGAGGTTCAGCTCTCCTATGCAATAGGGATCCCCTTCCCCATCTCGGTGCTCGTCGATACCTTTGGCACGGCAACGGTCGATGAAGCGAGTTTAGAGAAGTTGGTGGAAAAATCCTTTGACCTCACTCCCTCAGGCATCATCAAATCCCTTGATTTAAAAAATCCGATTTATCAAGAGAACGTGAACTACGGACACTTTGGCCGCGGGGGTGTCACGTGGGAGGAGACGAAGCCCCTCTAAATAGCAAAGGGAGCCGATTTGGCTCCCTGTTTGCTCTCTCTTTGACGGTGATCAGCGCTCTTGGAGGATGCGGATCTGCTTATACAGGCCCTCTCCCTCACTTTTGGTTGTCACACCACCAAAGTCGTTGAGGGCGGTATGCACCAAGCGCCGCTCATAAGGGTTCATCGGATCGAGGAGACGGCTACGGCCACTGCGACGAACCTGCTCGGCCATCTTGAATGCATTTCTGATCAACTGCTCCTCGTGGCGTAGGCGGTAGTTCTCACTGTCCACCACGACCTTCACGTCGGGGTTGATCTGTCCGCTATAGACGTTGGTGAGTAGCTGGATTGCATCAAGGTTCTTGCCCTTGCGTCCGATGATGATGTTGGAGTTATCACTCTCAATGTTCAATCCAATCTTTCGTCCCTGGCGGAAGGAGATGGAGACCGTCCCTTGGTACCCCATCTTATCGAGCATCGTCGCTACAAAGGTCAGCAGCTTGTCCTCAAGATCACTGTCAAAGGGCTCGCCGAGCTCTTGGGTCTCCAGCACTGATTCATCTTCGTCGTTGATCCCCAACTCAACAGCATCGTCGTCGAAGTGGATCCTGATCTTCACATTTCCTTTCTTGAAGAGCCCTTTCTTCTGAGGCTCGATGATCTCTACATCAAAATCTTCACGTTCAATGTGCAGTTCTTCAATCGCTTTGGCAATTGCTTCCTGCTCTGTTTTTCCTTCAAATTCTCTAGTCATCGCTATACTCCGTTCGGGGCATGCCCCGCAGTTAAATTTCGTCTTGTTCTCAGCGCTTGTTGCGTCCGATCTTCGGGAACTGACGGACCTTGGGGTCCTCATCATCCGAAGCAGCAGCTCGCTTCTTGTTGGTGTAGACCTGCTGGACGATTGAGATAGCGTTCATGACACTCCAGTAGAGTATCAAGCCGCTGGGGGCGCTGTAGAGAATGAAGAAGAACATCAACGGCATACCGTACGTCATGAACTTCATCATTCCCTGTTGTCCGCTGGCTGCAGTCGATCCACTTTGGGTAATCTTCATCGAGAAGATCATGCTCACTGTGTAGAAGATCGGCAGCAGGTGCAGTTCATTACCCAGGAAGGGCAAGTTGAAGGGAAGAGTTGCCACAACGTCCGGACGCGAGAGGTCTGGGATCCAGCCGGGGATAAACATTGCTCCCCTCAGTTCAAAGTGCTTGTTCAAGAGGCCATAGAAGGCAATGAGGATCGGGAACTGCAAAAGCATTGGCAAGCAGCCGCCCATGGGGTTGATCTTCTCCTTCTTGTAGAGGACAGCCATCTCCTCGTTCTGCTTGGTCGGGTTATCGGGCCACTTCTGGCGGATCTCCTCCATCTTGGGCTGCAGGGTCGACATCTTGGCAGTCGACTCCATGCCCTTTTTGGTAATCGGGTGGAGGACCAGCTTCAGCAGGAAGGTCAGGATAATGATATCAATGCCGTAGTTGGGGACCAAGCGGTGCAGGAAGTTGAGGATTGCCTTCAGGATTGTCTCCAGCCAGCCAAGCCAGGAAGAGCTGTCCAAGGCCGCCTCCAGCTGTAGGTCAGCGACACCAAAGCTGTTCTGCGCAGAGTCATTGTACGGCACCATATCGCCCTTGAGCTGCGGACCTGCGTAGAAGCGCCAGGTATCCACTTGGCTCGCTCCGCGAACCGTTGGGCGGGTGAAGTAGATCGAGGACTCAAGTGGCAGTCCTTCCGCTGAGTGCTCACTGAGGCCTACGGCATAGTTGGTGGCATCGGGGATGGCGATCAGGGAGAAGTATTTACCTACCAAAGCTACCCATGAGAGGGGCTTTTCGGTATTGTATGAGCCGGAGGAGAGCTTGGGCATCGTCTTCTTCTTTGCCCCGTCCTCCTTGATGTAGAAGCGGCGGTAGTTGTAGTTCTTATCCAGTGACGCAAACGACGGGCCAATCTGTGGCTCGAATGCCAAGGTATAGGCACTGTTGTCAAAGACCATCGGAATTGCCTTGTTGACGCTGTTGGTCATCTCAACGTCGAGCTGGAAGAGGTACTCCTTATCACCGAAGGTATAGATCTTCTTGATGGTAAAGACATCGCCAGCGTTACCCGCTTCATCGAGGATGGCAAAGTCGCGGCTGAAGATTACCTTGTTGCCGACCACCTGGTGGGAGAAAGTTGCATCGATTGGATTGGTGCGGTCATTGCCTGCGTAGAGGAGGAAGGCGTTGTTGGAGTCGCCATTTTTGAAGAGTAGCTCCACTGGCTCTCCTGCATCGAGGTGTCTATTCAACCTGAAGGAGGAGATTGCCCCTCCGGTTGGGTCGAAGGTAATGCCAAAGTAGTCTGTAGTAAATTCAAAGGGGGTTGCGCTCGGATCATCGCCGACAGCTACTACCGAACCTGGAAGGTTACTACCCCATGCAAGGTTTGAAGGCAGCATGGCGTACCGGGCCGGTTCAAGATAGGTGTGTTCTATCTCGATGACTTCGGTCTGCGTTGGTGCTACTTCAACGGGTGCGGGTGAAAAGAATGTTGTCTGGATCGTCATCCCGACGGTGATGACGATCACTGAAAGTACTACGGCGAGGATGGTGTTCTTGTCCATATCAGCTCCTGGTATTGGATCGGGGAGAGGTATACGGCAGGAAAGTGGTGGACAGACGAGGTTAGGTCGAGGTCAGTAGACCCTCTGGGCCTGAGGACCGGAGGCCGGCTTTTTGGCAGAGGCTAATAATCTGGGTTCGTTGGGATGCATGGTCGTAACTCTTTCCTGGGTACACTACAAAGGCGACATCATGGCCGGGGATCATGGCATGTTTCTCAGTACGCCAAATTTCTTTGATCTGTCTACGGATCCGGTTGCGCTTCACTGAATTTCCATAATTGCGGACCGGAATCACGATGATACGGGAGATCTCAAGATCATTTTGGCAAACTATCAATTTCAAATTGCGACCGGCATAGCGTCTGCCGGTCGAAAAAATCTTAGCAATGTCCCCTTTTCGCTTTATGATCTCACGCTTAGTAAGGCTTTTTCTCATCACTGACAGAGAGCTTGTGCCTACCCTTGGCTCGCCTGCGGGCCAAAATTGCCTGACCGCCCTTGGTGGCCATGCGGGCCCTGAATCCAAACTTTCTGTTCCTTTTGACCCTACTGGGCTGGTAGGTTCTCTTTCCTTTGTAACTCATGGGAAATTCTCCAATTTTACATCGCTTAACGCGGATAATCTCTGTGTCATAGGAGGACAGGCCTCCGAGTGGAGAAGTATATTAGAGAGCGCACCGTTACGTCAAGTAATCACCTGAATTGCTTTAATCTCCAATGACGGGTAACGACGGTTCAATTCGCCGATTATTCGCTTGTGTTGCATCATCGTCAGCTGGGCCCAGGTAGGGTGGTCAGCTTTGAGCAAAAGGGTGTGTATCTTGATCTCCACGATCTTAACGTGTGGATAGAGGCGATCGCCGACAATTTCTTGCCAGGCAAAGCCCAGCGAAGAGGATGGGCTGTTGGGGTCTATGCCCAGTCGGCGGAGGACTAAATCGAGCACTTCTTTGGATTTTAGCGGTTCCCCTTCCTTACAAACCCGCTCACGCTTATCCTTGGCCACCTTCAAACCTCCCCTCGGCCACAGTATAGAGCAGGCTCTTTTGGCCTTGCAAGGAAGAGCTGTAGTGCTCATCAGGCAAAAATGTGAAGAACGCTTGGCTGTAGGGTTTGAGGTTGGCTAAAAACCGTTCACGCTTTTGGTGATCGAGCTCCAACAGGACGTCGTCGACTAAAATCACCGGTTTTTTTGTAGTCATCGTCTCATAAAAGGCCATTTGGGCACTGCGAAGCACCAATGAAGCAAGGCGCAGCTGCCCGGTAGAACCAATTTGGGAGAAGGGTTGGCCATCACAGGTGATGACAAAGCGGTCGCGGTGGATTCCACTGGTCGTGGTGTTCATGACTCGGTCACGGTCGCGATGATTTGCCAGGTACGTTGCCACCTCCTCCTCGGTAGCACAGTTGCGCCATGAGGGAGTATAACTGACCTCAATATTGACTTCATCTCCCGATATCTCTCGATACAGCGGTGGGAATATCTCGTTGAACCGCGCAGTTGTCGCTGTTCGTTCTGCTTGGATGGAGATACCATGGCGGGCCAATTGTTGGTCGTAGATGGGAAGAAGGCTATCTCTGCCCTCCTTGATGGCGAGGTTACGTTGGCGCAAAATTTGGCGATATCGCCTCAAATCATCGAAAAAAAGGGGGTTGTACATGCTCATCGTCTGGTCGAAGAAGAGTCGACGAGCTTCAGGTTCGCCGCGTACAAATGCAATATCATCGTGGCTGAAGACGATGCAGGGGATGTTGTAGATCAGATGCTTGCGATCTTTGATGAGCTTTCCATCAAGGATCACACTGCGCTTGGACTCCTTGTACTCCAGCTCCAGAGTATGCTCAAGAGCCTCCTCATCACCGTAGAGGGCGACCAACTTGAACTCTTTTTGCCCATTTTGGGCTAATTCACGCAGTTGGGCGGTACGAAATGAGGAGCCATAGCAGAGCGTATAGAGCGCTTCCAACAGATTAGTCTTACCCTGACCATTGGCGCCAACAAGGATGACCTCTTGTGCATCGAGATCAATCCATTGGCTCTCCAAATTTCTGAAGTGGTTAGTCCACAAGCGCCGAAATCGCATCAGGGGTTCAGTTGCATTGGCATTATTAAGTGCAGGTAATCGCGGTTCCCTTCAGGAACTACCGTCAATGCCCTAGTCGGTTCAGTGAAGTTCAGACTGAAATACTCACCATCCATCACCTTCAGCGGTGCAAGCAGGTAGGTGTAGTTCAAACTGATTCTACTCTCCGGTCCCTCATACTGACAGGCAATGACCTCTTTGGCCTCACCGCTTTCCTGCTCATCGCTGGTCAGAAGGGTGCCTTGCTCACTTATATCCAGATAAATTCGTCGTGCCTTGTTCTCCACGAGCAGCGAGACACGCTTCAATGCCTCAAGCATATCCTTGATGCGCATCGTTGCCTGGTACTTCTGGGTTTCAGGAATAACTCTGCGATAGGCAGGATAATCGCCCTTGATCAGCGTGGTGTAGAACACACGATTACCTACAATGGCAAAGAGAAGCTTATCAGTGATGGAGAGCTGCAGCGACCCCTCATCGGCTGAAAGCCTTCTCAGTTCAGTAAGGAACTTGGTTGGGATGATGATTGAAGAGAAGTCAGCAATAGCATCTTCGAAGCTCCGCTCAACAATACCCAACCGTCTGCCATCGGTAGCGACCATGGTAAGACCATCTTTGTTACGCTCTAAGAATACCCCACAGAGGTACTGGCGCGTATCGTCCTCAGCTGCAGCAAAGTGAGTCTGATCAATCATGGTGGTAAACGCGCGCTGATCGACTGAGAAGTACTCAAGATTCTTCCCATCCTCAAGGGCAGGAAACTCGTCAGCTTTGATGGTGCGCAGTTTAAAATCAATATCCTGCTCAAGTGGCTTGATGGCAAAGGTGCCGTTGCTACTGGTGAACTCAATCGGTCCATCAGGAAGAACACGAATAATCTCCAAGAGCTTCTCACAGGAGACCAGAGCTTTTCCACTCTCCTTGATCTCTACGGCAATTTGCGTACTGAAACCAGAGCGTTGGTCAGTTGCCTTGATGATCAGCGTATCATCGTTACCTTCCAAGTAGACATTGCTGGTAATAGAGAGGGTATTTTTTTGGCTAGTGAAACTCATTGCATAGATGATTTCAGTGAGGATGGTTTCTTTGCTGCAGACAAACTTCATCTTATTGCTCCTATATTATTAAAAATTAGTAATAGT
>JBAZCM010000040.1:0-16236 GCA_041654935.1 Sphaerochaeta sp. | reverse complement strand
CGGTTCTGTGAGGGGTGTGCGGCCTATGGGGATACGGAGCAAATATTGTGACACTTTCAGAGGAAACGGAAAGCAACAGGGAACACAAACCCGCTCCTAACGACCCAAAGGCGCACATCTACTCGACTCTGTATCAGATTTGAGTATGGAGAGAATTCAGCGCTGTTTTGCGGCGACCTCTACAAGGCAGCAGAAAACGCAGTGATCATGGAAGTACCCCCTGAAAAGCTCTCATGCGATATGCTCAAGGTAAATCACCACGGTCATGACACTTCCAGCGGCAAGCCGTGGGTGGAGGCAACATCACCCAAAGTCGCTGTGATGATGGGCAATATTGTGATGAACCTCGTACTGTACAAGCGATTCGTCGATGTCGGGTGTACCCCGCTTGCTACGTGGATGAATGGTGAGATCGTGGTTGAAATGGATGGTGTCAATTGCGTGGTGAAAGCGGAATACCCCGAGATCAACGAATACTATGGAAGGTTGCTGCGATAGAAAATACCACGCAGAGCAGGAAATATTCGAGAACTCCCCATGTGCGCTTGATAGATGTTGCAACACTTGGG
Source organism: Sphaerochaeta sp. (assembly GCA_041654935.1). Classification (GTDB taxonomy): domain Bacteria; phylum Spirochaetota; class Spirochaetia; order Sphaerochaetales; family Sphaerochaetaceae; genus Sphaerochaeta. The sequence continues at coordinate 15,667 of JBAZCM010000040.1, read as the reverse complement.
AAGCAGCGTGACTGAGATGAAGAGGATATTGGTGTGTGAGGATATCTTTTTTCGAAGTGTTGGCTGAGTCAGGAGAGGTTCGCTGATTCAGAAACTTATTCCTTTAAAGCCGTCCATCGTCACCCTTATTGCAGCTAAACGGCCACACCAATGGTGCTCCAAAAGGAGGAGATGAAGGCAATGGCTTAACGATGTTGGAGGGTAGGCCCTCGAAATAGAGTCAGGAGATAATTCAGGCGAATTTGGTCTTCTAGAGGTGCGGAAAGTCGGGTATCTGATCAGCTGCGGATTTGGTAACAATGCTCTCAAATAGTAATCTTAAACTTTTCACCTGCAATATATTGAAAAGAACGGTAGGCTTTGCTGCCGGTTGTAGTCGTTACAATACTTGTAATTAGTAAAAGAGGATGGCCTTTAGGAAGGTTTAAATATGTTGAAAGACCTACACTTTGACAGAAAACAACCTCCAAGGTCTTGGTAGAATACGCAAAGATAATACCATATTTATCTCGTAGTATTTCATATAGGGAGTTTGTGTTGTTTAAATCTTCATTTATGAGAAAAGCATAATCTTTAGTGAAGCGCGATATCTCTACCGAAACCGGTATGCCATCAGCATAACGAATCCTTTCCAAGAGAAATATTTTATCGGATTCCGTCAATTCGAGCTCTTCCCTATCTTGTTTGGTTGCATCTTCAATGACAGATTTTATCACTTTTGCTCCTGGAACCTTGTTTTGACTACGACAAAGTTCGGTGAAACTTATTGTGGACTTGGAAAATTGCTTGGAAATTTTATCTAGACGAACGAAAGTGCCTTTCCCTTGTTTCCTGTCTAGGTAGTTTCTATTTTCCAGTTCTTTTAGGGCTTTTCTGACTGTTACCCTACTAACGTTAAACCTTGTAGAGAACTCACTTTCGGAAGGTAGTCTATCACCCTTTTTATATGCCCCACTTTCAATTGCTGATATTAACTCATTTGCAAGTTGTAGATATAGAGGCTCGGATAAATTTGGATCAAGTTTCATGCAATACCCCTTGTATTAATACAATATAAACCAAATAGAGACAATACTCAAGTTTTTTTGAAACACCATGACCCCTAGCTATAGTACATCAAATTACCAAAAGGATTTCAGTTGACAGTGTGTTTTTGCAATGATACTATATAATACATATTATTAGAATACATTATAAGATATTTAGAGGATGCTATGGAAATCAAAGAAATTGTTGAGGATATTGTTGCTAAGAGGAAGCAAGATGGAGGTATTAAAAATGTTTTTTTGGTAGGTTGTGGAGGGTCGTATGGTGCCCTATTTCCTGCAAATAAATTTCTTGAGACCGAAGCTCTTGAAATTCGTTCATTTTTAATCAGCAGTAATGAATTTGTCCATCAGACGCCTGCATCTTTTGGAAAAAATTCAATGCTTATTGTATCTTGTCATAAAGGAAATACCCCAGAAACGATTGAAGCCGCAAAGTTAGCCCACGCTCGAGGCGTTCCAGTAGTTTTACTTACTTGGTTTGAAGAGAGTGAAATAATCCAATACGTGGATTATGTTATTAGATATTCATTCGGGACAGAAAAAGATATTGGAAGAGAAAAAACAATAATGGCTGTACTTGTAGTTACAGAAATTCTTAATCAGACTGAGGGGTATGCAAATTACACGGAATTTATAGGTGGTATAGGAAAAATAAATGCCATTGTAAAAAAGGCCTGTAAGAAAGTTGAATATCGTGCATCAATGTTTGCCAAGAAACACAAAGACGATCAGGTAATTTTCACTATGGGTAGTGGCGCTTCATATGGAGCTGCTTACATGGAGTCAATCTGCATACTAATGGAAATGCAATGGATTCCCTCGCCAACAATACATTCAGGGGAATTCTTCCATGGTCCTCTTGAGGTTGTTGATAAGAATGTTCCATTTATGATTCAGGTTTCTGAAGGAAGAACTCGTGTTTTGGATGAAAGAGCTCTAGATTTTTTAAAGAAATATTCAGATAGAATTACTGTTCTCGATGCCAAGGAACTTGGGTTGTCAGCTATTGACAATTCGGTAGTAGATTATTTCAATCACTCTTTGTTTAACAATATTTACAATGTATATAACCAAGCACTAGCAATTGAACGGCAGCATCCTCTCACAACCCGTCGGTATATGTGGAAAGTCCCTTATTAATGGAGGTTGGAATGCCAAGGATTTTAGCACTAGGAGATAATGTAGTAGATCGCTTTTTGGATCGAGCAATAATGTATCCTGGAGGACAAGCTATGAATGTATCAGTCTACGCTCATATGCTTGGAGTCGACAGTGCATATATGGGCGTTTTTGGAAATGATGAAAACGCAGAGCTTAACATAAATATCCTAAAAAAATTCGGGATTGACTTTAGCCGTTGTAGAATTCTTAATGGCAAAAATGCGGTTGCCTATGTAAAAACTGATAATGGTGAAAGGATTTTTATTGAGTCGAATAAGGGTGGAGTAGCAAGGAATTATAATTGGGACTTCACAGAGGGTGATTTATCATATATCGCAAATTTTAACCTGATACATACTGATCAGAATAGTTATATAGAGAATGAGCTCAGTAAACTCTATGATTATGGAGTTAAGGTTTCTTATGATTTTTCAGAGAACTTGAACGAAGAATACCTTAAAATGTGTGCCCCCTATTGTTATATAGCTTTTATCTCTACAGGAAATCATTCTGAAGATTACGTTTTAGAATTAATGAGAGATATATCACAATACAATCCAGTGATAGTAGTTGCCACGCGAGGTATATTAGGCTCGGTCGCATTGTTTCAAGAACAATATTTTTATCAAGAAAGCTTTCCTGTACAAGTCAAGGATACAATGGGTGCGGGAGATTCATTCGCAGCTGGATTTTTAGTATCTCTACTAAAATCATCAAGGTTTTCAAGCGACTCAGTCAAAGTGGCGCTTTACGATGGAGCAAAGATGGCCGCTAGGATTTGTGGTTTGGAAGGTTCCTATGGGCATGGTCGTCCTTTTGTGCTTACTCAAATGGAAAACTCAAAGCTGATAGAATCAAAAAATACTAACACTAGGGGATACTTATGAAATTTGACTTTTCTAATTTTTCTGTTGTTGATTGCCATGCACACCCTTTTATGCCGAGCAGAGAGAAGAAGGAATATGGGAGACGTTATATTATTTCTAGTGATAGGTATATGAAGGTCGCCCAAGAAGATTTTTCAAACACTCTTGCTTATCGAATGATCCTAGTTGAATTGGCAAGATTGTTGGAGCTAGATCCTAATATTGCCGATGATAAAATCATAAAGGCAAGAAATGATTTAGCGTCGCAAGATTACAAAAAATATGTTGAGCTATTATTTAATGATGCAAATATAACGACATTTCTCAATGAGACAGGGTTTCCGATTCAAGGTGCCAGATTAAGGCCTGAAGAAACAGCACTATTCGAGTCTGCAACTTCAAATCTTGATGTGAGGGAAATACTTCGTTTAGAAATGATTTGTAACCACATTGTTGCTGATAACATAGATCGACTAAACTTTAAAGAATTCTTACAGAAGTTTAGAGAAGAGATATCCTCTCGTGTAAGCAACAATATTGTAGTAGCTTTTAAAACGGTGATAGGCTATTTCTCAGGATTAGAAATAACACCACATGCTGAACTTGAATCGGAACAATCTTTTAATGAGTACTACTATGGTCGCAATGAAGAGAAATCTATGGCAGAATTCAGGGCAATTCAGAAACCATTTCGTGATTATATGGTCTTTGAGTGTGTCAGACTTTGTAGACAATATGACCTGCCTTTGCAGATTCATACTGGAGCAGGGGATCCTCCTTCTTGTGATCTACGTCTGATGAGACCAAGTCTTCTATATGATTTTCTTAATCGTCAAGACACCGGTAGTATTCATATTGCCCTTCTACATGGCGGTTATCCATTTTCAGAAGAAATGGCATTCATGGTTAATAGTTACGCGAATGTTGTCACTGATGTGTCTTCAATTACTGCAGATGCTAGCATTGCCGTTGAGAGAGTTCTCCCAATTCTTCTTGAAAAAGTTCCATTAACTAAAATCATGTATGGCTCTGACGGAGCTGGCGATGTTGATCCTATTTGGTTTGCTGCAATTAACTTTAAAAGAGTATTAGCACGGTTATTTGAAAATTTTGTTGAACGAAATATTTTTACAAAAAATTATGGTGAACATGCAGCAAAATTAATTCTTAGTGAGAACGCCAAACGGTTTTACAGATTGTAATACCGTAAATAAAGGAGAAATAAAATGAAAAGGGTGTTATGTATCTTACTTGTTTTCGTGTTTTCCGCATCGATGTTTTTTGCAGGAGGGGCAAAGGAAGCTAAACCTGATATTGTCCGGATTTTTACTAACCGGTCTGAAGCCCACGTAGCATATCATCTATGGCAAAACCTCGTAAAAAGGTATCAAAATGAAATTGATTCTAATTTTCGTGTCGAATTTGAGACGGTTGCTAATTTGGACCAGTATAAGGATAAGTTGAAACTCTATATAGCTGGAAATGACCTTCCTGACATTTTTCAAATCGATAAGGGGCCCATTTCGGAAGAGTTAGCAAAAATGGGAAAGCTTGTTGATATTGATGCAGAACTTACCAGGATAGGGATGGTAGATGATCTTAATAAAGGATGTAGGGAATACGTCGAGTTTGAAAATGGAGAACTATTCATCTTCCCCGAATCTCGCTACGGTAATACAATTTTCTATTGGAAAGATAAATTTGAACGCGCTGGTATCGACAAAGCTCCCTCTACATACTCTGAATTCCTTGATGCTTGTGCTAAATTAAAAGCTATTGGAGAGATTCCTTTTGGTCTAACTGGAAAGGCAAGTTGGAATCCACTTCATCTAATGTATCTTCCAAGCTTCTCAGTTACGGGTAATAAATGGATTCATACAGCAAAAATGGGCGATACCACATTTGCAAGTGAGCCGGTTGTATGGGACTCAGTTAACTTCCTTGAAGCTATGGTACTGAATAAATACTTTCCGATTGGGTTTCAGAATATAGAATATACTGACATAATGAATGGCTTTCTTGGAGGGCAATACTCGATGGCATGGGCACAAAGCCTATACATTCCCCAAATGCAAACCGCTTACGATGAAGGACGACTTGGGTTTATGCCCATCCCAATGAATGAGAATTTTAGCTCAGCCTCTCAACTAGCAACAATAGCCATACAAACCGGTATTTCGTGGTCCTTTAATAAGGAGAAGTACAATGACAAGTTGAAAAATTTCTTTGAATTTGCAATGAAGAATTATACTGAAGAAAGTTATAAACTTGGACTCTTTTCTCCATTTGATGCAGAACTACCAGAAGGTTTGTCCAAAATGATGCAGGACTATTATGCAGAAATGGCTAAACAAACAGTATCTTGGATCAACTGGGACGACGCCTGCGACCCAGTTACTACACAGAACATGACTGATGCAGTAAAAGAATTGGTTTCGGGACTTATTACATCAAAACAGTTTGTTGAGTTAATTGACAAGTCAGTACAAGAAAATGGCGTTTCGTATTTTAAGTAAAGAATGCAGAGACTCCGTAGATGTCACATCTACGGAGTCTTGCTAATTGCTTTATTCTAGTTTTTGATTTTATTCTTTGAAGGAGGACTTTTTATGAATAGTTTGTTCCGCAAAAAGTCCACAATATTCACGTTTCTTGGTCCTGCCTTGTTGTTATATTCTCTAGTGGTATTTGTACCAATAATTTGGTCGGTGTATCATAGCTTTTACCGATGGAGCGGTCTCGGAACCAAAGAGTACATCGGAGTGAAAAATTTCATCCAATTATTTACTGCTGATAGAAATTTTTGGCCGGTATTTAGCCAAACATTTATTTATACTGGTCTTCAAATAACATTCCAAGTGGGGGGAGGATTAGCTTTAGCAATATTGCTTGTTAATATCCAGAAGGGGCGCAGTATTCTTCAAGCGATATTCTATATTCCTGTGATTATCTCTTCTGTGGCAATATGCCAAATATTTGGGAAATTACTTTCTGTTTCACCAGTAGGGATAGTGAATGAGTTATTGGGCTTTATCAATTCAGATTTTCGGCAAATCCAATGGCTTACAACACCAAAATTATCATTGCTTATGTGTGCAATGGTTGAAGGTTATAAAACCATGGGAATTTATATGGTAATTTTTTATTCTGCATTAATATCTGTGCCACATGAATTGGTTGAAGCGGCAATTATTGATGGGACAACTTCCTTCCAATGTCTTATACACATAAAAATTCCATATATTCAACATATTATTTTAGCGAACACCGTTCTTGTGCTTAATAATTCATTTAGATCGTTTGATATTCCATTCCTACTAACTTCTGGAGGACCAGGTACAACGTCCGAATTATTAGCTTCTTTCATGTATAAAAAATCATTCAGTTCAATGCAATATGGTTACGGTAGCTCAATTGCAACAGTAATTGTGTTGATATGTTTTAGTCTAGCGGTATTGTACATGAAGGTTTTTACTAGCGAGGAGAATTCTTGGTGAAGTCAATACATACTAAACTTAGACATTTAAATTTACTTTGTATTTTTAAATTTATAGTATTAATCACTTTAGCTGTTATAGCAATTTATCCATTGATTTATACCTTTTTAGCAGCTTTCAAAACACTAGAGGAATTCCAAACTTTGCCTCCCTATTATTTGCCACAATCGCTATATTGGAATAATTTCATAGAAGTTGTTACAAAGTCCAATCTCCCATTGTACTTTGGTAATAGTCTGATAATTACCTTAGCGGTGGATCTAGGAGTGGTCATATTGGCCACAATGGCGTCATTCGCCATTGAAAAATTGGATTTTCGTTACAATCAACATATTCTTATATATTTCTTACTGGGTTTAATGATACCGATTCAATGTTGCTTATTGCCTCTATATTTAATGTTTTCAGGTATTCACCTTACTAATACATATTCTGGTGTAATTATTCCTCAGATTGCCTTTGGTCTTCCGCTATCAATTTTCCTGTGCACAAAATTTTATAAATTCTTGCCTAATGAAATCATCGAAGCTTCTGTTATTGATGGATGTACTGCAAGACAGCTATTTTTTAAAATAGTGGTCCCGATGTCTCAGAATATTATTTTGACACTGACACTATTAAGAACAGTATTTTGCTGGAACGATTTTATTTTCCCATATACATTTACAAACTCAAAAAGATTACAAACAGTGACTCTTGGAATTCAAGATTTTATCGGTGCGTATGGGTATACCGATTGGGGAAAAACATTTGCTACAGTATCATTGACGATAATACCCACACTCTTATTATATTTTTTCCTTGGGAAATATATGGTTGCAGGCATGTCTGAAGGTTCAATAAAAGGTTAATCAATACAAATTATTTTTTTAGGAGTATATAATGTTAAACTTTCGCTATTCTCTGCCAACACAAATAATTTTTGGTAAAGACACACAGTTATCCGTTGGGGAAGAAATAAAAAAACGCGGAGGAACACGTGTCCTTGTTCATTTTGGTTCTGGTAATCAGTGGGTACTACCCTTATTGAATCAGACCTATAAATCACTTGAGGAAACAGGCATTTCATATGTATCGGTTGGAGGTGTTGTCCCAAATCCAAGATTAAGCCTTATTCAAAAAGGTATTCAAATTGGTAAAGCGGAGAATGTGGATTTCATTTTAGCCGTTGGAGGTGGAAGTGTAATTGATTCTGCAAAAGGGATTGGTTATGGGTTGGTTAATGAAGGGAATGTGTGGGATTTCTACATAAGAAAAAGAAAGCCGCAGGGATGTCTACCAATTGGTGTTGTATTGACACTGGCCGGAACCGGAAGTGAAACTAGTGATGGCTCCGTTATCACGAATGAAGATGGATGGCTTAAACGAGACGTTGGGTCTAATTTTGCACGTCCGTCTTTTGCGATAATGAATCCTGAACTGACTTATTCTCTTCCTAATTATCAAACGGCTTGTGGGGCAAGTGATATCATAATCCATGCGATGGAAAGATATTTTACCCAAGTGGAGAACGTCGAATTAAGTGACAGACTCTGTGAAAGTGTGATGAAAACAATAATTCATCATTTGCCTATATCTCTTAGAGAGCCAAAAAACTATAATTCTCGTGCAGAGATTATGTGGACAGCTACAGTGTGCCATAATGGGCTGTTGACGTGCGGGAGAAAGGGTGATTGGGCAAGTCATAATATTGAGCATGAGTTAGGAGGCATGTTTGATGTAGCGCATGGTGCCGGTCTCTGTGCAATATGGGGTAGTTGGGCACGATATTGTTATTCAGCAAATATTATGAGATTTGCCCAATTCGCTGTTAATGTGATGGGTTGTACCATGGATTTCCAAAATCCTGAGACAACTGCGCTAGAGGGGATTAATGCTGTCGAGAATTTCTTTAAAAGTGTTGGAATGCCAACTTCAATAAAAGAATTAGGTATCGACTTAAAAGCTACAGATATAGAAGTACTTGCTGATAAATGTTCAGATTATGGAAACCGTACAATAGGAGCTTTTAAAATATTATCTAGAGATGACATAAAAGCAATCTATACAATGGCAAAGTAGATCTCGAGGGATGAGGGCAAGATCGATGTGCATCAGGATACACTGTTGCCATTGCCCTGAGGCAAAGGATACCCATACTCGACAATGGTCAAGACTTCTTGGATATTGCAGAGTTGCTCCATCGATTGGAAATCGACATCGTACGAATGGAACAAAGATAAGAAGGCTGGAGCGATGATCCAACCGTTTCTTAACGGATTGAAGAGGTGTATTGCTATCACACCGATGTCGAGGGGAGGGAGGTGCAATTCACGCTTGACAAGGAATCGGAAGCAGGACGCAATGGAGGGAGCGTCTCTTGGCTGTAATGCTGTCCGTGTTGAAACGAGGCGCACTCATAGTAGTCGATGGACTGGGATCTTCGCTCCATCCGCTGCATTGTAAGAGATCATCCGGTTGTACAAGGATACACGATACAATGCAAAGGATGTACTGGTAATCTTCACCATGCACAATACGGATGTTCTGGACCACGGCCTCCTCGGGATTTCTGAAATCGGCATCGTGAACAAGGTGCTGAAGAGTGGCTCCACACTCATTAGGGTGTGTGACTTCAAGAGAGTGAGGAATTGTAGCAACTTCAGCAAGCAGTGCCGTACTAGAAGATTTGCTGGCATTCCATTGCCCTCTCCCTGATACCCTGCTTTCAAAGACCCATGAATATGGTATGCTTGGTGCTATCACGAAGAAGAGGATAGCGATGAAAACGAAGATTGTCATACTTGACGGCTATACCCTGAACCCTGGGGATTTGGATTGGACGGGCTTTGAGGCACTGGGCGATGTGACGGTATATGACCGCACTCCCGAGGATCAGATCCTTGAACGCATTGGAGCGGCATCGGTGGTCATCACCAACAAGACCCCGCTTGTGCGGCAGACTATCCTCGCTGCGCCGAATGTCACCTACATCGGTGTCTTGGCCACCGGCTACAACGTCGTCGACATCGAGGCCGCCAAAGAGCGCAACATCACAGTCACCAATATCCCTACGTATGGCACTGACGCGGTGGCACAGTTCACCTTCGCACTGCTCTTGGAGATCGCCCACCATGTGCAGAGGCACAGCGATGCCGTGATGGAGGGGCGGTGGAGTGCAAGCCCCGACTTCTGCTTTTGGGATTACCCGTTGATGGAGCTTTCGGGAAAGACGATGGGCATCATCGGTTATGGAAGGATCGGACAAGCCACTGCCCGCATCGCCCGTGCCTTTGGCATGAAGGTCATCGCCTATGACTTGTACCACGACCCTTCGCACCAGGATACCTACGTGAGCCTTGATGAGCTCCTCGCTCAAAGCGATGTCATCAGCCTCCACTGTCCGCTCTTTGACCAGACGCGGGGCATCATCAACAAGGGGAGCATCGCCCGGATGAAGGATGGCGTGATCATCCTCAACACCAGCCGTGGCCCGCTCATCGTCGAAGAGGACCTCGCCGAGGCCCTCAACAGCGCAAAGGTCGGAGCGGCGGCGGTGGATGTGGTGTCGACTGAGCCCATCGAGGCGGACAATCCGCTCTTGGGGGCAAAGAACATCCTCATCACCCCCCACATCGCCTGGGCACCGAAAGAGAGCCGGATCCGCTTGATGGATATCGCGGTACAGAACCTCGCCTCCTTTCTCTCCGGAAACGCAGAGAACGTGGTCAATGGGTAGGAACAAACCGAACACTGGAGTACACAGATGAAGATTGGATTCATAGGCCTTGGCATCATGGGCAAGCCCATGGCAAAGAACCTGCTCAAGGCTGGTTATGAGGTGGTCTGTTATAGTCGCACTCAAACGGATATCGATGACGTGGTCGCTGCCGGGGCAGAGGCGGGCACGAGCAGTGCCGATGTTGCCCGTCAGGTAGACCTGGTCATCACGATGCTGCCCAACAGCCCTGAGGTCAAGAGCGTGGTGCTGGGTGAAGAGGGAATCCTTGAGGGGGCGAGAGAGGGCCTCATCGTCGTCGACATGTCCTCCATCGCCCCGCTTGCCAGCCAAGAGATCGCAGCGGCGTGTGCGTTGAAGGGGGTGCGTCTGCTCGATGCACCGGTCAGCGGCGGTGAGCCGAAGGCCATCGATGCGAGCCTGGCCATCATGGTGGGTGGCGACCTGGACCTCTTTGAAGAGGTCAAGGAGATCCTGCTGGTGATGGGAGGCAGTGCGGTGCACTGCGGTCCCATCGGGGCGGGCAATACCACCAAGCTGGCCAACCAGATCATCGTGGCGCTGAACATCGCCGCGGTGGCCGAGGCATTCACGCTGGTACGCAAGGCGGGGGTGGATCCCTCGCTGGTCTTCGATGCCATCAAAGGGGGGCTGGCTGGCAGTACCGTGATGAATGCCAAAGCACCGATGATGATGGACTCGAACTTCAAGCCGGGCTTCAAGATCGACCTCCACATCAAGGACCTGGCCAACGCACTCGATACCGGCCACCAGGTGGGCAGCCCGCTGCCGTTGACCGCGCTGGCGCGCGAGATGATGGAGACGTTACACGCAGACGGCTACGGTGGTGACGACCACAGCGCCTTGGCGCGTTACTACGCCAAGGTGAGCGGTACGAAGATAGGAGAGGAGTAGCGCACCTCCACTGACCCTCCGATGGCCACAATATCAAGTCAGTGCTAACAATCACACACATCGAGGATGGACAACCATGGGTGGAGACAAACAGTACCTGAAGGGGATTCTCATCACCTTCACCGGCGTGCTGGTGCTCAGCAGCGATGCGCTGCTCATCAGGGCCAGTGGGGCATCGGGCTTCCAAGCCGCCTTCTGGCGCGCGCTCTTCACCTTCCTCTCCCTCTTCACCCTCTTCATCTCCACCCGCAGGCGTACGTGGGTTTCGATTCTGAAGAGGGGAGGCAGCAAGCTGCTCTTCTCCTCGTTCCTCTGGGCAGCAAGTGGCATCTCCTTCGCCTTGGGGGTGCGCAACAGCTCAGCTGCGGTGGCGCTGGTGATGGTCAGCCTTGCCCCGTTCTTCGCCTCAGCTCACTCCTACCTCTTCTACCGGACAAAGCCCCAGCCGCTGACGCTGCTTGCTGCCCTCGCAGCCATTGGAGGGGTGATCTATATGTACAGCGCCCAATTGGGGACCATCGGGGGGATGGACTTCCTCTACACGATCTGGACCCCGCTCTTTCTCGGGGTGAACCTCTCATACTTGCGCAAGAACCCTCACTTTGACCGAATCGCCATCTGTGCGATGGGAGGCCTCATCGGTACCATCGTGGCCTTCTTTCTCTCTGGGATGCAGGTCAGGATTACCACAAGCGAACTCTTGCCGCTCCTACTCCTTGGTGCGTTGGTCATTCCCTTCTCCCAGCTCTCCATCAGCTTTGGTACCCGGTACATCCCCGCAGCAGAGAGTGCCCTCATCGCTTCGCTTGAGACGATCATCGGCATCTTCTATGTGTGGATCTTCCTCAGCGAAGCACCATCGCTGCACACGATGATCGGAGGGGCCATCGTCTTCTCCTGCATCCTCTTCAACACCCTTGTCCAAGCGTATTGGGTGAAGAGATGAAGATTCATTGACTCATATTATTGGGGTGCAACGGAAAGAATTGCCTGTAAACTACACTGCCCCTCATACATGAGGGTGCTCATATTCTTGAATCTCACCGCCAAGACTATCAATGGAAGTATGTGCATATTGTCATTTATCAAATCATAATTTGACAAATCATGATTTGAGTTGTATTCTTCTTGTTGGAGGCCTTGATGTTTGTAGGAAGAGAAGCCGAAAGAGAACAGCTGCATCGTGCCTGGACGAGCGATCGGTTTGAACTCGCTGTCCTTTGGGGCCGGAGGCGCGTGGGCAAGACGATGTTGGTCAATGAGTTCTGTAGAGGCAAGAAAGCCATCCAAATCACCGCCTACCTTACTGGAGTGACCGGAAGTTTGGAGCATCTTTCGCGTCAGGTGTCTGAGGTACTGTTTCCCCGTTCTCCCATCACCTTCGGTTCATTGGAAGAACTGCTCTCTGTTGTTGGAGAACATGCCCGTGGTGAACGCATCATCCTCAGCATCGATGAGTTTCCGTATCTGGCCCAATCGATACCTGAAACGATGAGCATCCTGCAGATGATGGTGGATCGCCTCTTCAAAGATACGAAGCTCATGATCATCCTCACCGGCTCTTCCATGGGCTTCATGGAGCGGCAAGTGCTTGGCCATGAGAGCCCACTCTATGGCAGAAGAACTGTTCAAATTCATCTTCTGCCCTTCATGCTCACAGAAACAGCGAAACTTCTGCCCAATAGAAGCATCGAAGAGGTGATCTCTGTCCACAGTCTCACTGGAGGGATTCCCCAATACATCCAGTACTTCACACCAAGAGAATCCCTCGATGCCCTCATTGAACAGCTCTTTTTCACCAAGGATGGGCTGCTCTTCAACGAGCCGAATCTCCTGTTGATGATGGAGGTGCGTGATACCCGTACCTACAACCAGATCCTTGAAGTACTCGCTGCCGGGAACAATCAGATCTCGGTGATCGCGGACAAGACCCACATCTCGACGGCAACCGTCAGTGCTTCGATGGCAAATCTCCAAGAACTTGGCATCGTTATCAATCGGTATCCTGTAGGGAGAAAGGCCCGACGGGCCATTTGGGAATTCAGTGACCAACTCTTTGCGTTCTGGTATCGCTTTGTCTTTCCATATACGTCATTGATTTTGAGTGGGAAAACAGCAGGGGTACTGGCAAGGACTGAAAAATATCTTCCACAGTTTTTAGGAAGGAGTTTTGAAGCCATTGCACAAGAGTACGTACTCAATACGACCGAGCTCCTCATCACCGAGATTGGCAGGTGGTGGGGGCCAGATCCCACCACCAAGGGAGAAGAGGAGATCGACCTGGTCGCTCACGACGGAGAAGGAAACTACATCTTCGGAGAATGCAAGTGGACCAACAGCCCAGCAAGCGAAGCGACACTCAACACCCTCATTCACCGCTCAACGCTGGTCACAAAGAGCGCCAACACCGCTTTCTGGCTCTTCAGCAAGAGTGGATTCACCGACTCACTCAAGGCTATTGCAAAGCAGGATGGGAGAGTCAGGCTGGTGGGGTTGGAGGATCTCTTCAGCCAGCTGAAGAGATGATGGGTCATTTTTGATATGTCACGGTAATCTTCTTTGCGTTCGCTGTATCAACAGACCCCTCGACGATGTAGAAGCCATATGATTTCTTCGCATCTGCATGCCAAGAGATGTTTCCGACTTCTGAGTTTGTTACATGTCCGGCGATACCACTGTTCTTCTCAATCTCGATAGTCCCAGAATTTAAAACCCTAGCTTTACTGTCGAAGGCGTAGTCTAGATCCGGTACTTTTCGGTAGTAGTTCTTGACTGTAGCGTTTGGATACTCGTTGTACCCATCCTGGTAAGATCTATCACTAAATATGGTCAACTCATTCCATCCCCTCTCTTCGTCCGTCCCTTCCTTGACTACTACCACAGCTCCACTCTCAATGGTGAGAGAACTGCCTGGCAGCAATGCCACCTTTGCGTCAATGCCCAAAGTGCTACCAGCAGAAACGACAAAGTGCCACGTTCCATCGAAGGGGATGGCTCGTCCCGTGGTACTGGCCGAGATTGACCCAACCTTCACGCTTCCATTGTTGATGGAACCGGTGCCATTGAATGTGAAGGTGACGTGTCCCGTGTCCCTATCGAAGGATTTATCCAACGTGGTCCCATTGGCATCGTCCAGTCTGAAGAGGGCAGAGGGACCGACCAGAGCAAAGTCACCACTGCGGTATTTGCTGGATACCCACACCAATGCCTTGGCGATGTAATTGCCTCCGCTGTTGATGATGAGCGGTGATTCAATCTGCATGACGGTAAACTGGTCGAAGGGGAAGACGTACTCTTCAATCCGCGAAGTAGCTGTCCCTCCCCTGAAGGAAGAGATGAACATCCCTTCATAGACGTACCCGCCCGATTCAACCTCGATCTCTCCCTCCCCTTCAACAAATCCGAGGGCATAGAGTTCTCCACGATACTCGACGTTGATCTTGCTGTTCTCATCAAGATTCAATACTGAGTAGTTCTTTCCCGTGACGTGTCCCTGAAACTTCGTTGCATACGCAGCTCGCTTGGCATTTACCACCAAGCGACCCTTCAAATCGATGGTGATACCCTCAGGAACGGTGAGACGAACATACCCGCCAGAGCCAGTAATGTGTCCTGCAGTTACATGAATTACGTTGCCATCTTGATCTAGCTTCTTGGGAATATCATTAATCCCTGAACTGAGGGTTTCATCATACGGCAACACCAGGGTAGTGGGACTTCCGATGCGATAGGTAGTTTTTCCATATACCTGCTCTGCCACTTCTGCTGAAGCGAAGGAGGTGTTGTAGCGAACAAAGATGTCATCGGAGCCAGCGAGCTCGATTGCATCCTCGATGGTATAGAGCGTATCACTGTCACTGCCTATCGAAACTGACCCGATTTTGATGATCACATCGCCAGAAATTGGGGTAAGGGTGAGTCCCTCATTTGGAGTGGCTTCCATATAGATAATGTAGGTGGAGGCGTCGTCGAAGTGGTCAAAGGTCTCCGCTACACCCAGCTTGTCATAAAATTCTATGACATACGATTGCTGTAATTCCATAATTTCGGCCTGGGAGCGTAGTTCAGCCTCTAATTGATCTATGTGAGAAAATGGGATATTAATCCTGAATTCGGTCTGAGCTGAGAGCAAAGAATCGAGGATTTGGAGCTCTTCCGCTGTTGCACTGGAGCGTATAGTGAAGAGGAGACTATCAAGGAGATCTTTCGCTGCTTCAAGCAAATCTTTTGCATCCTCTGAAAGCTTGTCAAAGTCAGCAAGTGCCCTAAGTACTGCAATAGCGTTATCGAAGGTAACTTCTTCTAAAACCAATGTTGGTTGATGTACAGCAAGAAATGCTTGTGCGTGGAATTCAGCAAGCTCTTCGATCGAGAGCAGTTTCATGAATATGTCCTGAAAGACAAATTCTCCCCGTAGTTCAAATGGCTGACCCTTATAGGTTACTTGGGCACTATAGCCAA
>JBAZCM010000039.1:0-17263 GCA_041654935.1 Sphaerochaeta sp. | reverse complement strand
CTCAAGGGTAAGGGCGACAAGCTCATCGACGCTCTTCTCTTCCAATAGGTCGCTGAGCGCCCGCTGAATGAAAGCATCGAGCTCCTCATTATCCTTGATGAGGTTGTTGGCGTGCTTGGAGTATGCGCTCACTCCCTTCAATCCATAGGTGACCAGCTCCTTGAGGCTTCTCACATCCTCGTTCTCTTCGCTCAGCACACCAACGGTTTTGGAAAATTCTTCATAGGAAGCGGTGTCAGTGTTGTTGAAGAGCGCTGCAGCGTCAAGACCAGCCTTGTCATCAAGCTCCTTGAGCAGGCTCTCCTTGGTTGCGATGGTCAAGAGAATTCGGTCAATGACCTTCTGGTCATCAAAGTTTGCGTTGGTGATGGTCTGAAAAAGGTTATACGTGACCAGGTGGTTCACATCCTGGGAGACACTCTTTCCGCTTGAGCGGAGACGGGTGGAGACCTGGCTCAATCCTTTGGTAACCCAGATCATCAGATCCATGAGGTTACTGGTCTCAGGCTTCTTGCCACATACTCCGACTTTGGTACATCCAAAGTTACGTGCCGTCTCCTGGCACTGGAAACAGAACATCTTGTTGTCCATGCATTGCTCCTAAAAAAATGAATTGTTGTACTCCAGGGAGGTCCTGAAGGGTAGTTTCTTCTCTTAGGGTAGCAAAAATGAATTGTTTGGTATGTTGGATTTCCAACAAGAGCTCGACTCCTGTCGACCTATACAGCCAACAAAAGCCCACCCAAAGCGTATGGGTGGGCTGATCGCATATTCGTAGCAAAAGGACAGATTGCTCTTACGCCTCCTGTTTTACATCCTCAGGCTCTCCCCTTCCCTTCTTGACCTTGCCGATCAAGAAGAAAGCGATGAGCATCGAAACCGAGCCGTAGAGGAAGATTGCCCTAAAGCCAAAGAGGTCGATAAATGCTCCGGTAATCGGTGGACTGATGATCGAGGCCAGCTGGCTGAAGAAGTAGTAAAGGCCAGTGTAGATTCCCACGGTCTGATAGGTGGACATCTGCCAGAGCATCGGAAAGCTGTTGGTTACTACCGAGACCCAGAAGATACCAAAGCAGAAGAGCAGTGCCCAGAAGGTGTACTGACGCAGTGCCTGGCTCAAGGAGGCAGTCAACGGGTCGTGGAGGAAGATACCGGCAAGCAAGACTACCAGAACCGAGAGAGCTATGCGGATCGTGCGCTTACGCCCGATGCGGTGGGCAACAATTCCACTAGGGATGGCAAAAATTGCATAGGCAATACCGACCATACCGGCGGCAAGGCTTGCTGTTCCACTTGAGGTCTGAAGGATATCCTTGGAGTAGAGACCGACGAAGGGAAGGATTCCCTGGTAGCCGATGAACCAAAAGAGTAGTGCCAAAAGGATGAAGAGCGCACTCTTATCATCCTCGGTAAAGATGACCTTCAAGGATTGGAGGATTGGCTCACTCTTCTCACTCTCTTCATGCCCCACTGCCTTCTTCTCCTTGATGAAGACAAAGAGCATGACAACGGCGATGAGAACCAACAAACCCGAGAGTGGGAAGGCCAAAATCTCTTTGGTCGGTCCAAAGCCCGGTACGTTGATCGGGATGTCCATCAGACGGGCAAGGCCGACGGTTCCTACGATGGTGGCGATACCGCCCATCGTGTTGATCACCCCGTTGGCTTCACTACGCAAATCGCCAGGAATCATATCGGGCATCAAGGCGACGACCGGTCCTCGCACTGCCTGTTTGAAGAGATTGAGGACGAAGACCAAGATGATCAACATCCATAGGCTGATGAGTGCGGCATAGGGTATCAGACCAAAAGCGACGGCACTGACTGGCAGACAGACGATGATGAAGGGCATCCGCCTTCCAATTCTGGTGTGGGTTCTGTCACTGAGGGCACTGAAGACTGGGATCAAGAGGATAGCCAAGAGGTTATCCAGTGTCATGATGGCCCCGATGAGCGCCTTTGAATCGACGAACCGTGCCAAGAAAATTGGCAAATAGGTGTCATAGAGGGGGTCCATGAGCCCCATGGTGAAAAATCCAAGACCTATGAGGAAGGTCGTCAAATAATAGCCTTTCAGTCCTTTTTTCTTTTGTTTGGCCACAGCAAGACTCCTTGTGAAGCATCAAGATGGACTTAGTGTACCATGAATACGGTTATGCGGGCAGAAGATTTGACTGGCTCTGGACCAAAAGACGACTTTGCAGTACACCAAGGATATGATCACCAAGAAGGAACAACTGATCGCTCTACTCAATCTCACCGAAGAGGAGAAGCGGTTTTATGATACTGAAGAAGGGATGCTTCCACTGAAGATCCCAGCCCACTATGCCTCTTTGATTGACCCCGACAACCCAAATGATCCACTGCGGCGCCAGGTTGTACCCTCTTCTGAGGAGTTGAAGATCGATGAGCGTACTACCCTCGACCCACTTGCTGAAGAAGAGTATGGAGTTACCGAACGCCTGATCCACCGCTATCCTAACCGGGTTGCCTTCTTGACCACCGATATCTGTGCGATCCACTGTCGCCACTGCTTTCGCCGCCGTTTCACCGCTACCGACCAAGGCCCTGCAACAAGCGATCAGATCAAGGAGGCAGCGGCGTATGTGGCAGAGCACCCCCAAGTCAAAGAGATCCTTTTTACCGGGGGAGATGTGCTGACCCTCAGCAATGTTCAACTTAAAGAGATGATCACAACCTTCCGTGCAGTACGACCCGATCTCATAATTAGACTTTGTACCCGCATGCCGGCAGCCCACCCCGCCCGGATAACCGATGAGTTGGTAGCGATGATCAAGAGCTTTGACAGCGCTCCATTCTATTTGATGACTCAGTTCAACCATCCCAACGAACTCAGTGAGCAAGCAGTGGCGGCAGTCGCTCGCTTCGTCGACCGAGGAATTATGGCGCTAAACCAAAGTGTCTTACTCTCAGGGGTGAACGACGACGTAGAAACTCTGGTCTTGCTCTCTGAGCGCCTGGTGCAAAGCCGTATCGTGCCTTACTACCTCTTCCAAGGGGACCTAGTGCAATCAACAGCGCATCTACGGGTCCCTCTGAATAAAACCTTGATTTTAGAGGCAGAGCTGAGGAAGCGAGTCAGCGGCTTAGGTATGCCTACCCTAGCAGTAGACTTGCCCCACGGTGGGGGCAAGGTTCCTTTGAGTACTCATTATCTTGTGGGAGAGCGCGAGAAGGGAGTGTGGGAGTTTATCACCGTCGATGGGAAGAAGCGCTTTTATTACGATCCGGTCTACTGACCGATTCGCTTCAGCACCTCGTCAATCGCTTCCTTTCTCAACTGCTGACGCTTGGCCTCATAGTCATCTTCGGTTTGGATTGCCGGCGCATGTTCAGGTTCTTGTTCAACAGCTGGCTCTTCAGCCACCTCAGGTTCAACAATAGGAGCAGCAGGCTCCTCAACTACGGGCTCTTCTATGAGTGCTGGCTCAACTTCAGGAGTTGATGGCTCTTCTACAACAGCTACCTGGGCAGGCTCAGGTTCAACGATTGGAACTTCAATCTCTTCAATGATCGGCTCAACGATCACCGGCTCAAGGGCCACTGGCTCTTCTGGAAGCACTACCACTGGCTCCTCGACCGCCATCCGCTCAATGCGGAGCCTGACCCGTGGAGGTGCAGGAGGTACTGCCACAACAACAGGAACTTCAATAGCCTCTACCACAGGAATGGAAGGAGGAACTACGACCTCTTCTTTCAGGGAGCGCTCAACGTCATCGAGAATTGTTGGCACTAAATCTTGGACGAGAGCCGAGCGATACTCCAAGTAAAGATCTACCACTTCATCCTCGCTGATGAAGTCACTGAGCTCTTGGCGAGCAACGGCAACATACAGGTCCTTGTTCTCCTCTATCCGCTCTACTACTGCAGCCACGATACGAGGAATCTGGGCATCGACTGTCTCTGCAATCCTGCGATCCAACTCAGCATCGTCTAAAATAGACTCTTGGAGCGGCTGGACAACTGGTACCAAGTCGTGAATCAACTGGTCACGCTCTACGCTGAAATCAAAGCGTGCACCTACCGAGGAGATAAACGCATGGTCATTTGCTAAAGTGGTTGCCACACGGCGGGCGATCTGGCTTTCGTCAATGGGGTCTTTGAGGGCATCGAGGAAGGCGCTGTCCTTCAGGAGCGCTGCCTTCACCGCAGCGGTGACAGAGCTCTCAAGCTGCTGCTGTACCTCTTTTACAATCTGGGTAGTATCGATATGGTCCTCTGCCTTGGGAACTCTCAGAGGTTCAACGACTGTCATCAAAGGCTGACTCTGGCGGAGTTTTGCTTTTTCGAGGATGTCATCCGACACACCAGGTCGCAAGAACCACAGTCCACCAAAGACGAACAGCGTCACGACAATGGTGATGACCAGCAAATTGATCCGTACCGATTTCTTCATTTCAAACCCTCATTGTAACAAGATTTCAACGCTTGGTTGAAACATCTGCGTCCATCGTATCACAATAACTTGCCACTTGTCGATGAATTATCGCTGTTGTATGCCTATTGTGAAAGACCGTTAGCTGCACATTGCCACCAAAGACCGATGGATTGATATCCTTTTGTGCTCGATTGCGTTTACAAAACGATTGAATCGACAAATTTTGCCGCTTATAGCAACGTAAATATCGTAGCCACAAGGGTGCGGCAATAAAGACCACCCGGTCACAGAGTTCTACCAATCCCATGCGTTTCAAAAGAGCTGCATTGATGACCACAGTCTCTTCCTTAGCCTCACTAATAATGGCTTTAGTGCGCTCTACCATCGCCGGATGGAGGATTTCCTCCAAAGCGCGAAGCTTGGCTTGGTCGGAGAAGACCTGTGCCCCCAAAGCCCCTCGATCAACTTTTCCATCAACAACCAATGAAGCGCCAAAGGTCTCTGAGATTGCTTTGTGTTGCTCTTCAAGCACTTGATGGCCCAGCTTGTCCATATCGATGACCAACGCCCCTCGCTCGCCAAAGGCTCGGGCGTACTCATCCTTACCTGCACATACTTTGCCAGTCAGTCCGATGACTACCATCAGGAGAGCTCTCCCCAATCATGGCCTACGGCAAGAGAGGCTCGTAGCGGAATGGAGAGCTCAACGGCTCCCTCCATCGCTTGTCTTACCAACGCTTTGGCCGCTTCGATCTCATCCTCAGGGACCTCAAAGATCAATTCGTCATGGATTTGCAACAATAATCGCATTCCAAGACCTTGATCTGCGATCAGTCGATCGGCTCGCAACATTGCAAGCTTCATGATGTCCGCAGCTGTTCCCTGGATTACCGTATTCACCGCAATACGCTGAGCGCGCGCCCGTTCGACTTGGCTACGACTGGTGATCTCGGCGATGGTACGCACATGACCGAGCAAGGTCTGTACGTACCCTTGCTCTTCGGCGAGCTGCTTGGTCTCTTCGATGAAGAGTTTGACCGCCTCATAGCGCTCAAAGTATTGGGCGATAAATTGCCGTGCTTCGGAGAAGGTGATCTTCAAATCTTGACTCAGCGCATGTGGTCCCATGCCATACATCACCCCGAAGTTTATAGTCTTGGCCACACGCCTCTGATCGCTGTCTACCATCTCAATCGGAATATCAAAAATACGGCTTGCGGTGGCACTATGGATATCCAGGCCATGGAGGAAAGCCTCCTTGAGGTTGTGGTCATCGGCGGTATGAGCCAAGACGACGAGCTCGATTTGGGAGTAGTCAGCCGAAAGGAGCATACACCCCTCTTTAGCGGTAAAGGCTGAACGGATACGCTTGCCCTCCTCTGTCCGTACCGGAATATTCTGTAAGTTTGGCTCTCTGCAGGAGAGTCGTCCGGTCTCGGTGCCAGTTTGTAGGAATGAAGGATGGATTCGCCCGGTTGCCGAACGCACCTCCAAAGGCAGAGTATCGATGTAGGTCGACTTGAGTTTGTTGAGCATTCGGTAATCGAGGATCAAGGCGACCTCGCGAAACTCCTCCTTCAGCGGCTCCAGGACATCTGTTGCTGTGGAAAAACCGGTTCGAGTCTTTGCGCCGGTCGGAATACCTCGTTCAACAAAGAGGACTTCCTGCAATTGTTTGGGAGAGTTCAGATTAAATTCGTAGCCAACAATATCAAAGATTTCACTTCGGATCGCTTCAATTCGACTCTCAAACTCCTCAGAAAGCGGTAACATCCTGCCTGTGTCCAAGTGAATACCAGCAAGCTCCATCCGAGCGATGACCAACAGCAATGGCATCTCAAGGTCGACCATCAGCCTCTCAAGTGAACGAGCTTTCAAGAGTTCGCCGAAGAGGATATAGAGACGCCACGTCACGTCGGCGTCTTCGGCCCCATAGGAGATTACCTGGTCAATGTCGATGTCAGAGAGACTCTTACCACGAGGCACAATGTCATTGTATCGGGTTGTGGTGTGACCCAAATATTTCTCAGCCAGGTAATCGAGATTGAAGACTGATGTACTATCGAGCAACCAGGCAGCGACCATCGTATCAAAGCGAATGTCTTTGGTTTCGATTCCCCATAAGGAGAGGACTTTGTAATCGTATTTGATGTTCTGTCCTACGAGGGCAATCGAACCATCCTCCAGATACTCTTTGAGCAGCGCATGTACAGCTGCTTCATCTACGAGAGACTGTCCGCCATGGGACAAGGGCATGTAATAGGCTATTTGATCTTCCCAGCTAAAAGAGAAGCCCAGAATCTCTGCCTCATGTTCATTGAGGCTGGTTGTTTCAAGGTCGAATGCGGCCACACCCCCAGCTACAACTATTTGATCAAGCAATTTCTTGAGGTGAGCAAGATCATCGATACGTCGGTAGGAACCGACCGGCATAGCCGGTGTCTCCTCCCGCTCGACAGATCCTTCCACTTGAGCCGCCTCCTCGAGGTTTCTGATGATCGAGCGCATCCCAATCTCCTCAAAGAGTGGGATGGCTCCAAGATAGTCGACATCCTCCACCAGGTACTGAGGGGTGTCAAAGCTCTCAACGTGAAAGAGGTCCCGCTTCAGGGTAACCAAACGCTTACTGAGGTAGGCGCTCTCCTTGCCCTCTTCCAGCTTCTTTCTCATTCCAGGAGCCAGAGAGGAGAGATTTGCATAGATTGCGTCCAAATCCTCATACTCACCGAGGAGTTTTGCCGCTCCCTTCTGCCCAATCCCCTTTACCCCAGGCACGTTGTCACTGCTATCACCGAGGATGGCCAGGTAATCGACCATCTGGGAGGCCTTGATGCCAAACTCGGCAATAACCTCGTCATCTCCCATCAATCGATAGAAGTTCTCCCCTTTTTTCGCAGGACGCAGAGCCTTGGTGTGCTCATCGACCAGCTGAAGCAGGTCTTTGTCCCCGGTGAACATGACCGCTTCAAGACCGTGACGAGTGGCTTCAGTGGTGAGTGTGGCGATAACGTCGTCGGCCTCATAGCCTTCGTGGCCGATTGTAGGAACTCTCAGGGCCTTGAGAATTGATTCAATAATTGGCACTTGGCTGTGCAGTTCTTCAGGGGCTGCATCCCGGTTGGCTTTATATTCAGGGTAGATTTCATGGCGGAAGGTAGGCCCTTTGGTATCCATGGCAATGACCAGGTAATGGGCGTGATACTCTCTGATCAGTTTGAGCAAGGTAGAGAAAAAGCCGTAGACAGCTGAGATATTGTTGCCTTGGGCATCACGCATCGGGTTGTTGAAAAACCCAAAGAATGAGCGGTAGATAAGCCCATAGCCATCGACGATATAGAGCTGTTTGCGCCCTGTAGTGGTATTCGGTGTGTCCATTCTCAATCCTTTGTGGTGATGGTCAGCCCATCGTATGCAACAAAAAAGCCTTCTTCCAACTCACTCTCTAGTTTGGCATGGCTGAGGTTATGGCTCAAGTGGGTGAAATAAACCCGCCCTGGGGCCAAAAGGCGACCGAGCGCCGTTGCTTCAAAAACGCTGAAGTGGTTGGGATGCGGCCAATGGCGTAACGCATCTACGACGAGGACATCCAAGCCTTGCAGATGAGCAATACTCTCTTTCGGTACTTCACTGCAATCGGTAAGGTACGCAGTATCATCCACCCGATAGCCGTAGATTGTCTGTCGGCCATGGATGATGGGGATAGCGCTCACTGAAAAAGGACCTATTTGTACCTGCTGATAAGGGGTGAGGACTTGAATGTTGAGGTGGGGGATGCCCATCGCATCGCCGTTCAGCACATAGGCGAAGCGACTTTCAATTGCCTCTTTGACCGACTCACTGGCCCAAACCCCCAGCTGCCGCTCTCCGCTGAAGACTCTGAGGTCATCAATACCATTGAAGTGGTCAGCGTGGTCGTGGGTATAGAGCACCCCGTCAAGATCAGTCAGATTCGCTCGAAGCGCCTGTAGGCGAAACTCAGGGCCGGTATCGATGAGCAAGTGATGGCCCTGCTTGGTAAAGAGAACACTTGAGCGGTAGCGACGGTCCCGTTCATCCGTAGAAGTACATACTGAGCAATCACAACCAATGACCGGTATCCCGTGACTGGTACCGGTCCCCAAAAAGGTCAATGTGCTCATCGCACCCGTTCCACCAGATCGCTGACCAATGCCTTGATGGCCTGCTCTCCCTGCTCACCAGCAAGTTTGAAACGCTGACGGAACTCTCGACTATTCATCTCCTTCCACAGCAGTTCTCTACCCTCTTTGGTGAATTGGATCTCTCCGAACTCCTGTCGAATTGTTGATAAGGTCAGCGAGTTCACCGACCCATCTCTAAGGGAGTAACTGATTCCCAAGTATTGCATCGACATGCTGGGGATGAAGAAGTAGATGATAAAGAAGAGCACGATAGCTACGAGCACCGATGTCAGAAACGTACGTAAGATTCCTCTCTGTCCCATACGAACTCCTTGGAGCTACTGTACCACACTTGAACCATACAGAAAAGAGAACTCAGGCCCGGAAACTCCGGGCCTGAGAGAGCAAACAAACCTATTGTTTAGAAGAACGAGAAGAGTAGCGATACCCCGAAGCGTCCTTCATCCCAATTAGGGCTGAAAAGCTTGTCAAATTCATCAAACTTTTCAAAGGTATACTTTGTATCCAGAGAGTAGTTCACTCCCAGCCACATCTTGCCAATCTTAAAGTCAGCAGTGGCTCGCAGGGCTAATGGGCTCTTGATGAAGGCATCACCAAGGTTCTCCCAAGTCTCAACCGTTCCTGTATCACTAAGTACCGAGGGGCCGTCATCACCGAAGAGCACCCTGAAGCGAGGACCAAGACCGATACCAAGGCGGGTGAACCCAAAGAGATCAAAGGAGACTCCTCCGGTTGTAAGCACTGAGATCTCAGTGTATTTATTATCGGAAGCATCGACGTGCTGGCCAAAGGTAGCAGCTACATCGACTTGGGCAAGAAGGATTTTAAGCCGAAGGTCAGCGCCAAAGGCATAACTGTCCAAGCTAGTGAACAGCTCACCAAGGTCGGCAGAGTCGTCAGTAAGTTGACCAAGGTCTGGCTTGAATTGCACGCTCGGTCCCAAGCTCAGGTCAAACATCTTCGCACTCAAGGTTGCGGGGACCAGCACAGCGACTAACACCATTACAATAAGTAGTTTCTTTTTCATGTTTTACCTCTTTCTACTCGTCATTTCGCCCACTCTGTCTAAAATCTAAAACATTTTTAGTGACAGCACAAGTGAGACAGCCCCTGTTTCCAGGTTAAACATACTCCACCACTCCTTCGTCTCAACAAGCGAAGAGAGGGTGGCTTTGGAGGCCATCAGATATCTCAGCCGTATTCCAATCGGTCCGAGTTCAGAAGCCAGCCCTGCTTGGAGATAGAGTGGACTTCTCCAAAGAGCGTCACCAAAACTCATCGCCGATGCATCGGCCTCTGTATGGTCTGCCAAAATATAATATGGTCTCGAGTCAGTGGATGTAGTGGGAACATAGGTTAGTCCTACACCACCGCCGAGCTCTAGACTGAGCAGTGAACCTATAATGGGCAGGCTCAACGAGCCCATACCCACGAGCAAGATTCCCTGCCCACCTTCATCACTTTGAATCGGGAAGACAAGTGCCTGTGCTTGCAAGAACGCAAGCCGTGCGGACAGCTCCCCATGGAAAAGCCAATTATCCGGATTCTCCAGCCCATTGCTGAAATCGACTCCCTCCTCTGGATAATAGGCTGCACCAAATCCAAGACTTACATTGACCAAGCTCCGCGCTCCAATAGAGACAGGAACAAGCAAAGCTAGCAAGAGCAGCAAGGCCAAGATTTTTTTATGCATGATTAGTTGACACTCCTCATTACACTAACAACGCTAGACGCAAAGAATTACAAGGATTGTCCAATATTTCTATAGAATTCTTATACAAATTTGCTATTCGAGCTCATTTAGCCATAATCGAGCAGATGCATCGCTAGGCATACTGAACGAAGAGCGCGGCGACAAGCTTACCGAACCGATTTTAGGCCCGTCGGGCAGACAAGAACGTTTGAACTGGTGGGCGAAGAATCGGCGATAGAAGGTCCGCAGCCATACAGTGAGATCTTCTCGACTGTAAATGCTGCCCAGAGTATGTTCAGTAAGGCGCAGAACCTTCTCTGGGGAGAAATTCCATCGCAAGATGTAGTATAAGAAGAAGTCATGCACCTCATATGGGCCGAGGATATCCTCGGTCTTTTGGGCAATCTTGCCCTCCGCTGCTGGCAGTAGCTCCGGGCTCACCGGTGTCTCAACAATATCGTTGAGCACCTTGGCAAGTTGGGGATCCTTACTTCGGTGTGCCTCATAGCGCACCAGATGACGACAAAGCGTTTTGGCAATCGAGGCATTGAGCGCATACATCGACATATGATCTCCGTTGTATGTAGCCCAACCCAAAGCCAATTCAGAGAGATCTCCCGTACCGATGACCAAAGCCCCATGCTTGTTGGCCAAATCCATGAGGATTTGGGTCCGTTCACGAGCTTGGCTGTTCTCATAGGTCACATCGTGGACAGCAGGGTCATGGTCGATATCCTTGAAGTGTTGTTTCACTGCCTCTTCGATAGGGATGGTCTGAAACCCTACCCCTAGCAAGGCGGCGAGCTCTTCAGCATTACTCTTTGTTCTCCCGGTAGTCCCAAAGCCAGGCATGGAGATTGCTCGGATCTTTTTTCGATCCAAACCCATCAAATCGAAGGTGCGCACGCAGCTCAGCAGTGCTAGGGTTGAATCCAAGCCTCCTGAGAGGCCCAGGATAACCGAATCGAGGCCGATGTGAGAAAGACGTTTACGCAGTGCGTATGATTGCACGGTCAAAATCCGTTCAAATCGTGTCGATCGATCAGCCTCTGGCGGGATAAAGGGGTGAGGGTTAAAGGTTCGGGTCAATGGCGTGTGGCGCACTTCCATTGTAAACGGGATAGTAGTAAAGGCTTGGTCGCAGGTAGTAATCTGCCTGCGCCTACGCTCTAGGGCCAGGCGCTGTACATCGATTTCGGTAGTGATCAGCGAGCCGCTGATATCATTCTCCTCCGCCAAGATTCGTCCATTCTCTCCGATGAGAAGATGAGGAGTGTAGACAAAGTCGGTAGTGGACTCACCCTCTCCACCGCCACTGTAAAGGTAGGCGCAGGAGAGCTTGGCGCTTTGACCGGTGACCAGCAGGCGCTGATACTCACGCGATCCAATCAGTTCATTGATCACCGCGGGGTTTGCAATGATCGTTGCTCCACCGACAGCAAGGCGGCGACTTGGGCTGTCCACATCGTAGAGGTCAACGCCGACCTCACAGCCGATGATAAAGTTATCCATACTCGTACAACGGAAGAGCAGGTTCGTGCCAAACCATGTCTTCTGTCCTAACAGCTCAGTTTGGATACTGGGAACTTTGGGGCCGACGAACCAACGGCGTTGGTCGACGCCACAGGGGCTGATCAGATGCTCTTTGGGAATTACACCCAGCAGCTTGCCTTGTTGAATTACGACCGCGCAGTTGTAAAGTGCTCCACAGTTGATTATCGCCGATCCCACCACTATCAAGAGATCACTGGCTTCGCTGGCTTTGAGGATCGCGGAGACCGTGGCAAGGGCGTCCTGCTGCAACTGATGCTGGTAGAAGAGGTCTCCACAAGAGAGGCCGGTAGTGGCCAACTCAGGAAGGACTAACAGACGAACATCTTGCTCTATCGCCTCTTCTATGAGGGCGATGATTCGTTTACCGTTAGCTGTGGTATCGGCTACGGTCACTTCAACGGCTGCAACAGCTACTTTGATAAATCCATCTTTCATAGCGCCCCCCTATTACGTAGTCTATCATAAGAGCGAATCGTATTCACTAGCGTTATCGAGCAGACTTTTTAGCAAGTGTCGCCCAAAATGTTGGCACTCCCATCTCGTGCAAGAAGCCGCTTCCGTTGGTATCCTCATAGAGATCAACAATCTGAAACCCTGCCTTAAGTTGCCCCCTGATTTGCTCCTCAAGGGTGTGGGAGAATTGAATGCCAGCATCCTCTTTTTCCAAAAATGTCACCAAGGATGGGTCTTTGATTGGGTTGAAGGGAAGCGAATGAACGATAACTCGCTCATCTTCACCAAAGAGATAGTTGAACCCGTTGTCTAGGCCTGCCATCAAGACTCCTCCATCTGTGAGGATTCGATAACACTCATGCCACAGGGGCTGTATCTCTTCAATGTAGCAGTTGGAGACAGGGTGAAAGATGAGATCAAAAGAGTTATCGGCGAATGGCAGGGGCTTACTCATATCGGCTTTGATGATCTGTATCTCATAGCCTTCACGCTGAGCGACCTCCCAGTCGCTTTGAATCTGTCGGTCAGAGTTCTCTAGGAGGGTACACTCTGCCCCTTGGGCTGCAAAGATGGGCATCTGCTGCCCTCCCCCTGATGCTAGACCCAATACTCTCTTTCCCTGCAAAGGAGGAAACCAAGTACTCGGCACTGCTTTGGTGGGGGTCAACAACATTGACCATTGGCCATTAACCGCCTTTTCATAGGTCTTTGCATCGATGGGCACTCCCCAGATCCACCCCTCTTCGACCCACCTATCGATGGTCTGTGCATTTATTTGGGCTACTCGCTCGTTTGTATTTGTTACTGAATCCATTGATTGTTCCTACCATATAAAGGGGATCAGGCGATATTGCACCCGCTTGCAATACTCCTCATAGCCTGCAAGCTGCGCCCTCAAAAATCGCTCTTCACCGCTAATCCTATACACCATCAACAGAGGGTAGAACAAGAAGATGACAAAAGAAATCCAGGACGCCAGCACGAGAGGAAGGGCGATAAAGAGAATGATGGAGGCTGTATACATGGGGTGTCGCACATACCGGTATGGGCCGGTGTCGATCAGTCTTTGATCCTCTTCAACGCCAATAGTCCGTCCTAAAAACGGATTTTCTGCCAGCACAATGACCCAAAGGGCATACCCACCGATAAACCCTCCTGAGGACACTGCCACCACCCAATTGGGAACACCAGACCATCCAAATCGAAAGTCCAAACCAGCTGTTATCAGGCCAGCAACAACCAATACGCCTCCCAATCGTGCTATAATTCCCTGTTCGCGCTCTGCCTCTTTTGTATTAAGGCGCCTCTTCAGTAGCTCAGGATTTTTTATGAGCAGCACGAGTCCTAAGATTGCCATGGGGATGAAGAGCAGAGCCAAGAGTAGCCATCCATAGAGATAGTGCACCGTACCTGCGGGAAGAAAGAGTAACAAAATGGCTACTACAAGGGTACTCGCGAACTTCAACAATGCCTTGGTAACGGTCGACCAGTCCATATCTCCCCTCCTTAACGCACTTGCTTTGTAAGCATACCACCTCGTCATGCATCTTTCATGAAAATTTGTCGGGCAGCGGGCAGAATGGTTAGGATCTGGTCAGCAGTACCACACTTTCGGTGTGGAAGGTTTGGGGGTAGAGATCAAAGAGACGTAAGGATTGGACTGAATAGCCTAGGGCAACGAAGCGTTGTACATCGCGGGCAAGGCTGGCTTCGTCACAGCTGACATATATGACTCGGCTTGGGTTCCATGAGGCGATCAAGGGAGGAAGCGTGGCATTAAGACCAACACGAGGAGGATCGACAATGACGGTATCGACACCGCCTCGTTGGCGCTGTGCCCAAGATTCCGCGCTTTCCGTATAGAAGGTGGCGTGTGGTGCATTGCGCCGTGCAAAGTTCAGGCATTGTTTTTGTCGCTCCACTGCAGTAACGCTTCGCCCTTCTTGATCCAGGAAGGCTGAGAAGGTTCCCACCCCGCTGTAGAGATCCATCACCCGCTCCCCTTCTACCAAAAAACTGACATACTCACCCATCGCTCCTAAGAGCGTCACATTGGATTGGAAGAAGACCATGCTGCTGAGCGTAAAGTGTCGCCCCCCAGCTTCGATGGTAATCTCCTTATCCAGGAGGGCAGAGCGATCCTCCCATCCAAAGGCCGGCACTTCAACCAGACCACTTTTGGTAACCCGGTTGGCGAACATCTGGGCCCTTGCTGCTTCAAAGAGGGGCCTTGGGTCAGCTAATAATGCATTGAGGGAGTCGGTGACCACCGGACAATGGTCGATACTCACCAGTGTATTGCTCCCTCGTGCCATAAAGCCTACTTGCTTGGCACCAAGGTTGACAAAAAAACGTGCCCGGCTGCGATAGGCCCACCCAGAGCCAGTTACCTGCTCTTCCAAACGATAAGAGCCTGGTTCAATTTTCCCGGTACGAGAGAGTGCGTCGGTGACGATGGACTCTTTCAGCTCGGCTTGAAACACTTGGTCGGCATACTGAAAGTCACAGCCTCCACAGATGCCCCAATATGGGCAAGGAGGAGTAATGCGTCTGGGGTGAGGTTGTAACACCTCGATGGTGTCTGCGAGGCTATAGGAGCGGTGCTCTCGCTGGATTACCGCCTCAACGATCTCCCCAGGCAGTGCGTCGCGCACCAGGACCTGCTTGCCCTCCGTATCGAGGGCAAGGCCGCGGCCCTGAGAGACGACTGCATCAACGATTAGACGCATCAACCACTTCCTCGATGTAGGTGTTGATCACCCCCATCGCATCATCCCAGAACTTCTGGTCGGCAAGATCGATGGAGGCAAGGGCCGCAACATCGCGTACGCTCAGGCGCCCGGAAGCCTCAAGGATTGCATTGTACCGATCAAAGAAGGCCGGACCCTCAGCTTGTGCTTGGGCATAGAGGCCGAGGGCGAAGAGCAGGCCAAAGGCGTAGGGGTAGTTGTAGAAGGAGAAGCCGGTACTATAGTAGTGGCTCTTTGCTGCCCACATATACCGATGGTAAACCCCAAGAGCGTCACCATAGGTGCGTTTTTGGGCGTCCTCCATCAGGTCGCTGAACTCGGTGGCACTGAGGTCCCCTGAAGCCCGCTTCTCAAAGACAGCACTCTCGAAGTAAAACCGACTGAGGATATCGACACACACCTGGGTAGAAT
Source organism: Sphaerochaeta sp. (assembly GCA_041654935.1). Lineage (GTDB taxonomy): Bacteria > Spirochaetota > Spirochaetia > Sphaerochaetales > Sphaerochaetaceae > Sphaerochaeta. Next base: position 1,843 of record JBAZCM010000039.1, on the reverse strand, counting down.
CCTGCAGGAAGTGCTCGACCAACGAAATCCGCTCCTCAGCACTACTTTGCTGTAAGGCTCCTTGGAAGACCAACTGTTCACTGAAAATTGAAGCAGTTTCGGCTAGGGGCATCGGATAACTTCTGAGAAGCGCCGGTTTATCGAGGACGGCACTGTCATGCCATGCGTGGCCTAGCTCGTGGGCGAGCGTCGACACCCCACCAAAGGAGGAGTCAAAGTTAGCCAAAATACGGCTCTCCTTTGCCAGAGGGAAGGAGGTGTCGTATGCGCCGCCGACCTTTCCGCTCTTTGCAAAGGCATCGATCCATCCCTTCTTAAAGGCGTTATCCGCAAAAGAGGCCATCTTCTCAGAGAAAGTGCCAAACTGTTTGACGATAAAAGCGTGAGCATCTTCATAGGTGTAGGTGCGAGCGCTCTCTCCAACTGGGGCAAAGAGGTCGTAGAAGGCAAGGCTCTCGACACCAAGGAGGGCAGCTTTAGCCTTCAGGTATCTGCGGAAGTTTGGAAGGTTGCGTTCAATCGAGCCGATAAGGGAGTTGAGAATCTCACGATCAATGCGAGAAGATGCCAAAGAAGCATCGAGCGGGCTCTCCCAATTGCGGCGCTTACCCAAGCTGAGGGTGGTCCCCGTTACTCCATTGAGAGCCGCTGCAAAAGCGATTTCATAGGACTCAAAGAGTTTGACCTCAATCTCATAGGCGCGACGGCGTACCTCGCGGTCCTTGTCGCTGGCCATGTTACGTAACTCCACAACCGTTTTAGGTCCCTCTTCTCCCCACTCGGCACTGATAGCAGAGCCGAGGGCCTGCTGAAGGCGTCCAAACGCATCGCCTCCACTGCGAGCCAAGTCAGCTGCCAGGTCCTCCAACTCCACGCTCATCTGGTGGCGCTGCTGTTCAAGCAGTTGGGAGAGCGGGTAGCGGTACAGCTCTAAATCTCCGCCTTCGGTAGTGCGTACCTCAATCTCTTCGACTCGGGTAGCCAGGTAGTTGAGAAATCCAACGGCCATTCGCTCCACAGCAAGGCCATTCTCCTCTACCTGAGAGAGGGCTCGTATGGCAACCTCATTGGAGGTGTTGAGAGTCAATACCGCCGATGCGTAGGCGTAGAGGTTTACATATCGGTCGATAATCGCCTCATAGCGATCGACCGCCTCTTTGAGGTCACTCTTCACTTCGGCGACATAAGCCTCAAGCTGCACTGACTGCTCCACTATTGCTTCTAAGTCACTGCGGAACTCTTCGCTCTCAATGTCCGGATAAATGGGAGTCAGGTCCCAGTTCGATACGATGCTCATTGGTGTTAATCTCCTTACAGATTCAATTCGTACTCAGCGATTTTATTGATCAAGGTGCGTCGGCTAATCCCCAGCTCTTCAGCAGCTCGGGTGCGATTGCCTTCCCAACGGTGCAGGGCTCGGACAATAGCCTCGACCTCAAGCTCTTTGAGGCTCGCAGGTTTGCCCAGATCCTGAATAACCTCCTCATCGGCGCCAGTAGCAATGGCCACCGATCCCCTGAGGTCCAATTCATCGGTTTGGATCTCCTCTCCGTTGGCAAAGATTACCGCTCGCTCCAAGATATTCTCTAGTTCGCGTACATTGCCATGAAAGTCATGCTGACAGAGAAGCTGTAGCGCCTCAGGCGATAGGCCAAGGACCCGGTGTCCCATCTCACTGCGCAAGCGTCGCAGGATGCCAGCGGCAAGGATGGGGATATCCTCTCGCCGTTGGCGCAGTGGTGGGATCGCAATACGCACTACGTTCAGACGATAGAAGAGATCCTCCCGAAACTCACCGTTTTGCACTTTTTCTTCTAGGTTTTTATTGGTGGCTGCGATAATC
>JBAZCM010000038.1:0-17296 GCA_041654935.1 Sphaerochaeta sp. | reverse complement strand
AGGGGGTGTACTCCTCTCCCTTTGACTACAAGAGTCGCTTGATGCTACTCACCCCAGTCGATGCACCCCTGCCTCCTGCTCGAGCTGATGAGCCTTACCTCGAGTATTTGACCCAAACAATCTGGGAGAGTGTCCACACCGCAGGTGGGGGAGCGTTGGTGCTCTTCACCTCCTATGCGGTACTTACTGCCGTCAAGGAGGCCCTCGCTCCTCGCTTTGCCCAGGAGGAGATGGTCCTCCTCAGCCAAGGTGAGGTCGATCGTTTCACGCTGTTGAAGAACTTCATCGACGATGGTGATAGCACGCTCTTCGCCACTTCTTCTTTCTGGGAGGGTGTGGATGCTCCCGGTGATACGCTGCGGATGGTGATCATCGTAAAGTTACCCTTTAGCGTTCCCAGTGATCCAGTCTTCAAGGCACGTTGTGACGCAATCGATGCAGCCGGAGGTAGTGGCTTCTTCCAACTCGCACTGCAGTCAGCGACAATGAAGCTCAAACAGGGCTTTGGACGACTCCTACGTTCCACTGCAGACCGCGGGGTGGTCCTGATCCTCGACAGTCGTGTCGTGCAGAAAAGCTACGGCCCATACATGTTGCGCAGTCTACCAGAGAGTCATTGGCCAGAGTGTACTACTGATTCCATCTCCTCTCGAATCGAGAGTTTTCTCTTTTGACGGTAACAAACTAACATAAGATGGGAAGCTGTTGATCATCGAATTGCCAGTAAGATATGTACGAATGTAATCACTGACAACACTAATCATGAAATATGCTATTAGTGATGGCGATTATCATGAAAAACTCTTTTGAACTCCATTGATTTGAGTCCTTAAAAGAAAAATTATGTTACGAGATTTAGGTTTTGAAGAATTAATGAGCGACTATTCATCAGTTTTTGATTAATCGTCATTTCGAACATCCAAACCCTGAATTGAATAGACTAATTGAACAAAAAAGAAGGGGGGTGGTCGCCCACCTCCCTTATAGGATGGTTGTTAGTCCTTACTCGATGATGGCCAGGATGTCCTTCATGCTGAGAATCAGGTACTCGACTCCATCTGCCTTCACTGAGGTGCCGCTGTACTTGTCGTGCATGACGCGGTCGCCGACCTTCACGGTCATCTTCACCTCATCGGTGCCCTCACCAACTGCTACTACGCTGCCGATCTGGGTCTTTTCTTGGGCTGTCTGGGGAATGAAGATGCCACTGGCTGTCTTCTCCTGCAACTCCTCGATCTTTACCAACACTCTGTCTGCCAAAGGCTTGATGGTCATTGTATCTTCCTCCAACCATAGGTTTTTGCACTTTTTGCGGCAGTGAATGCCGCTTGCACCAATATAGTAAAAAGCGCTCAGAGGGGCAAGGGCACAAAACCTTGCCTCTTTGGCAATCCATGCTTATATTCGATGTAGTTGATGTGGAGGATGTGTGATGGAGCGAATCGGAGAGCAAGGGATGCAGGGGTGGGTAGGCGCCTCCAGTGAGCTGTGGAGTCATTTCTACCAGCTCGGCTGTCTCTTTGCACGAGCCCATGATATGACCAACAGCCTTACCTACTTGATCGATGCCTTTTTGATCAGGGGAGGGCACCAAGAAGATTTTGATAGCGATTGGATTGACTTCTTCCGTCGCCAATTCACGGTCTATCTCTTGGGCAAGAGGCGGATCAACTGTTCGCTCTGTGAGGGGGATATGATCCACGACTACCTCAAGGATGAGTATCAACGCATCAAAGAGGAGCTTGCCTCCAGTGAGCTGCCCTTCGCACGGGAGAACCTTGAACGCTGGTACGCCTCCTTGGAACTCGATTTTCCTTGGTTAATCGACCTCGATGAGACCAAACGGACACATCGATGGGAGTGACCAGCTAGATTGAGTCATATTGACCCACTATTGAAAGATTTTTGGGGCGGTGGGCCATAATAGGCCATATCTCTGGTCTTTTAGACCATATTCTAAAGTCATTATTTAAGTAATAAATTTTTAATTATATAATATGAAAGCAAATAAAAATCTTTATTTGTAAGTTGGCACGCATCTTGCATTTTCATTATCAACACCAATTCAGGGAGTGAAGACGATGAAAAGCCGAAACAAGATGCTTAACAATACCAGTACTTACGCTTACGACGATGCCAATATCATGGGCATCTATCTCAAAGAGATCAGTCGTATCCCCCTGCTTACTGAAGAAGAAGAGCTTGACCTTGCTATCCGCAGCCGTAACGGTGAGGAGTTTGCCCGTAAACGGATGGTTGAGTCCAATCTTCGCTTTGTTGTCAATGTTGCCAAGCAATACCAGAACCAAGGTTTGCCTCTCATTGATCTGATCAACGAAGGGAACATCGGTTTGATGACCGCCTTGGATAAGTTTGATCCTGATAAGGGATATCGCTTCATCAGTTACGCTGTGTGGTGGATTCGCCAGTCAATCATGAAGGCGATCAACGAGAAGGGCAGGGCAGTACGCCTGCCACTGAACCGGACCAATGAGCTATTGCAAATACAGAAAGCCCAGCGGGCTCTGATGAAGGAGCTTTCAACCGAAGATCCCACTGCCGAGCAGATTGGAGAACTCTCCGGCTTTGATGCCGAGCACGTGACTAACCTCTTGGCTATCAGCCGTGACCTCGTCAGCCTCGATGCTCCGATCTTCACTGACGGCAGTGCTAGCTCGATCGCAGACTTCATCGAAGATGAGTCACAGAGCCCAGAGGATGCCTTGCTAGAATCCTCTCTCAAGGATGATGTAAGACGCCTGCTCTCCTCACTGAGTGAGCGTGAGCGCGAGATCATTGAGTTACGCTTTGGCTTGGAGGGTAAGGTTCCGATGTCACTGAAAGAGATTGGTGAGATCTATAACCTCACCAAAGAGCGGATTCGCCAAATTGAGAAGCGAGCCCTCGATCGCCTCAAAGAGTCGGAGTACACCCGATACGTGGACAGTTACATTGCCTAGGCAATGATAGATGATAGATAGGATGAAGGGGGCCAATCGGCCCTCTTCTAGTAGTTACCGCGTGTGTGTTCCGTTCCAGCCCATGTTGTATGAGATTGCTCTGGTGCACTTCATCACAATAGGAGCCATCTTTTCAGGGGTCATCTGCGGCTGTTGTTCTAAGATCCAAGAAGTAGACACCGCTGCAATGACCTGGCCACGATAGTCGTAGATCGGGGCAGCCACACAGTTGATATCAGGCTCGGCCTCTTGATCATCTAGTGACCAGCCTCGGCGCTTACACTCTCGAATATCGGCTAGTAGGCTTTCAATATTGGTATGGGTATTCGGTCCACGCTTTTCAAAGACAGTATCTGCGAGCAAGCCTCGAATGTCCTCTTCCTCCAGGCCCATGAGCAATGCTTTTCCTAATGAAGTACAGTAAAGGGGTTTGCGTTGGCCGATGATTGCATACTTACGGAGGCTGGTGATCTGCTCTTTGCTGTCAATATAGACCATCTGATCATTTTGACGAATTGCAAGAAAGACTACGTTACCGGTGGTAGCTGATAATTCGTCCATGTGGGGCGTGCTCTCAGTCTTCAACTCAAGATTATTCAAATAGTTTGAGCAAAGCTCAATAATCCCCGGCCCAAGTCGATAGGTACCGCTTCGCTGCGATTTGCGAACGAACATGCGCTGGCTCAGTACGCCGAGTAGGCGATGGACTGTGCTTTTAGGCAAGTCAAGGCGTTCAGAAATTTCGGATAACGATGTGCCGTTTGGCTCGTCACCCAGCAGTGTTAGGATGTCAAACGCGCGATCTAAAGATTGTACCCGTACGGTTGTTTTCACAAATCCTCCCCCCAATACAGACAATATAAGTTATTTGTTACCTCTTGACTAGGTGCAAAAGTATCCTATAATGAAAAGCAGTTCCATTAAATGGAATAAAATTGGGAAATGTAAGAAAATCCCGATAAAATATAAATGAATTCCACATAGTGGAAAAAGTGATTCCAAAATGTGGGGTACCTAGGATGATAGTTGTGAGCAGTATGGCAGATGAAAGGAGTTCCATCTCAACAAAAAATCAATACAATCCAACTCGCTTCGCATTGTCCAACGATGAGCTTGCATATGTGACAAAGGGAGGCTCATTTGTGTCTCTCCTCTCTTCAGAGGATTTCACGGCAGCATTATTTGATGTAAAGCCGTTGAGCAAATCAGCAAAAATAGACATCTTCTACACGTTAAAGAGGACGATATCCTTCATTTTTTGGAATGTAATTGTACTACTGGGAGTCACGTACAGGCTTACATTAAACTTGCTACTCCCACTATTCATTTGATGGCCGTCATCAGAAGGAGTTAGAATGGACATTCGTTATTCAACAGGAAAAGAGGCGTTCAAACGCATGACTACAGACGAGCTGCGCAAGGAGTTCTTGGTACAGAACATCTTCGTCGCAGACGACGTGAGTGCTGTTTATTCACATATTGACCGTATTGTCACCATGGGAGCTATGCCTGTAAAAGAGACATTGGATTTGGCAAAGAACATCGATCCGATGAAAGATTTTGGTGTTGACTTCTTCCTTCAGCGCCGTGAACTGGGCATGATCAACATCGGTGGCGATGGCTTTATTGTCGTTGATGGAGAACGCTATGAGTTGGTACATTATGATGGATTCTACGTTCCCATGGGCACAAAGTCGGTAGAGTTGGGCAGCAATGATCCAAAAAATCCAGCAAAGTACTACATGAGTTGTACTCCAGCCCATTGTGCCTTCCCGGCCAAACACATTGTGTTCAAGGATGCAAAACACGTTCCTGCGGGCAGTAGTGAAGATGCCAATGAACGCACCATTCATCAGTACATCCACCCGGATGTCCTTGATACTTGCCAACTCTCCATGGGCTTGACTGAACTGGAGACAGGAAGTGTGTGGAACACGATGCCTGCCCACTCACACGAACGGCGGATGGAAGTATACTTCTACTTTGACATCAAGGAAGGACAGACTCTCTTCCATATGATGGGCGAGCCTACTGAGACGCGCCACATCGTCGTTGGAAACGAAGAGGCGGTCATCAACCCTTCATGGTCGATCCACAGTGGAGTAGGGACCAGCAACTACACCTTTATCTGGGCAATGTGTGGTGAGAACCGCACCTATACCGATATGGATTGGATTGCAACCGAGGATTTGAGATAAGCCATGAGTGAAAATATACTTAACCAATTTTCATTAGAAGGGAAAGTTGCTTGGGTAACCGGCGCTTCCTACGGAATCGGATTTGCCATGGCCAGTGCCTATGCACGTGCCGGAGCAAGGATTGCTTTCAACGACATCAACCAAGAACTCGTTGACAAGGGGCTTGCCGCGTATAAAGCGGCAGGCATCGAGGTCAAGGGGTATGTGTGTGATGTGACCGATGAAGAGGCGGTACAGGCCACCACAGCACAAATTGAGAAGGAGTTGGGACCGATTGATATTCTGGTGAACAACGCTGGAATTATCCGTCGTATCCCGATGCATGAGATGGACCCCGCTGAGTGGCGAAAAGTCATTGAAGTGGATCTGACAGCGCCATTTATCGTGGCTAAGGCAGTCCTGCCTTCGATGATGGAGCGCCGAAGCGGAAAGATCATCAACATCTGTTCGATGATGAGTGAACTGGGTCGGGAGACCGTCAGTGCCTACGCCGCAGCCAAGGGTGGGCTGAAGATGCTCACGCGTAATATTGCCAGTGAATATGGAGCCTACAACATCCAATGTAATGGCATAGGACCTGGCTATATCGCAACCCCGCAGACCGCACCTTTGCGAGAGAAACAGGCAGATGGCAGCCGCCATCCCTTTGATGCCTTTATCATCGCAAAGACACCGGCAGAGCGATGGGGGACGCCAGAGGATCTGGAGGGACCGGCGCTCTTCCTGGCTTCCAAAGCCAGCGATTTTGTCAATGGACATGTACTCTACGTAGATGGAGGAATCTTGGCATATATCGGTAAACAGCCGTAAGAAAAACTTACAATCAATGCAGCCTCGATCCGTAATAGGGTTGGGGCTGTTTTGAATTTTAAGCAGATCTGTGATCCTATGAACACTCGTGTTTTATCGAATGAAGAAAATGAAATAGTGTTCCAAAAGCTAAAATACCAACTATTTGTCATAAAACAAGTTGAACCGTGCTATATTCAGAACTTTCACCCCTTTTTGATTGACAGTATCGCACCGAACCGATAGGATTTGACCGTTAACAATTAGAGAACAATTTTTAGGAGTCAAGTATGGCAGAGAAGAAAACCAAGTATGTCTATTTCTTTGGCTCCGGCAACACGGAAGGAACAGCTCAGATGCGTGAGCTGCTCGGCGGAAAGGGTGCAAACCTCGCCGACATGACCAACATCGGTCTTCCTGTGCCGCCGGGCTTTACGATCAGCACCGAAGCGTGTGCATTTTATAGCGCGAACAACGGGGAGTATCCCGAAGGCCTTCGCGAGCAAGTGATGGACAACCTCGCCAAGCTTGAAAAGATGATGGATGCAAAGCTCGGAGGCAAGGAGAACCCGCTCCTCGTCTCGATTCGCAGTGGTGCAGCCAGCTCGATGCCCGGCATGATGGACACCGTCCTCAACCTTGGCCTCAACCCTGATACAGTGGCTGGCATGATTGAGAAGACCGGTAACGAGCGTTTCGTCTTGGACAGCTACCGCCGCTTTATCCAGATGTTTGGCGACGTGGTCATGCAAGTACCACACAGCAGCTTTGAAGAGACTCTGCAAGAGGTCAAGGATGAGAAGGGCAAGGTTGCCGATACCGACCTTGATGCAGCTGACCTTCGTGAGGTCACCGACCGCTACCTGGCCCTCGTCAAGAAGCATACAGGCGAAGATTTCCCCGTCGATCCAGTCGATCAGCTCTTCAGGTCAATCAACGCAGTCTTCAAGTCCTGGAACAACGATCGGGCAATCAAGTATCGCCAGATGAACGACATCCGCGGTCTCTTGGGCACTGCAGTCAACGTACAGGCAATGGTCTACGGCAACATGGGTGAGACCAGTGGTACTGGTGTTGCCTTTACCCGTGACCCCTCTACCGGAGAGAACGTCTTCTACGGTGAGTACCTGATGAACGCCCAAGGTGAGGACGTCGTGGCCGGTATCCGTACCCCTGAGCCGATCTCCCACCTTAAGGATGTCAACGAAGAGGTCTACAATGAGCTCGTTGGTATCCGGGACCTCCTTGAGAAGCACTACAAGGATATGCAGGACGTTGAGTTCACCATCCAGGAAGGCAAGCTGTACATGCTGCAGACCCGTAACGGTAAGCGCACAGTCTTCAGCTGGCTTCGCAGCCAGGTTGAGATGGTGGAAGAAGGACTCATTGACAAGGCAACGGCCGTCAGCCGCGTACCCGCCGGTGAGTTCGGCAAACTCTTTGCTCCGATCCTCGATGCCAAGTACCTGCGTGACAACTCTATCGAGGCTGTCACCCGCGGCCTGAACGCCTCTCCGGGCGGAGCTAGTGGTCAGGTATACTTCACCGCCGATAAGGCTGAGAAGATGGCCAAGGAAGGCAAGGAAGTCATTCTCGTCCGCGCAGAGACCAGCCCCGAGGATATCGGTGGAATGGCTGTGGCAAAGGGCATCGTCACCAGCCGTGGCGGTATGACCAGCCACGCAGCAGTCGTTGCCCGTGGCATGGGATGTCCTTGTGTCAGTGGTGCTGGTGATATCTTCATCAACGAAGAGAAGGGCTACCTTGAGGTCAAGGGTGTTCGCATCAACGAAGGCGATTACCTCTCCCTCGATGGTTTCACCGGTGAAGTTTTCACCTCCAAGATCCCCGTTAAGGCCAGTGAGATTGTCCAGGTTCTCAACGGTGCGATGAAGGAGAGTGAGAGCATGCTCTTTGAGCACTACAACAAGTTCATGGGCTACGTCGATGAGATCAGGCGCATGGGTGTTTACACCAACGCAGACACACCGCACGACGTTGGCATGGCTGTAGCCTTCGGAGCTGAAGGAATTGGCCTGTGCCGCACCGAGCACATGTTCTTTGGCACCAACCGTATCATGCCGATGCGCAAGATGATCCTTGCAGACAACGTCGTAGAGCGTGAAGACGCCCTCTCCGAGTTGCTACCGATGCAAAGAGGGGACTTTGAGGAGATCTTCAAGGTGCTTGAGGGAAGACCGGCGACCATTCGCTTGCTCGACCCACCGCTGCATGAGTTCTTGCCCAATGACCACACCAGCCGTCACGAACTAGCCCTGCAGATGGGCATCAGCGTCGAAGAAGTTGCCCAGAAGGCTGCAAGCCTGCATGAGTTCAACCCGATGCTTGGCTTCCGTGGCTGTCGTTTGGCCATCATCTATCCTGAGATCCTGAGAATGCAGGTTCGGGCGATCATCGAAGCTGCCATCAATGTGAAGCGTACAGGTGTTGAGGTCCGTCCTGAGATCATGATTCCGCTTATCGGTCACTACAAGGAGCTGCTCTACACCAAGGAGAAGGCCCTTGAGGTAATCGAGCAGGTCTTTGATGAGCAAGGTATGCACGTTGAGTACACCATCGGTACGATGATTGAGGTCCCCAGGGCTGCGATCACCGCCGACGAGATTGCTCCGCATGCTCAGTTCTTCAGCTTCGGTACCAACGACCTGACCCAGATGGCTTGTGGATTCAGCCGTGATGATTCGGCCTCCTTCTTGGGACCCTACGTCGAGGATATCGACAAGCAAATCTACGAGTACGACCCGTTTGAGACGATTGACGTCACCGGAGTGGGTAAACTCGTTGAGATGGCAACCAAGCTTGGACGAGAGGCCAACCCGGATCTGAAGATCGGTATCTGTGGTGAGCACGGTGGAGACCCGAAGACCATCACCTTCTTCGATCAAGTTGGTTTGGACTACGTCAGCTGTTCTCCCTTCCGCGTTCCGATTGCACGTCTTGCTGCCGCGCAAGCTGTCATCGAAGCAAAGAAGTAAGCGAACTGTCAGAGACAACGAAGGCCCGGACAGCTGTCCGGGCCTCTTAGCGCCTAGAGCCAAAAAAGGGAATTGAACCCTTGACCTGCTCATTACGAGTGAGCCGCTCTACCCCTGAGCTATTTTGGCGACAGACCCAGTGTATCCAAAAGGTCAGGGAGAGTAAAGAGGCTTTTTGCCTTGACCCGCGGTGCACTTCTTAGTAGGCTTGGCCAAGAGGATTGCCATGAAAATACACTATAGACTCACTCATCCAGTAGCGCACCAGATGATCGTCCTCATCCAAGGAAGCGGACGAAACTTCGCCACGAAGGTCGGTGACTCTTGGCAGCCCGATGTAGCACAATTCCTCCTGGAGATGGTTCCCCAGGCCCTGGACCTTGGGTTGGACCTCAGTGATATTGCTCCACTGGTGGGCGAAGAGGATTTTTACTGGGAGGATGAGTTCTTCGATGAGGATGACTTAGAATGATCATCCTGGGCATCGAGAGCTCCTGTGATGAGTGTGCTGCAGCGGTGGTGGAGGATGGGAGGATTATCCACTCCAACATCATCGCAAGCCAAATCGAACAACACACCCCATTTATGGGGGTGGTACCTGAATTGGCCAGTCGATTGCACACTGAACTGATCGTTCCTACGGTCAACCAAGCCTTACAAGAAGCTAACATTGCAATTGAAGAGCTCGATGGGGTTGCGGTCACCAATCGACCTGGACTCTTGGGTTCACTGCTAGTGGGTCTCTCCTTTGCCAAGGGCTTTGCTGCCACCAGGTCCCTTCCCCTCATCGCAGTCGACCATATCCGAGCCCACTTTTATGCCCCGCAAATTGAGCATCCTCTTGCCTATCCATACCTTGGGGTCTTGGTCAGTGGAGGCCATACGGTCATTGCCCAAGTCAATGGGTACGACGATGTTGAGGTCTTGGGGACCACCGTCGATGATGCGATCGGAGAGGCTTTTGATAAGGTGGCAAAGCACTATGAGCTGGGGTATCCCGGAGGCAAGGTCATCGACGACCTAGCCCGAACCGGCAATCCGTTGGCCTACCTCTTTCCCGGCACAACGTTACCTAATCCCTTGGATATCTCCTATAGCGGACTGAAGAGTAGCGTAATCCACCAATCTGATAAATTCTGGGATCAAAAGAGTGAGAAGAGTGCTGCAAACATCGCCGCATCCTTTGAGCGGGCAGCAGTGAATATGCTTATAAAGCGTATTCGCCTTGCTTTGGAAGAGACCGGTCTGAGGCGTATCAGCGCAGGTGGGGGAGTGGCAGCCAACTCCTACCTCAGAAGTGAGTTGGAAGCATTTCGGGAGGGGGGCTATGAAGTTTCTCTGCCTTCGCTTACACTCTGCACTGATAATGCGGCCATGATCGCAGCCTTGGGATATCACTATCTTGTCGATGGCATCACCTCACCATATAGCGAGGCAGCCCAAGCGCGAGTGAGCGCATTCAAACGCAACAATTCATAGGATGGACAACCATGGATCGGCATTTTGACTTGGACTCAGTCATCAGAAAAGTTCCCGACTTTCCTAAACAAGGAATTCTCTACTACGATATCACCAGTATCCTGACAAACCCGCCTGCTTTTGAGTACTGTATCGACCGCTTTGCCCAAGAGGCCAAGGGCGGAGAATTTGACGCAATCGCTTGTATTGAAGCCCGCGGTTTTATCTTCGGAGCCCCACTCGCTTTGCGCCTCGGCCTCCCGTTGGTCCTGGTACGAAAAATGGGCAAACTTCCCAACAAAGTTCATACCAAGAGCTTTGACTTGGAGTACGGCAGTGATGTGGTTTGTATCCAGCAATTGGACATCATCCCCGGTCAGAAAATCCTTTTGGTCGATGACCTTATTGCCACTGGAGGCACCCTTAAAGCAGCGGTCTCGATGTTCGAGGAACACGGTGCTAAAGTCGAGAAGATTTTGGGGGTCATTGGACTGCCATTTCTTGATTACGCAAAGAGTTTGGAAGGATACGATATCTCGGTCCTCCAGGAGTACTGGGGCGAATAATACGCTGGGGCTACGGTGGCTTGACAAAGATTGGGCATTACCGTATTCTACCACCGTCTTTTGAATTTGGGATGTAGTGTAATGGCAACACTGCAGATTCTGGTTCTGCCTTTGGGGGTTCGAATCCCTCCATCCCAGCCAACGGTTCCTTCGTCTAATGGTTAGGACGGGAGATTCTCAGTCTCTAAATAGGGGTTCGATTCCCCTAGGAACTATCGGAAGAAGGAAGGGGCAACCTTGGCGGTTGCTCCTTTTTTCGAGTATGTACAGAAGGTAATGCCATGATTACAGCATCCAATATTGGTCTCTCCTATGGGACCCAGGTCCTCTTCAAAGAGGTAAATATAAAGTTCACTCCCGGCAACTGCTACGGCATCATCGGTGCCAATGGAGCTGGTAAATCCACGTTCTTGAAGATCCTCAGCGGTGAGATTGAATCGGATACCGGCGAGATCTTCATCACCCCGGGCCAGCGTATGGCTGTCCTGCGCCAAGATCACTTTGCTTTCAACGACTACTCGGTCATGGAAACGGTGATCATGGGGTATGAGAAACTCTATTCAGTGATGAAGGAGCGTGATGAGATCTATGCGAAAGAAGACTTCACCGAAGAGGACGGACTGCGAGCAGCCGAGCTTGAAGGTGACTTTGCAGACCTCGGTGGCTGGGAAGCCGAAAGTGAGGCAGGACAACTACTTAGTGGCCTTGGCATCGCTGATGAATTGTTGCAAAGCCGGATGGCTGAGGTTGAAGACAACATCAAAGTGCGCGTCCTCCTCGCCCAAGCGCTCTTTGGCAACCCAGATATCCTTCTGCTAGACGAGCCCACCAACCACTTGGACCTCGACTCAATTCATTGGCTTGAGGATTTCCTTGCCGAGTTCGACAACACCGTCATCGTGGTGAGTCACGACCGTCACTTCCTCAATACGGTCTGTACGCATATTGCTGATATCGACTTTGCCCGCATCCAGCTCTTTGTAGGTAACTACGACTTCTGGTACCTCTCCAGCCAACTCGCTGCCAGACAACAGCGCGATGAGAAGAAGAGACGAGAAGATAAGATCGCTGAGTTGAAGGTCTTCATCCAGCGCTTCTCCAGTAACGTAGCCAAGGCTCGCCAAGCCACCAGCCGCAAGAAGCTGATCGACAAGCTGACCATCGATGATATTCGTCCTTCCAGCCGCCGTTTCCCGTATGTGGCCTTCAAGCCCGAACGTGAGGTTGGCCGCAACATCTTGGAGGTGAAAGGCCTTAGCAAGACCATCGAGGGCACCGAGGTTCTTAAAGATTTCAATCTTACCCTCAATGCTGGGGATAAGGTTGCCTTCGTCGGTCCCAACCACTGGGCCAAGACGGTGCTCTTTGAGATTCTCAGCGGCAACATGGAAGCTGACAGCGGCACCTACAATTGGGGAGTGACGACCAGCCTTTCATACTTTCCCAAGGACAACAGTCACCTCTTTGAGGAGCATATTTCCATCATCGACTGGTTGTGGCGCTTCAGCAAGGATAGCGATGAGACCGATATCCGCTCCTTCCTCGGTCGCATGCTCTTCAGTGGCGATGAAGCGTTGAAGGACTGTACAGTCCTCAGTGGAGGGGAGAAGGTGCGCTGTGTGCTCAGCCGCATGATGCTAGAGCAGACCAACTGCCTGATCTTCGATGAGCCGACCAGTCACCTGGACCTAGAGGCGATCACCGCCCTGAACAACGCCCTGATCGAGTTCACCGGTATCGTGCTCTTCAACAGCCACGACCATCAGTTCGTTGAGTCGATTGCTAACCGGATCATCGAATTTACCCCCGGAGGCGTCATTGATCGTCAGATTGGCTTTGAGGAGTACTTCGCTGACCCATTGATTCGTTCGATGAGAGACCAGTACTATGGAGGTAGGCGCAACATTGCAGCCCTGTAGGAGGGGTTCATGCTTACAGTCGTAGACATCGGCAACTCGAATATCGTTGTTGCAGTACATAACGGAAAGGAGTGGGTCCACTCCTTCCGCATCTTCAGTGATCAACAGAAGACCACCGATGAGTACTTTGTGGTCCTCGATCGTCTGCTCAGCAGCAGTGACATTGCCCAAGGGCCAGTGAGTCGGGCGGTTATCAGCAGTGTCGTGCCCAACCTCACCCGCTCCATGCAGAAGAATATTGTGCGTCTCTTTGGTGTAGAGCCCCTGATGGTCGACCACAATGTGAAGACCGGCTTGAAGCGAGAGACCATCCCCCCTGAGCTTGGATCTGACTTGTTGGCCAATGTGGCCCAAGCTCACCATATGCATCCAGATCAACCGGTCATTGTCGTGGACTTTGGCACCGCATTGACCCTCACCACTGTCGACAGCGATGGCTCGGTCCTTGGAGCGGCAATCGCACCGGGTCTGGTGACCGCTGTCAATGCGCTCTTTGGCAATACCGCCCAACTGCCACAGGTAGAACTGCGGGTACCCAAGACAGTCATCGGACGCAACAGCCAGGATTCAATTCGAAGCGGCATCATGTTCGGGTATGCGGGGATGGTGAAGTCCATCATCGAGATGACCGAAGAGGAGATTGGCAAAGAGGTCTACGTTATAGCAACGGGGGGCCTCTCCAAGACGATGGCCCCCCTGATAAACCGCATCAACCAGGTCAGTCAAATGCACACCCTCGAGGGGTTGCGCCTGATCGCTGACCTCAACAGCTAAAAGAGAAAGAGTCCCTTCTCCATGATCGTAACCTCACTGCCGTCTCTCAGGTGGGCAGTGATACTCATCTCATCAGAGCCAATCATGAAGTCGGTATGCATCAAACTGGTATTACACCCAGCTTCTCGCAGCTGTTCATCACCGCTTAAGGCATTACCGCCCTCCAAAGCGATGGGGTACCCTTCACCGAGGGCGATGTGACAGCTGGCATTCTCATCGAGGAGGATTGAGTGGAAGACCAATCCGCTTTGGGCGATCGGGCTACTCTCATCAACAAGAGCGAGCTCTCCGATCGAGCGTGTTCCCTCATCAATCTCAAAGTAGCGATCCATCGCCTCCTGGCCAACCTTGGCAGAGTAATCGACGACCTTTCCCTCCTTGAAGACAAGACGAACCTCTTCGGTAGGGGTGTTGAGGACAGAAACCGGTCGGGTAGTGGTCACATACCCTTCGGTACGCCTCCAATCGGGGGTGGTGAAGATCTCTTCGGTGGGAAGGTTTGCAAAGAAGGGCCGGCCATCAGGGAGGTCCTCAGCTCCACCGACAAAGCGTGAGGTGCGGTTCAGGCCAATGATCAAATCGGTGACCGGGCTCTTGAAGTGCAGCCGATCGACTTCCAGGCCATTGAGGTGTGCCTGTCGTCGGTTGAGCATCTCCCCCTTCTCATCCCAAGCCTGTGACGGATCTTGTTGGTCCAGCAGGAGAATTGGCTTGAGGGTTGCCATCAGGTCAGCAGTTGTAGCTTCCTCGCCGAGGACTTGCTTCGCCCATCGGGGACCGGGGGCCACACAGACGCACCACGGCAGTTGATGGCGCATCAGGCGCTTGGAGCGAGCGTCGCTGAACTTGCGCTTGGCAGCACTGAGAATTTGGTTCTTTCGTCCATCAAGGGGAGGGTGGTCGAGCCGATCTTCGGTATTGTCCACCCGAATGAAGGACCACTCTTCGGCGATGAACTCATAGTCCATGGCCTTGATGAAGTCAGGGTTAAACGTCAGATCCTCATCATCTTGGTTATCCAGCCTACTTGCCAATACATCGAGGTCGTCCACCAGAATCTGCACATAGGTCGCCTTATGTCGATAGGCACTCTTTGCAAGGGCGCGGGCAAAGTAGTAGGTTCCAGCCCCACTGACGATCATGACATTCTTCTTCTCTTTGAGATTAATCCCTTTCTCTATGATCAGGTCCGCATAGCGATCGATCTCAGCAATCTCCATTCCCAGTACAAGTTCACTCATTGAAAACTCCTTCTTCCATCATAACTATCTCTTCTCCTTCAGCGGTGAAGGCTACCTGTAAGTGATTGTTGCCAATCGGGACGGTCATGCGCACCAATGAATCACAAAGCTTACATTGGGGCAATAACTCTTCATCGACCTCTCGGTCAAGCGTCTCGATGACAAAGCCACCAAAAGAGATGGCACTTTCAACCTCGTCACTAAAATGGGGGTGCACTCCCACCGTCAGGCTATGACTCTCAATGGTATTGGTGTCTGCGAGAAGCACCGAGCTGACCCCTTTAGCCCCTTCATCAACACCAAAGAAGGCATCCAGTGTATCTTTTCCGACAGCAGCATCCCAGGAAGTAACCACCCCGCTTTCGATGGTGAAGACAGCCCCTTCAATGACGGTTCCCAACAGAGTAAAGCTTCTGCTGGCGGCGACGGTGCCCGAGGCTGAGTCTGCAGCCAATGAGCCAACCATACTTTGCATGGGGAGGGTGGGGATGAACGCTCTGCCGGAGGCCAAGGCACTGGGGCCACCGCTGAAGTGGGTGTGTTCGGCCATGCGGGCGGTGAGGGCCCAACCATCTCCGGTAAGGCGCACCTGTGCATCTCCGATGGCATCAAGGCGCTTTTTACGCCAGGAGAGCAGGTTGGCCTGTTCCGTCCAAAACGAGGAGGCATGCTCACTATCCAGGCGCAGTAGCTTGGCAAAATACTCCCATGCCTCTCTTTCAAGTACGTTATGACCGATTTCCGCTTCGGCCCACCGAGGGCCAGGATAGGGGATGTTAGCCCAGGGAGATCCAATTCTTCGATCGAGGAAGATAGGGTCAGCAAGGACGCCGTACGCAGAGAGGGAGGCTGCATCGCGGCAGATATCGATAAGGGACTCCTCTTCATCGTAGGGAAAATCATCAAGATCTACGATACGGCACATTACCGCTTGGGCAGGCTCTGGACGAAAAAGATCCTTCTCCTTGGGGTCGATAGGATAGGCTTGGATCACCTTTCCACCGGCAGTCTCAACGATGGTAACCGGGAGGCGCGTGGCGATGGTCGCCTCTTGGGCCAGTAGACGGGCAAAACCCATACTGCGGCCACCGGTGTTGATCGATAGATTATCCCCTTCGATCAGCTTGAGTTGTACATCTATGATTAGGCGCACATAGCGCTCCAAGTATTGCTCCATGAATCCTCCGTAACCTCTTAACTATACTAATTACCAACAAAATAAAAAAGAGAAACAATAAAAGAAATAAAAAGCGATATTATATTTCCCAACTTCTTTATGTGTTTAGCGTTATAAAGTTTTTCTTGATCTAACGGAAGCCAAGTGTGATAATAACCGAAAGGGGTACATTATGGAGTTATTAATTAACGAAGTAGGGAAAATGAAGGAAAAAGTTTCTCAAGAACTAAATCTTGAGATTACTGATGAAAAAGCATTTGTGTTTTTATGTTTAAAATTATTTTATGCCCCAAAAGACAACTGTAGACAATTGTTCGAGAATATAACAGACGGCTCATCTGATGGGGGATTAGATTTTATTTTTTTTGATGAAGAAGAACAAAAAATTCATGTATGTCAGTGTAAATATTCTGATGAGATTTCGGCTGATAATATTATCAATGAATTTTCAAAAATTGAGAACACAATCAATGATTTCAGGAGATTAAATACAAGTAGGTATAATGCAAAAGTAAGAGAATTATTACAAAATGCAATCGATCGGTTTGATGAAAATGCTGAGGTGGTTGAATATAATTTGTTTACAAAGGCTCTGGTCAATATCGAATATGTGAATAGTAGAATAGAGTCTTTGGATAGAGGATTTTCTATCAATAATACTAATATTTTTGGTAGAGAACAGTTGACCATGTTGATTGAGCAGCAAGCAACAGCTGTTGAGCGGGTTTCTGATAATTTTCGTTTACGAATAGACTCAGCAGGCAATCATCTTCAATATGAAACTGAAAACGTACAAGGTGCTTTCATAAATGTAAGCTCAGATAGCATCCGGAAAATGTATAACAAGTACATAAATAAAGGATTGTTGGATCAAAATATTCGTAAATTTGTAGCTAACAAAACAGTGGATTCTGGGATAAAACATACTCTAGCGAACGAGAGAGATCGTTTTTGGTTTTACAATAATGGTATCACCATTGCATGTGAGGAATTTCATTTTGATGGATATAACGTAGAAATATCAAATTTTTCTATAATCAACGGTGGACAGACCACTACTTTGATAGGGAAAGACGAGAATTCTACACCTTTTTCTGTGCCTTGCAAATTGATTTCATATAGAGGTCGAAGTGACTTGATCTCCAAAATTTCCGAAGCAACTAACTCCCAAAAACCAATACAACCTCGTGACTTAAAATCTAATTCAAAGGAAATGAG
>JBAZCM010000037.1:0-17618 GCA_041654935.1 Sphaerochaeta sp. | reverse complement strand
TAATTTGATTTGTGGATTGGCTTCGATCACCTCTGCTGGGTAGGGTGAATTGGCTATCATGATAATCTCTTGGTCTTTTGATCGAGCAATGAGTTCATCAACGGAGCCCGCTTTTTCTGCATACCAAGTGAAGGAGTGGCCTGCTTTTTCCATCTCCTGGCCAAATGCATCAATTACTTCGGCCTTGACGCCCAACGGTTCTAGTAAACTGATATTCATAGGTTTTCCTCCCTTGTAATGCTATAGACATGACAATCCTGCCCCCACAGTGTGCACCGAAGAGCATGGATGTTGCAAATGCAAAATTGAATTTTCCGAGTTTTGTTGCAATATGATGAACCTGTAAACCTCTTATTGCACAGGTCCAAAATGATTATTGGATGTTCGCACGATGAAAGAGAGGGAGCCCTCCATCTAAGAAAGGCTCCCGTATTGAAATAATTTAGAGAAGTGCTTTGGCTGCCTCATAGACTGCGTCAGCGGTAATGCCAAAGAACTTGTAGAGATCCTCTGCTGGTGCTGATTCACCGAAGCTATGCATACCGATGACCGCCCCATCTAGGCCGACATATTTGTACCACCAATCTGCCCATCCGGCTTCAACGGCGACACGCGCCTTCACACCCTTAGGCAGCACACTTTCTCGATAGGCCTCGTCCTGAGCCTCAAAGATCTCAGATGAGGGCATCGAGACGACTCTTACGGCAACCTTCTCATCGGAGAGGCGCTTTGCAGCCTCCATTGCCAGCGAGACTTCACTTCCTGTTGCGATCAGGATGACCGAAGGAGCGGCTCCGCTCTCATAGAGGATATAGGCACCCTTTTGAATGAGGTTGACTTGCTCATCGGTACGCTCTTGGGCTACGAGATTTTGGCGGCTGAGGATCAAGGAAGTCGGTCCATCGACTCGCTTGACTGCCGCCTTCCAAGCTACCGCGGTCTCAACGGCATCCGCTGGGCGCCAGTTGACCATCTTGGGGGTCATACGCAACGTAGCAATCTGCTCTACCGGCTGGTGGGTTGGCCCATCTTCACCAAGACCGATTGAGTCGTGGGTAAAGACAAAGATGTTCCGAATTCCCATCAAGGCGCTCATGCGCACCGCGTTGCGTGCATACTCCATGAACATCAAGAAGGTAGCCCCGTAAGGGATGAAGCCGCCATGCAGGGCAACGCCATTGAGGATTGCCATCATACCAAACTCCCGTACACCAAAGCGTAGGTACGTGCCCTTACCTGAATCGGGACTGAAGTCCTCCACTCCCTTGTACTGGGTGAGATTCGATGGAGAGAGGTCAGCGGACCCGCCAATGAAGTCAGGGATAAGGCTACCTAAAAGATCGAGGGCCATCTGACTTGCCTTGCGGCTTGCCACAGTAACCTTCTCTTTCTGCCACTCTTTGACAGCCTTGTCGTAGGTGGCTTCCCAGCCTGCAGGTAGCTCTCCGTCAAGGCGACGGGTCAATTCAGCAGCTAGCCCCGGGTTGGCTTTCTGGTATTCAGCAAAAAGCTCATTCCACTTCTCTTCAAGTTTGGCACCCCGCTCACGCTGGTCCCACGCTTCATAGATATCTTTGGGTACAAAGAAGGGCTCCTCCCACTTCCATCCGAGCTGCTTGCGGGCAAGGACAATCTCCTCAGCCCCTAAGGGAGCGCCATGGCTAGAAGCATCACCGGCTCTATTGGGTGACCCATAGCCAATGGTGGTGCGGCACATGATGAGGGTGGGTTGGCTAGCGTTGGCTTTCGCCTCCTTCAATGCCTTTTCGATGGCCCGTGCATCGTGGCCGTCGACATCTTCGATGACCTGCCAGCCATACGCTTCAAAGCGAGCTGCTGTATCATCGGTGAACCAATCCTTAATATCTCCATCAATGGAGATTCCATTATCATCGTAGAAAGCAATCAGTTTGCCTAATTTCCAGGTACCAGCAAGAGAAGCTGCTTCATGACTGATACCTTCCATCAAACATCCATCACCGAGGAAGGTGTAGGTGTGGTGGTCAATGACCTTGTGTTCCTTGGTGTTGAACTGTGCAGCAAGGCTCTTTTCGGCAAGTGCCATTCCCACCGCATTGGCAAGGCCTTGGCCCAAGGGCCCGGTGGTGGTCTCAACTCCTGGGGTCAGGTGTTGTTCAGGATGACCGGCAGTGCGAGAGTGCAGCTGGCGGAATTGTTTCAAGTCTTCAAGGGTAAGGTCGTAGCCGGTAAGGTGCAGTAGCGAGTAGAGCAGCATTGAAGCGTGTCCATTTGAGAGTACAAATCGGTCACGGTTCGCCCAATTCGGATTGTTTGGGTTGTGTCGCATTCCCCTACGCCACAACACCTCAGCCATGTCCGCCATACCCATTGGAGCGCCAGGGTGACCACTGTTTGCCCTCTGTACAGCATCCATGCTGAGAACGCGGATAGCATCCGCTAGTATTTTGTTGTCCATCGTATCCTCCACTTAGAAAGAGATAAGGACCCCGGATCAGAGAGGCCGGGGCTCGGTCCTTATATTCAAGATAGCCTACAGCTAGTAAATAGTCAAAACTCTAGAAGGAGTAAGAGGCAATTAATGCAACACGCTTGAAGCCAACCTTGTCACGTAGTTGCACTTTGCTATTATCATCCTTCTCGTAGTTGGTGAATTGAACAACCGTCAAGAGACTCAGGTTATCGATGAGGTCAACATTTGCTAAGGCACTGACATCATAGAGGAAGTCGCTGCGACCACTGTCGAAGACGTTGTGGACAAAGCTCTCCAATTGGACACCCACCAAGTTAACTCTCAGTGGCATCTGATAGGCGAGGATGTATTCACCCTTGTAGTTGAATCCGTTGACCTGAGCTCCACCAATCTCGTACTCCCAAGCCTGAGGATTTGTTGCGTTGGTGTATCCCTTGTAGTTCAGCTCATGGTAGGTGCGCACCAGTATGCTGGACCAATCGCCTGAAAGAATTGCCCCAGTATCGAACTGTAGAGCTCCACCGGCGCGACCGAAGTAGTGCACACCACCAAGATGATCACTGGCCAAAGGAGCGCCAAGTGAAGGACCAATTCGCAGTCCTTCCAAATTCATCAGAGGAAAATCCCATCCAGTACCCGCCCCACCGCCTAGGCTGACTTCTGCGATGGCAACCGGGGTGAGGATGAAGTCCAAGGCGCCGGTGACAGCGATAGGGCTTGCCCCGACATTGAGTTTGACCTTCAGGTTATTGCCAGAGAAAAGCGGGCCTTCACCTTCCAGCATTGGGAATTTCAGGGTGTAGCCTACGTCTGCTTTTGCATCAAAGCTGGTGCCACCACCATAAGCGACAGTAAGCTTGGCGCTTCCAGAGCCGGTCACTTGGGCAAAAAGTGATACAGTAGCCAATAAAATCACCAAAACGGTGAAGATCTTTTTCATGATGAATCCTCCATCAATATTAGTGGCTACAGCATATCATAGGTTGGTGGTACATGTCGTATCTTTGTGCTATTTGACCACCACATTTGGCTCCATCGTCACCTCACTCTTCATTGAGTTTGAGATGAGACAGTAGCGCTTTGCTCGGTCGATAAGCTTCAATGCTTCGGTCTTCTCTTCTTCGGTGGAGACGACAATGGTTGGTTTGATATGGATGCGGCTCATCATCAGCGCTCGATCTACCTTCTCCATCACCCCGTCGGCTTCACTGCGATAGCTGAGAAAATCCAATTTTGCCCGCTCGGCAAAGGATAGGAAGGTGGTCATCAGGCAAATCTCAGCCGCTGCGGTGAACAGATGCTCTGGCGACCAGATGCCCTCATGGCCGCCAGGAAAGTTCGCCGGGGTGGCAACCTCCATAGTTGGTAGCCCACTACTTGAGAGTGCGGCACGCTTCTCTTTGGTCCATTCGACTGACGTTGTATAGGTATGGGTATCACTCATGGCATAACTCCTACCCATGAAGATACTCATAAAGCAGTACGTCGACCAGATTAGTGGTAGCAGCTATAAAAGGAGGCAGAGAACAGCCTAGCGATCAAGGCTCTCTGGATCGAGCAAAAATTGGCGGAGGCCCATGACGACCACTCCCTCCTCAGTACGCCAGAGTTTAATCGGATCTTTGACCACGATAATCTTCTTGAAAGAGTCGGCTACTGAGTTCAAGGGTCGAGACTCTTGTTGCATCTTCTTGCTATCGGGAATGGCGAATGCAGATTGAACGTAATAGCGCCGGCTACCAAGGTTACATACAAAGTCAATCTCTGTACGCTTTTTAATCTGTTGATCCCATATATCAACCACTCCGACGTCAACGGAGAAGCCACGCATCCGCAGCTCATTGTAGATGATGTTCTCCATAATTTGATTCTCTTCCTGCTGACGAAAGTTCAGTCGTGCATTGCGCAATCCCACATCCTCAAAATAGTACTTATATGGCGAAGCGATATACCGCTTGCCCTTCACGTCATACCGTTCTGATCGGGTGATGAGGAATGCATCAGTGAGATGATCGATATACGTGCTGATTGTTTTCTCCGAGACTCCCGAGATGCCATTGCTCGCAAAGCTTTTGGCAAGCTTATGGGGATTGGTCAGAGACCCAATTCCTGACGCCAAGATATTGAATAATGATTCTATCACCCCGCTACCACGAAGGTTGTGCCTGTCTACGATATCGCTGATGTAGACTTTCTGTAAGAGTTTCTTTAGATAGCTTGACTTCAACTCGTCACTACTCCGAGAGAGGATCAAGGGGAGACCTCCATAGGTATAATACTCCTGCCACGCCTCATCCTCACCGCCTTCAAATACACTCAAGTATTCAGCGAAAGAGAGGGGATGGACTTGCACCTCATCTCCCCTACCTCTGAACTCAGTAAGAATATCAGTGGAAAGAAACCGTGAATTACTGCCGGTAACGTAGATATCGAGGTTAGGCATACGAGCCAAGCCATTGAGCAGTCCTTCAAACCTTCCTACCAACTGGATTTCATCAAGAAAGATATAGTACATCGAAGAATCGATTACCTGCTCTTCGATGTATGAGCGCAGGTGCATGGTGTCCAACAGGTGTTTATTCCGCTCATCATCGAGGGCAATGCGGATGATATGATCATCGGGCACACCGGACGCTATCAAATAATCGTAGTAGAGCTTGAAGAGCAAGTACGACTTGCCAACTCGCCTCAGCCCGGTGATGATTTTAATCAAACCATTCTCCCGACGATCGATGAGACGTTGTACATAGGTAGAGCGTGCAATTTCTTTCACTGAGTTTCCTATTACGGATTTTTGCAGGTTACTACAATAATCTGTAATCAGCATAGCATAATTCAATTAGATGTCTAGAGAAAACCCCATACTCATTACAGATTTTTACAGGTTACTACCTTTTTCCGTAATAGAGCTGTTACTCTGGTGCTGTAGCCAAGGGTTTTTGGCCTATGGTATAGTCGAACAATGCAAAGTGTTGTTGATATTTTCTTAGCGTTGGTAGCAATCGATTCTCCCTCTTACGAGGAAGATCGCCTTGCGCTCTTTTTGGAGAGCGAACTGTTGTCACTTGGGTTTACCACTTCTTATGACGAGGCGCACAATCTCTATGGATTCTTACCCGGCGAAGGAGAGCCTCTCCTTTTCAATGCCCATATGGATACCGTCGCCCTTGCTGTTGGAGCAAAACCCATCATCAAGGATGGCATCATTGCCACCGATGGCACCACCGCCCTTGGAGCTGACGACAAAGCTGCCATTGCAGCGATGATCTGGGCTTTGAGGAAGATCAAAGAGCAAAATCTGGCTCATCCTCCTTTAACCATACTCTTCACAACCGCTGAAGAGGAGGGTTTGGTTGGAGCTTCCAAAATCCAGGCAGAGAGACTCAAGTCCGTGAAATGGGGCTACACCCTCGATGTCACAGGTCCAGTGGGCTTAGCGGTCATTGAGGCGGCCTATCACGATATGATCGAGGCAACCTTTTATGGCAAGGCTGCCCATGCGGGCTTTGAGCCAGAAAAGGGAGTCAGCGCCATCATGATGGCAAGCCGAGCGATTGTCGGCATGCAACTGCTGCGAATCGATGAAGAGACCACAGCAAATGTAGGTTCATTGGTAGCCGAAGGGGCGAAGAACATTGTCAGCGCTGAGGCAAAGCTGGTCCTTGAGGCCAGAAGCCTCAAAAAAGAGAAACTTGAAGAGCAGACCAATGCGATGAAAGATGCCCTTAAAGAAGCTGCCGATTTTTATGGCGGCGAGGTAGTCATCACGCACTCCCATCTTTATGGCGGCTATGCACACTCCCCAGACAGTGGAGTGTTACAGCAATTCAAAGATGCATGTAAGACCCTTGGCCTGGCCTTTGGGACAAAGACTACCCTCGGTGGCAGTGATGCCAATATCTTCAATAGCCATGGAGTTCCAACGCTTGCGATCAGCAGTGGGTATAGCGGAGCCCATTCTACCGCCGAGCGGATAGCCATCGCTGACCTTGAGGCTCTCGCCTCTGTGACCTTGGAGTTGATGAGCTTATGAAGAAGATCCTGATCATCGGAAGTGGAGCGGTTGGAGCCCTCTACGGCATACGACTACATAATCTCTTGGGCCCGCAAAATGTCAGTTTTTTGGTAAATCAAGGGCGTAAAGAGCGATACCAGCGAGATGGAATCTTAATCAACGGAGAGCGAGCTCCGTTTCGCTTCGTTACTCCAAAGGAGACCGAAGAGCAGGATCTGGTTATCGTGGCGACCAAGAACCACCACCTCGACGAGGTAATTGGTATGATGGGCAGCGCCATTGGCCCCAAGACGGCGATTCTCTCGCTGCTCAACGGCATCGAAAGTGAAGAAGAGTTGGCCAAGGTGTTTGGTAAGGAGCACATCCTCTATGCATTCGCTGTGGGACTGAACTCAACACATGTGGGCAATACCATCACCTATACCGCCGAAGGGCGGATTGTGTTCGGTGAACGTGATAACCGCCCCTCCGCTCGTGTTGAAGCAATCGCAGACCTCTTTAGGCGAGCCGGTATTGCCGCTGTCGTACCTCAGGATATCATGGTCGAGCTGTACAACAAGTTCATGCTCAATACCGCGTACAACACCATCAGCGCCCTCCTAGGGGCAACGTACAGTCAATTGGATAGTGAGCCAGTATGGCGTCTTGCCCAAGCGGTCTGTAAGGAAGTACAGGCTGTAGCGAACAAGGAAGGGGTGGTATTGGATGATGCCCTCATTGAACAGAATCACAAGATAGTCACCAGTCTTGGGGAAGGTAAGACTTCGATGGCCCAGGACATGGAGGCAGGACGGCTCACTGAGAACCAGTGGTTCTGTGGGACAGTCATCAAGCTTGGTAAAAAGCATGATATTCCAACGCCGGTATGCCAGACACTCAATGACTTGGTAGAAGCGCGCGAGCTACGCTAACTCTAGGAGAGCCTTCTCTTTTGCCTCCATCAAGGCAGCCACCAGCTCCTTGACGTTGCGCGGGTCCTTGCGTCCGCAATAGATGTAGAACTCAGACTCATCTTGGGGCATTTCTTTTGCCATACGTAGCAAACTCTGCCTGTCCAAGATCCGAGCGGCAGGAATATTGTACTTTTTAGCAAGAGCGTCGCGAGCGATGAAAAAGTGTTTGAGCAGAGTCCGCTCGCTGGTGTTGAGATACTTCCAAGAGGAGAACTTCGACCAGGGGGGACGATCCTCTCCTTTTGTCTTCTTGCCGGCACTCTCCATTTTCTTGGCAACCTCTTCAGTGAGACCGACCTTCTCTACCTCTGCCTCCAAGATCTCCTTGAGGGCAAAGAGGTGAGCCACATCATCGAGGGCATATTGAATCTGCTTGGCACGAAGTGGCCGCTTGAGCCAATTGGTCCGCTGGTTCTTCTTCTTGCTGCCTACAAAACCTTTTTGGACATCACCGAGGTAACGGTCTACCAGTAAAGTCAATCCTCCGGTAAATCCGAGGGCCAAGGCATGGATGCGAATATCACAGATATTGTTGATCTGGATTTTGTATTGCTTACGCATCAAAGCCGAGTCACTGGCGCAATCGAACATAATTTTCTTGACCGACATATCTTCTAGAAACTCTTTGATCAAATCCATGGATACGACCAGCGGATCGACCAAGTAAAATCGCTGGGTGTCAAAGAGTTGGATCAAACAGAGATGTTCGCCATAGATGTGGAGATTGAACTCCCCTTCAAAGTCCATGGCAACGGTATGGACGGCATCGCTCTTCCACTTCTCCAATAGTGAACGGAAGGCTGCATCAGTATCTATCATGGTGTAGGAATACATAGAATCTCACCATAACAAATATTTAGAGAAGGGAGAACCAGGAGGGCAATCGACTCGTTCTAGTATATTCATCAATCTTTGCAGATTGGTATGTATCTCCTTTACAACTCATTGATTAGAACTTTTATAAATAATATCGATAAAAGTTCTGTAGCATGCTATACTGGACATGGACACGTGTCCGACTTAGGAGGAAAAACATGATTTGTGCATCAGTAGAACATCTGGATCGCTATAAAGGCATGAGCCGAAATCTCGACACAGCCATACAGTGGATTCAAAGTGGAGCGTGGAAAGAGCGAACTGAAGAAGGCAAGCTCGTCATCGATGGAGAGCGAGTCTTTGCTGGCTTTGACCGGTACAACTCTAAACTGCCTACCGAAGGTCTATTAGAGACCCACCGACGCCACATCGACATCCAAATGGTTGTTGAGGGAAGCGAGTATGTTGAGGTTCGCCCCGACATCGGTCTAGAGATCGCCACTCCGTACGTCGATGATGTTGAGTTTCAGAGTGTTCCTGCCGACCCTTCCCACCAGGTAATTCTTACCCCTGGGACGGCTTTGATCCTCTTCCCTGAAGATTCGCACCGTCCAGGCCTTGCCCTCGGTGGAGTATGTTCACCAGTCTTCAAAATGGTTGTAAAGATCCTTATCGAGGAGTAATTATCGACGTTGATGCGGACAATCGGGTATACTAGCCGACAGGAGAAGACAAGATGACCGATTCACCGAGGCGAAGAAACAACCGCCTGGTCCGCGCTCAGAATATCAAGCGTCTCCTGCTCTTGGTCCGCGATCAAGAGCCGGTGACCCTTGATACCCTCGTACAACAATCCTCACTCTCATATCCAACAGTTTTGGGGATCATCAAGCAACTCGAAGAGAGTTCCCTCGTTGAGAAGGTTGCCTATGCCCCTCCCACCGGAGGAAGGCAGGCAGTACTCTATGGGATCTCCCGAGTTGCCCGATACGTACTGGGAGTCCACGTCAACCGAAAATCGGTCTCGATCTCCATTACCAATATCCGTGGCGGCAAGATCTTTCAGACTACCGAACATCTGAATGCCGGATGGAAAGATGGGATGAAGGCAGCCGATGAGGTTCTTTCACTACTGGATTCCGTCTTGCTAAAGACAAGAGTGAACAAAGAGAACTTTGTACGCATTGGAATCGCCCACCCTGAAGCCCTGCCAGAGACCGCTCAAAAGCTCCGTACTGCCTTCCAAGGCTACTTTACTCAAACAATTCGAACGATTCCCGACCGCATTGTCCTCAACCATTTGGAGCGACAGGGGTACCACATCTCTTCACTGTTGACCTATATCTTTGTCTGGTTCGACGATGAATTGAGCCTTTCACGCTACCCAGGCCCGGCAGGACCACTGCTGCAATTCTCACCGCGCACATACTTCAGCCATTTTACCGTCATTGCTGACGGCATGGCATGCTCCTGCGGAAGGGCAGGATGTTTGCACTCCTATATTGGTGGTGAGGGATTACTTAATGCCTATCAACAAGCCGGTGGAACAATGGAATTCCCAAACCAAAGGACAAACCTCTTCCACTTAATGCTCAGTGAAAGCCATAAAGGCGACCCTGCAGCTACCCAAGCGGTGAACCAAGCAGTACGAATGTTGGCAGTTGCTTTGGCCAATGTCATTAAGATTGAGGGAGTTGCTACAATTGTGCTCTCAGGTCTCTTCAATAGCACTGATCTACTCTTCAAGAGAGAACTTGAGCAGTATATTACCAGCTTCCTTCCCCCTGAATATCCACAAAAACCGCAGATTATCCTGGGGACAGCAAAAGCGAGCGACTGTGCGTATGCAACATCACTCTTGTTGAATCAGGATTACTTTGAACGGCTGAACTTCGACAAATAATCAGAATCCATTGCCATTGCCGTTGGCAAAAATCTCCCGGATCTTCTCCAAGTCAGCCTGGGTCTTCACACTCGGTGAACGATAGGGATACTTAGTCTGGATGACCTTGACTGGATAGCCGTTTTCCATCGCCTTGAGCTGTTCAAGCGACTCGGTCAGAGAGAGTGGCGTATTGGGCAGTGTTACGTATTTGAAGAGAAAGTCCTTGCGATAGCCAAAGATTCCAATATGCTCATACATCGCATGGTACTCCTCATTGCGAGGATACGGGATGGGTGCGCGACTGAAGAGCATGGCAAACCCTTCAGTATCTACGACAACCTTTACTGCACTGGGGTTGGCACATCGTGACTGGTCGGTGATCAAGCTGCTGCTGGTGGTCATCGTCTGTTTTTTGTCGGTAACCAATGAGATGATCACCTCATCGATAATCTCTGGGACCAACAGAGGTTCGTCGCCTTGGATGTTGAGCACATAGTCACACTCATAGGAGGCGGCGACCTCTGCAATCCGATCGGTTCCGGTAGTGTGTTCGGAGGAGGTCATTACCACCTTTCCTCCGAACGCCTGTACCGCATCAAAGACCCGCTGATCGTCGGTGGCGACCATCAGGTCATCTAACAGCGTAGAGAGTGAAGCCACCTCGTACATACGTTGCACCAAAGGTTTACCGCAGATGTCCAGCAGTGGCTTCCCCGGCAATCGGGTTGAATTATACCTGACCGGGATTACTCCCAACACAATCTTCTTTTTGCTCATCAACCATGCATTTTCTGCTTTTTCCACAGTTGAGTCAATCGCCACATCTGATCCATCTCCAGCTGACGGTTACGTGGAAACTCAACGGCGGGGTTGCGGGTACGGGTATGGAACCCAAATCCCAAGCCCTCAAGAGTGCCCAAGTAGTACTTAGCATTCACCGGATAGATCTGACACTCAGCCACGGAGTAGAAGCCGATAAAGTCTTGTAGCAGCTCTGCCTTGGGATCTTTTGCCAAGAAGAGCTGATACAGATCTTGGTAGAGCTCAGGGTGGAAGTTGGCCATTACGCCACTGAACCCATTGGCTCCAATCTCAAGACTCTCCAACAGCGTTGCAGAGTTGGCATTAAAGAGTTTGAAGTTCGTCCCCTTCATCGCCTTGATCTTCTCGTCCATCTTCGCAACATCACAGGTGGTGTCTTTGAGGAACTGGAAGTCTCCAATCTCCAACAGATCACGCATTACCTTGGGATTGAGCATTCGTTTGTACGGATACGGACACTCATAGACACCCAAAGGAAGGTTAGGAACAGCCTTTACTACCTCTGCAGCATTCTTCAAAAGAACGTCATCACCCTCATCCTCTTTGGCAAATCGGTTGGCGATGAAGACGTATGAATCAATGCCGGTAGAGGCAATGGCCTCCGCTTCGCGCTGTTGGGTCAATACGTCGTCAGCAGTATGTCCACTAGCAAGGATTGTCATCTCCTTCTCGGGAAGGTTTGCCATGATGAATCGAATCAACTCCATCTTCTCCTCGAAGGAGAGAAAGAAGATTTCACTGGATTGACAGAGGGCAAAAATCCCGTCTACGCCACGATCGGCGTACCAGCCGAGCATTTTCTCTACACCCTTATAGTCCACCTTGTTGTCATCGGTGAACGGGGTGACCATCGTTACATAAATTCCATCAGGTATTACTTTAGCCATATTAGCCTCCCATCTTCGCTTTCATGATCGCTTCGACCGCTGCCAAATCCTCTGGGGTATCAACGCTCATCGCCTCATGCTTGAACTTGGTCTTCACTACCTTGATCTTGTATCCATGCTCAAGCACCTTCATCTGTTCAAGTGATTCGGTGGACATGAGAGGAGTTGGCTCAAGCTCGATGTACTTCATCAAGAAGTCCTTTCGATAGGCGTAAATACCAATGTGCTCATAGATAGCAAAGGTCTCTGGGTAGCGTGGATACGGAATGACCGAGCGTGAGAAGATCAGTGCATTACCATTGAGGTCACTGACTACCTTCACCACGTTGGGGTTCTCATACTTCTCTTTGTCGAACATCTGATCACATCCCGTTGACATGACTGCCTCAGGATCGGCGAGCAACGCCTCAACGAACTCATCGATGATCTCGGGCTGGATCATCGGCTCATCACCTTGGATGTTGACCACAATGTCGCACTCAAAGGCTGCCGCAACTTCGGCAATACGGTCACTGCCAGAGGGATGGTCTTCACGGGTCATGAAGGCCTCTCCGCCAAAACCATCCACCACATCCATGATTCGCTGATCATCGGTGGCCACGATTACCTTATCGAGGGTCTTGGTCTTCAGTGCCTGTTCATAGACATGCTGGATCATCGGTTTGCCCATGATCAATTTCAGCGGCTTGCCAGGCAAGCGGGACGATCCGTATCGAGCGGGAATAATTCCTATTACTTTCATTTTAATCTCCTCAACAATCAGTGGAATTTGTGGTTTCGTGAAACTGCATACAGCTTCTCAAGATCCAAGGCATGAGTATCAGAAACAATTTTCTCACGCATTGCCTTACCCTCTTCGGTCTGCTGCGGGTGTGAAAGGAACTCAAGATTGATATCAAGAGCCTCAGCTACCCGATAAGCGACGATTGGCCAGAGAACTCCGATATCTCCGATAACGGGAATGGACTTCTCCAAGCGACTGAAAGCTGACATTTCCATTCGGAACGGGATCTTTGACATCTTGGTCTTCGGCAGTCCCTGCTCAATTGCACGCTGGATATCGCCACCCTTCTTGTCCATATCCCAAGCACGCTTGAGGTTGTCATCCAGGTCAAAACGAATCAAGCTCTTTTCCTTGAGGCTATAGGTGTTCAATCCATTCCAGTGTGACCAGATACCGTGACCGGTGAAGGTCTCAAGCGGACCGTCGTGGATCTCTTGGGTCAACACGACTGCGCTTTCGATGATTACATCGGCGCTTGCCATCATGTCAGCAATCCGAGCACTGCGCTCGTTGATTGAGATGGAATCACCAATGGCAATACCAACATATCCGCCACCGACCAACTGAGGGATGCTTACCAAGACGGGGAGACCTTTTTCGGCGCCCATGCCCAGCATCGTCTTACGGTCACAGCCCCAACCAACCACCTCTTCGAAGGGGCGGCCACAGGCCCTGGCGACTTCTAGGACAGTATTGGAGACAGTTTCAGTGCGCAGACCCATCGGATAGGCCATGTTTCCTGCGGCCTTGATGATCACTTGACCATCACTTTCCTCACAGGCTGTGACCAACTCTTTGTCAATCCACATCTCCTTTTCGAGGGCCTTCCACTCTGCATCTTCCATCATCGTCAATTCGAAGATGTCATTACGAGGCAGCTTATCCGGGTCAACAAGGCCTTCGACCTTGGAGCCAGGAACCGGGATACGCTTTACACGGTCGAGGGTTCCACCCATCTCGTGGGCGATAACTGCGCTACTGGTTGTCACGCCATCAACAATGCCCTTGTCCATCAGGTGGGCAATCAGTGTGGTGACTCCTTCGTGCAAGTTGGGTCCGCTACCGGTGGCAACAACTACTTTGCCGCCGCGCTTCTTTGCTTCGATGATCGAAGCAATTGCCTTATCAAGGAACTCTTTACTTTCCTCGGGCAATGAATCGTAATAACTATCGACTTGGGTTTTCCATTTTTTCATGGGTACTCCTCCTAAACTAGCAATAAAGTATCAATAATCACCCCATCATCCGGTTGGGGATGAAGAGAATGATATCTGGAACAAAGGTCAACAACATCAACAGTGCAAGCATGACAATAATCATCGGTAGAATTTCCTTGGCAATCTTCACGAACGGTGTATTTGAGATGCCGGCGGTAATGAAGAGCGTCAAACCAAAGGGTGGTGTTGAGAGACCAATCATCATGTTCAAACTGATGATGACACCGAAGTGGATCATGTTGATGCCCAAAGCACGGACAATGGGAATGACCATCGGTAAGAAAACAAACTGCAAGACTGCGGTATCAAGGAACATTCCTAAGAGCAGGAAGAGTGTATTGATTGAGAGCAACAACACCCATTTGTTGGTGGTGATACCCAGGATATACGCACTGATCATGCTCGGAATATTCTCTTTTGCAACAATGTAAGTAAATACTGCTGCAGCTCCAGTGAGAATCGTAATTTGCCCTGCTGCAACCACCGTATCGACGAGCGTTCGCATCAGGCCTTTGAACCCCAGAATCCGGTATCCAAAGAGGGCGATAATCAGCGCATAAAGAGCGGCGACCGCACCTGCTTCGGTGGGTGTCATCACACCGGTGTAAATGCCTACCAACAGGATGACTGGTGTCATCAATGCTGGGAATGCTTTGATACTGAACTTTGCGAACTGTCGGAAGGTAAAGGACTCTCCGATTGGATAATCACGCTTACGGGAGATAAACCATACGTATACACTTAGGGAAATCGCCAACATAATCCCTGGAACCACCCCACCGAGAAAGAGTGATCCGACAGAGGTTCCTGAAAGCATCGCGTAGATAACGAACGGGATACTTGGTGGAAAGATCGGTCCAATGGTCGCAGATGCTGCGGTAATCGCACAGCTGAATGGCTTGTCGTAGCCATCGTTGACCATCGCATCAATTTCCATCTTTCCGATGCCAGCGGCGTCGGCAATGGCCGATCCGGTCATGCCACTGAAGATCAAGGAGATCAAGACGTTTACATATGCTAATGCCCCTTTTCGTTTACCAATCAGAGCCTTGGAGAAGGTAAACATTGCATCGGTGACCTTACCACTGTTCATGACGTTTGCAGTGAAGATGAAAAGAGGGACTGCCATCAGGACATATCCTGTATATAGCGAACCCATTGTCTGCCCAACAACAAGGCCGATATCTCCACCGGTATAGAGCAGGTAGTAGACTCCTGCACCTAACATTCCATAGGTCACAGGAATGTTCAGCAGAAATGTCAGGACCAACATGATGATAGGAATCCATAATGAGAATGTCATGATGCTTGCCCCTCCGTCTCGGCTGGAAGCTCAGCGCCACGCAAGATTTGCACTGCAATCAAGCTGTCTTTGAGCATATAAATGATTGAGAAGATGATGAACGCCAAAAATGGGGCGTATAGGAAGCTTATGGGAACTCTGAGTACCGGAGTAACCTTAATGCTCATAAATGAGATGAAGTCATACGCTGGATAGATAAGAATCAAAAATGCAATGGTAATGAGGATGTTACCAGCAAGTGTCATAATTGCTTGGCCTTTTGGCTTGAGCTTGTCATAGAGCAAACTAAAGGATACGTGTTCTCTGTTCTTGCTTGCTCCACATGCGCCAAAGGCGACAGTCCACAAGAATCCACCTACTGTGTATTCGTAGGTCCACTCAAACTGTCGACTCAAAAAATAGCGTGAAAAGATTTGTATGCAGAACGCTGAGAACATCAATACGAATGCAATGATTGGAATGTAGATACTCAACGCCCGCTCCAAAAATTGGATGGTCTTGGTGAGCTTGTTGGGCATAATGGTTCTCCTTGGGATCGGGTAGTGAATGGGTATCGGCGTTCGCCGATACCCATTGCCAAACTACGTCAGTTAGACATCCGTGCGATTTCATCAAACAGATCCATGTCCCAATCCTTGATGAAGTTGGTCTGCCGCAAGTAGTATTCGTTGACTTGCTTCTTGAAGGCATCGATGTTGGGTGTAACAACCGTCAGGCCTTGTGAGCGGAAATAGTCGACGAGCATTGCTTCTTTCTCAATGACGATTTCATTGTTGTACTCAATTCCCTCAACAAAGGCTTGGAGTACCAACGGCTGCAGCTCAGGACCTAAGGACTGCCAGAACTTCTCGTTGATAGCAGGCCAGACGGTTCCGATCTGGTGAGCGGTCAATGAGATTGACTTGGTTACTTCGTAGAACTTTGCTTCTTCGGTAGCGGTGAGCGGGTTGTCCTGCCCATCAACGGTACCAGTAGCCAAAGCGGTGTAGAGCTCAGAGAAGTCAACCGGTGTGGGGTTGGCGCCCAAAGCCTTACCAAGCATGAGCCATGCCTCACTGTTGGGCATTCTTAGTTTCACGCCTCTGAGGTCAGCAGGAGTCATTGCGGGGTTTGGGTTTCTCAAGTTGATCGAGCGGCTACCAATGTAGTAGGAAGCCAGCGGACGAACTCCGACCTTCTGAGCAACATCTTCAAAGAGCTTCTTTCCAATGGCGCCGTTGAGCACATTGTTCATGTGATCGAGGTCCTTGAAAATATAGCCTGCGCTGAACATGCTGGTCGAAGGCATGTAGGTGGAGAGCCAGGTGCCGTCGGTGTAGCACATCGTTGCGTTGCCACGAATGGTTGCGGGAAGCTCATCATCCTGACTGAAGAGTGATCCACTAGAGAATACATCCATAGTGACTCGTCCATTTGTCAGTTCAGCAAGACGGGGAGCCACATACTCTACCAATACCTTGGTATGTGCTTCCTCGGGTACCGATGCAGTGGTGAAGGTAATCTTGAAAGTTTCCTGTTCACCAGCTTCTTTCACTCCTGCACTGAAAAGCAGGGCAGAGGCGACGAAAAGAACGATTAAACCAAGAACAATAGGTTTCCTTTTCATAGTTTTCTCCTTTTGAGTCTTTGGTAAGAGGCCACTCCTCTTCCATATTTAAACCCTAACACTCAAATATGCTGCTGTCAACAAAAACATCACTTTTATTAAATTATTTTATAGTTGTTTTATTTATTATGTTATATATAATTATTCTTTTTTGCAAGACACTATGTTAAATTTGTATGGCCAAAGGTTTCATTTCTAATTTTGACTAATCATGCCAAAAATTGACTTATATGAGCTAGAATCACGAAAATTATCACTGCAGGCTATATCTTTATTTGACGGAAACTGATACGTTTTAATATCTATATTTACATATTTAAACAGTTTTAAGCTTAATATAATTCAAATAATATACTTTTCCGAATAATATTATCAGTATTTATCTGATTAAATTTGATATTTTATAAATTTTTCACATATCTTTGTAAAACCTATTAACACGATAATTAATTATCGATATGATGAGCCTACAAAGTGAATCAGATAAGGAGTACAGCAATGAGTACCATGAGTTTTTCAATCCCTCGTCTCACCTACTATGGCGAGGGAGCCCTCAAAAAACTTGCCACCCTCGGTGGCAAGCGAGCAGCAATCGTCACCGGCGGAAGCTCGATGAAGCGCTTTG
Source organism: Sphaerochaeta sp. (assembly GCA_041654935.1). Lineage (GTDB taxonomy): Bacteria > Spirochaetota > Spirochaetia > Sphaerochaetales > Sphaerochaetaceae > Sphaerochaeta. Next base: position 253 of record JBAZCM010000037.1, on the reverse strand, counting down.
GCTTCCTTGATGAAGCCCAGGCTCTTTTAGCTGAGGCTGGCATGCAGACGCTTATCATCGACGGCGTTGAACCTAACCCCTCCGTTGAGACAGTCATTCGGGGAGGCAAGGAGATGGCCGCCTTCGAGCCCGATTGGATCGTTGCCATCGGTGGAGGCTCTGCCCTTGATGCCGCAAAGGTAATGTGGTGTTTCTATGAACACCCTACCCTGACCTTTGCAGAGATCATTGAGCCAGGCTCCATGCCACCGCT
>JBAZCM010000036.1:0-17628 GCA_041654935.1 Sphaerochaeta sp. | reverse complement strand
TACACTGCGCCCCGCGCCACTGGTACCACTGGCGCTGTCGATGATGAGAGTGGAGGGGTCGATGAGGTTAGCGGCAAGTAAAGGGGCGATGGTCAGCGTCGCACTGGTGGGGTAGCAGCCTGGGTTGGCGATCAGGGAGGCTTCCCTGATTGCCTCTCGATGCAGTTCACAGAGCCCATAGACGCTCTGACTGAGGAGGTCACTGCTTGGGTGCTCGGTTTGATACCACTGGCTATAGGTTGCAACGTCGGCGAGTCGGTAGTCAGCACCTAAATCGATGACCACGCATTGATCGAGAATTGATTGATTGACCTTTGAGGAGGCCATACCATGGGGTAAGGCCAAAAAGAGCACGTCGCACGCTTTGGCCGCCTGTTCTACGTCCTCTTCTTGTAATTCGAGGTTACAACTTTGGATCAGTGAAGGATAAATTTCACCGAAGCGTTGGCCATGGTACGAGTGGGAGGCGAGGTACTCTAAAGAGACCTCGGGGTGTTGGGCAAGCAAGGCTACAAGTTGGGAGCCGGCATAGCCGGTGGCTCCAATGACTCCTACAGTAAGCATACCATCCTCCAAAGTGGCAAGATTGGTATAATTATACAGAAATAGCGAGCCTTGTCGAGCCTTTATGCATAAATTTTCAACAAACTTGCATAATCAATGCATATTTAACCGTCGATCAGGTCTCTTTTCTCTTATCCCCAATGATTTTTGCTACCAAGCGCTCCAACACTTCATCAACGCTCAAGTCAGCCCGAGTTTTGCGGGCATTTGTCCGATGGTTGGCTAAAAGATGGCGATAGGCGCCGACGATGGTCGCCGAAGCTTCAGAAGTTGAAACCACACCGGTATCGAGGACCAGGTCAAAGCAATCGATGTCGTTCATATCGTAGCCCAGATCATGTGAGACAAAGGAGGAGCGAATGCGGTCAATGCGCTCTAGGCTCTCCTTCGCAGTGCGATCACTGCCCCCATGCTCTTCTTGCTTCCGAATCGCCCGCAACTCCAATGGTGCCTTGATGCGGACATTGAGGACATCGGTGTAGCCCTGCAAGAGACCAAACCCTCCTCGACCAAGGAGTACGACATCCCCATGCTTGGCGATAGCGCACATCACATCCCTGAGAAACTCAACGGTCTTGGTTCGTTGTTCGTCGAAGCGGCCCCAGAAGCTGATCTTGGCATCATAGATCAATTCGAAGCTGACAAACCCGTACTCGTCCATGATCGCTTCAATATCTTCTTTATCGATCACGACAAATCCGAGTTCATCGGCTACCGATTGGGCTATGAGGGTTCCTTGGCTGCCGACTTGACGACTGATGGTAATGACACCCATGGTGCACCTCCACCTTCATCGTAGGTTCTGTGTTTTCACCTGTCAAGGAACCCTACCCAAGGCTCTGCCAATCTAAGCCAATTACTTGGCTGACAAACACCTTGGCGAGCGTAGGGTCAAATTGAGTGCCGCTATTATCCTTGATCTCCTTTGCCGCCTCTTCGGCGCTCCTCACCTTTCGGTAAGGCCTGGGGCCGGTCATGGCATCAAAGGCATCGGCGATGGTAATGATCCGTGAGGCGAGGGGGATATCCTCCCCACTGATTCGGGACGGGTAGCCTCCCCCATCCCATCTTTCATGGTGATGAAGGATTGCCGGGGCAAATTCGGCCATCTCCTCAACCGAGCTGAGGAGTCGAAAACCGATCTCACAGTGACGTTTCATCTGACGCCACTCCTCATCATTGAGATCTTCACCTTTATTGAGAATCACCTCATCAATGGCAATTTTTCCTATGTCGTGCAAAAGGCCTACCAGGTGTAGCTCATTGGCTGCCTTCTCTCCCATATTCAAGGCCAAGGCAAGCTTCTCACTGAACTCAGCCACTCGCCTGGAGTGTAGCTCCTCTCGCCGATTCTTCTCATACAGGGTATTGATGATGGCATACACAGCCTTACCGCGCATGTTGGGGCTATCGACCATCTTACGGCTCGCCAGGTCTAGCTCCGCCTCCTTGATCGCATCGTTGAGCGAGTGTTCATTCCAATCCACCGAGGCAAGTCCCCAGCTGATTGAAGGAGCGACCGATCCCATGATGTCAATGACGGAAATCTCCTTAGCCACCGCACTGAGTAGCTCTTCTGCTTCGCCAACATCTTTACCAAAGAGCAGGGCTGCATACTCATCTCCGCCTACCCGGCTCAGGTAATCGCCCTCTGGCAGGTGACGGACAAGAATTTCGGCAATCCGTTTGAGGAGGCGGTTACCCTCATCGCGGCCAAAGGCTTCGTTGAGAATCTTCAGACCATTGACGTCGATGAATGCAACACTCAGAGCAATCTCTTGCTCTCCTTCCAAGTCTTGGATGAAGTTCTCAAAGTGGACACGGTTATAGAGGCCGGTCAGCGCATCATGTTCGCTGGCTGCAAGGATCCGCTGCTCGTAGTTCTTTCGCTCAGTGACATCCAAGGCCATCCCAAGGCTCTCCAGGTGGTCCATATCCTCGGTGGTGAAGATGGAGACAGAGAGGTTGAGCCACACCACACTGCCATCCTTACGGATTAGGCGCTTATCAAGGTTCAGGGGCACGCTCTCATCATTGTAGATTTGTTCAGTGGCTTGGGCACTGGCCACCAGATCTCCGGGATGGGTGAACTCCTCCCAGGTGTGACCGACCATCTCCTCTTTGGTGTATCCGAGCATCTCAAGGTAGGCGGCGTTGATATTCGTAATCCTTTGGCTCTCCATGTCGGTGAAGGACATACCAATCGGTGCCTCTTCGAACATCGCTTTGAAGAGCCGCTCACTGGTCTCTATGTCAGAGAGAGAAGCGAGGTGGTGGGCTTGGTTGAAGAGCAGTCGTGCAAGAAGATAGGTACCCGCCGGGAAGAAAACGAAGACCGGCAGGGCAATTTGGGAGAGAATCGTCCAACGCACCTCTGCGGGGGTCAGCATGAAGCTCAGGAAAAGACCGATATGGGTAACAATGCCTATTGCATAGTACTCAAGGCCAACATGGGTCCCCTTCTCCATAACTTTGTCGTAGCGCTTCTTGTTCCACACAATGCCAATGATGCTACTCATGGTCACCGAGGCAAAAGCGGTGACCAGACCACTGCCCCCCATATATAGACGGCCAAGGAGGATCATTACCGCTCCGATAGTCGTAGGCACCAGGCCAAAAACCATACCGCTGACCACCAGAAGGATAGTGCGCGAATCGAGGATGACGCCATTTTCTAGCCGTAGGGGGTGCAGCATCATCAGGATACCGATGAGGCCAATGGTCAGGCCAACGAGCACGCGTTGGGAGGAGAGACGCCGCAGTTTTTTGAAGGGGTAGGTAGCAAAGAAAATTGAGAGGGAGAGGAGCAGCGCAATGTTGTAGAGAATGTTATACACTAGATTCCCCCGAAGATTCTGACTTGGTTTTTGCCAGCTTTCTTTGCTTCATAGAGGGCAATGTCAGCCTCTTCGATCAATTCACTGCGATCCCAATCAACACTATCGAGTTTAGCGATACCCACCGAGATCCGTACCGAGACAACCTGCTTTTGGTAGGTGAAGATGTGTGACTCGGTGCGCCTACGTAGCTCTTCCCCTTTCTCATAGGCTTGGCGATCATCAAGGCCGGTCAGGGCGATGACAAACTCATCGCCACCAAAACGGCTGATGTTCTGCCTGCCTTGCATCGCATCGATGAGCACTTGTGCAAACTCGTTGAGTACGGCATCACCGCAGAGGTGTCCCCAGCAATCGTTGATTGCTTTAAAATCATCGATATCACAGATCATGATATGGGCGCTGCCCGCACCATGCAGGTGAAAGCGTACCCGTTCCAAAAAGTAGCGGCGGTTGTATAAGCCGGTCAGTGGATCCTCATAGGAGAGTTCTTGCAGTTGTCGCTGCAACAGCCGCCGTTCGGTGATGTTGATAATCAGGGCGATGACTGCACGCTGGCCTTTAATTTCATTCTTCAGGGGGTACATGCGGGTCTCAAACCACTGTACGCCACCTGGACCGGCAAGCTCGGGGAGGATTACCTGCTCGGTATCAAGCTGGTAGTCGAAGATGTTGAGGCTTTGTGTCTGTAGGGTCTGGTGCACCTTCTCCATATAGAAGTCGGCGAACGGCTTGGGCATGAAGGAGTAGATCTTCTGCCCCTTCATTGGCTTTCCATCATCGTAGAGGGAGCGCTCATTGCCGCCGAACACCTCTAAATAGGTGCCATCCTCACCGATGACCATCACCGGGTCGGCGATGGTATTGAAGAGTGAGAACAATAGCTCGGCGACGTTCGCTTGCTCTATCATACCGTCACTTTACCATAAAGAGCGAAGATGGCAACACAGTGACCACTAAAATGCTCTTTTTCCGTCACTGAATGCTTCTGCTAAAGCTGTCACATAAACGCCCAAGAGTTGACAGTTTTACCCGCACACGGTAATTTTATCCAATGCGAATGGGGTCATAGCTCACCTGGTAGAGCGGCTGGTTCGCAATCAGCAGGTAGAGGGTTCGAGTCCCTTTGACTCCACACTTTTCAAAGCCTCCCACGCGGGAGGCTTTTACGTTGATCGGGCCTTTGAACGCTTCCCAACCGCCCCGCTCTACAGTAGGGTTAGGGTATGCAAGAGCACTATATTGCCGCAGTATTGAAACATCTCAAGGCCGATGAACGCGAAAAGGCAGAACGTTCCTTACAAGAGAAGTTTGCTGAAAACCCTGCATCGATTCGAGAAACGATCCTTCTATTGGGCCACCCCGAGGAGTGTGCCCGCACCTTCTTCACCACAGAGCGTTCACTTATCGGGTCGGCATATATTGGCCGCTACAAACAAGCGCTGAAGATTACCATCCCTCTCTTGGCGGCCGTCTTAGCTCTGTCGTCAATCATTCCACTCTTTTTCCAGCCAGTGCGTATCACCGTCGCCCTCTTGGTCACCAAAGCCCTTATTGCAACCTTCAAGGCAGCCTACCATTCGCTTTTTTGGATTACCCTCATCTTCATCATCCTCTCCAAGGCGCAAGTGCCCCTGCCCAAACGGCGGTGGGATGCTGCTCGGGCAGCAAAACTGCTAGGAGAGGAGGATCTTACGATCAAACGCAGCAGTATGATCTTCGACCTGGTCTTTCAGAGCCTCTGGCTTGTTGCATTGGTCTTCTTCTTCGCTAACGTAGGGTGGTTGGCCATCTATGGCCGAGGCACACCCATCCCACTCTTTAGCGATGCGGTTAGGATCTACGTCATCGGCTGGATGGTCCTGGCGCTGATGAATATTGGCCTTACCATCTATAAGTACTTCGCCAGCATGTGGAATCGCCCACTCTTCTTCATTGCCAGTAGCGTGGAGTTGATTGGAGTCATCTACACAACGGTGGTCATTACCCGAGTGGACCTCTATCACCCATCGTTTGTGGCTTTGCTCTCGCTTGGGCGACTGACCATCATAACTCGGGCTATCGGGGCCCTTCTGATCGTTCTCACCCTCCTGGAGCAGATCAACAATGGATTTTCTGTGATCAGTGGAACTTCACCTGAGAAAAGGTCTGTTTCAACGCTTCAGTGACAACCTTAGCGTGGGCAATAAAGGGGTTATCATCAATTGAGCCTAGCACCGCCTCGCGTTCAGCGCTATTGCGGTAGGTCAGCTCACGGAAGTGGTTGATATAGTCCTTCTCTTTGCTCTTGAAGACTTGCTGTTCAATTCGCTTACGAATCGCCAAGCACCCCTTGCGAACACGCTTCCAAGCCTCCTCATCAAGTTGCTCTGTACCTAAAAGCTCTTTCAGTAAAGCCAGCGCGTGAATCGCTTGGTCCTCTGCGTAGTGTTCATGCCATTGGTCGTAGGTTCTATGGACCTCTTCCCACTGTGTGATGACACCGCTACGCAGCGCCTCTTTCAGCTGCTCTACTCGGTCCTCGGGGACTAACTGGCCTCCGAGGTTCAGCCAAGTCTGACGCATTGCATCAGGATGACTCTGCTGAAATGCCTGGACGGTCAAAGACTCTTTGGAGCAGTAGCTGGCAACAGATTTCGCAGCATAATAGAGGAGCATCTCGTTGTAGGCACGGTAGGCTTGCACGCTCTTAAGCACTCGCATTGGTATAAGGCTGTTCTCTAGGTCTGGGGCAAGGACCTCCATCTGCTCAACCATCTGTGGATATTCCTCCAGCAGCTTCTCCCCTAGCCGCTCAGGATTTTGGGCATCCTCTTGGTAGGAGGATCCAATCCAAGTTTTAAGGAGAGTGAGGGCAGTGACAATCTCATTGGCAGTATCGGGGGCAAGGTAGTCAACTTCGGTGATCTGACGTTTGACCTTGCGCCTGTCACGCATCTCAAGCTTGTAGCTATTGCGCTCCAGCGCGTAGAGGTTATACATCCACCAGTAGGCCGGCATGATCGAGCGATGTCCCTTATGCTCATCGCTGGTCACCAGGCTGAAGGGAAGCGGGATATACATCTGGTGGGGGAAGTTGCTCTTATCGAGGAGAACATAGCTGGCAAATTTACAGTCATACTTGAGACTGCTGGAGAGCGCTGGCCAAAAGCCACGGCCTGCGATGAGCTCCCCATCGTTGGTGCGACTGTTGTGGTTGCTGCCGATGTTCGCCCCTGCTGCCATATTGGATTGACCCATGATGAGGCTGGCGATCAAAAAGGAGTTGTTATGGTGCTGTTCATGGGCACCGAAGATCAGGTTGTTCAACATCTCACAGCAGCTGACGGTGCTGTTGTCCCCGAGTATTGAGTGGATCAGGCGAGCTCCGTACTTGAGGTTCGAGTTGTCCCCAACGATGAAACGGATTGCCTTCACCCCGTAGAAGACGCGGCTGCCGCTTCCGATGATCCCGTTGACCAACTCCACCCCTTCACCGATCTGTACCGGCTCAGCCAAGGTCGAACGCAAGGTGAGGTTCTTCAGTTTGTTGGCGCCCTTGATATACGCACCGGCTCCGATCCATACATCCTTGATGGTGTCACAGCTCTTGATGATCGTCTGCTTGCCTACATAGCCATAGTAGCCTCGTCGGCTATCCATTACAGCGTCGGTGAGGCGCTCAAAAGCCCGCATCAAGGGCTCATCTTCGCGGTAGGTTCCCCAGAGGTAGGCATCGGAGGCGAGCATCCCATCAAAGGGTCGAACAGCTCGCCCGGAGGCTTCATTCATGATGTCGATGGTGATGCGCACCTCTTCCTTTTCTCCATCTTTGAGGATGCCGTTGCCAAACTTGGCGTGGTTGGTCGCCTGCATCTCCCCGATCCGGTAGAGGATGACCCGCTCGTCGATGATGTAGTGACTGAGATAGGTACAGTCCAAGATGGCACAGTGGTTGCCGATATCACAGCTGATGATCCGGCTGTTGACGATCCCTACCGGAACCGCAAAGTCATGAAAGCTCACCACCATCTCCGAGAGGGCGCCGATGCGCACCAAGCCATAGAACTCAGTGTTTCGGATAAGGGCTGGGTCGAAGGGGTCGCTGACCAAGACATCCGACCAATCAGGGCTATAGTTGAGGTTCTTCTTCAGCTGTTCGATTTCGCCATCGGTGAGCGCGCGGTAATCGGTATTGCCCTTACCCAGCTGCTCATCGCGTAGATAAAACTCGTCCTTGTCCTCGGGCAAGTATGGGGAGGTGATAAAGCCATACCCTAGGCGGGCATGGTCGATGACTTTGGTCTTCTCGCGCATGCCATGAGTATACTCATCCCATTTAGCGAGCACAAGGTAATAGGGTACAATCGACACCCCTGGCTAGGCCAATAATAGCGCAGAGTAAATGAATCTCGTCTTGTGATGTGACTTGCGTTGGTCGGTCGTATGTTCTATATTGAGAACGATATGGAAGCCTATGACCTCTCTTCGAGGATGAAGCGATTGATTAAACTGGTCAACATGGTTGCCAGAACCGATGTCGAAGGTTTGAGTCTTTCACGCATCGAAGAGATTAATGATATATCCATCCCCAACAATCTCATTGTCCGCAGGCTCTTGGGAAAGAGTGCCAAAGGCATCACCTCCAAGACGTTCATCATTCCAGTCCATGGAGGAATGATCAGCGGATATCTCTTTGAGCAGCAGCGCTCCAAGGAGATCAGTGATCTCACCCCCCTGATCATCTACTACCATGGCGGCGGCTGGATCTGGGGCAACATGGATCTTTATAACTTCATCTGCGCACACCTTGCCAGCATCACCGGGGCTGCGGTGCTCTCGGTCGACTACCGCCTTGCCCCCAAACATAAATTTCCCACCGCTGTTGAGGATTGCTACGACACCTTGGTCTGGGCAGCAGCGGGGTGCCGCTACTGGAAGACTGACCCCGATCAAATCTACCTGGTTGGCGATAGCGCCGGCGGCAACCTTGCCGCGGTAGTGAGCAGGCTTTCACGCGACCGGAAAGGACCACCGATTGCAGGCCAAGTCCTCATCTACCCGGTTACCGATGGACGGATGCGCACCGAAAGTCATGAGCGCTTCAAGGACTCCCCAACACTCACCGATAAGCAAATGGCCTTCTTCGTAAACAACTACATGCGTGAGCCCAAGGATATCCTTAACCCTCTCTTCTCCCCGCTCTTAGGTAAGGACCACTCACGTCTTCCTGAGACGCTGATCATTGGAGCTGAGTACGATCCGCTGCGCGATGATGGGCTGCTCTACGCCGAGGCATTGCTCTCAGCTGACACACCGACCAAGTACCTTGAGGTAAAAAAATCAGTGCACGGCTTCTTCCTCTATCCCAAGGCAACGGGGACCGAAGAGGTAGAGAGTGCCATCATCCAATTCATCGGGGGGCGGCCGGTAGAGCAAGTTGCCCTCATCAGCCGTAAGGAGTGGGCCAAGGCGCAAAAACAAGAGCTGCGCAAGCTCAAGCGACAGGCTAAATACTACGTTGACGCCCAAACAGAGTAGGGCGTCAGACGAAACTCACTGTACAGATAATCACATATTTGAAAAACGGCCAGCGACCTGGGAAGAGTCACTGGCCTAGTGGGTGTGTTGCACATGATGATCAATTACGTAGCAAAGCTTATGCAAGAGAGAAGGAGTTTCGTTCAACTGTTGTAAATCAATGATGCAGATCTGTAGTAGATGGATGTTGCCGATTTCCCGGTCGACAAGACTTGCCGGACTTCCTTCCTCACATCCCTTCCTGTATACAAGATACACTTTTGACAAATAAATTGTCAATACACCAACCGTATTGCATTATTGTATATATATTTATCAATTAAGAATGTTTGTATATATGTTGTTCAATAAAAGTGATTTAGCTTGCTTCATTTTGATTAAAACTGTTGAAATCTCATTCAGTCCATTTTTATCCATCGGTTGACCAAGGACTGCTGTCCCATTATAGTTGTCCTTGGCAATTATTGCCTATAGAAAACAGTTGGAGTATTGCATGATCGATTTATGTGCCATCAGGAGACTGCAGACATCGTTGCGTTCGTTTGAGGAGGAGCTGAAGAGTAAGACCGGTCTCTCCTTCAATGATGCGCTCTTGCTTTGTGCGGTGAATAAAGGGGTCTGTGAACCCAGGGCGTTGGCCCAGGAGCTTGAGCTCTCCCCATCCCGATTGACACGGGTATTGGATAGCCTGGAGAGCCGACTTCTGATCAAGCGGACGCTCAGCGATACAGACCGGCGGAGCCTTACCGTCTCGTTGACCGAGGAGGGAGCGACCATGGTCCACCAGTACAGTTGCTCAGAGATTGCCATCCCTGAGGATCTGCAGTTCACCCAAGAGGAGCGCACTATATGAACAAGTATCTGATCGTCGGCGGGGTCGCCGGCGGAGCCGGCACCGCTGCCCGACTCAGAAGACGGGACGAGCATGCCCAGATCATCATGTTCGAACGTGGCAAGTACATCAGCTATGCAAACTGTGGCCTTCCCTACTACGCAGGTGGGGTCATCAGCGAGCGCTCTCGCCTCTTCGTCCAAACCCCAGAGCGCTTCAAGGAGTCCCTTGAGATTGAGGCAAGGGTAGAGAGTGAGGTCATTTCGATCAACCGTGAGGCAAAGACCGTCCGGGTACGAAACCTCAAGGATAACAGTGAGTACGATGAGCGCTACGACACCCTCATTCTCTCCCCAGGCGCTGCCCCGATCAGGCCGCCGATCAAGGGCATTGAACACCCTTCTATCATGAGCGTGCGCTCGGTCGCCGACATTGATGCCATCAAGGAACACATCGACAAGCCCACGACTCGCAGGGCAGTGGTTGTCGGCGGTGGTTTCATAGGCTTGGAGATGGCCGAGAACCTCAAGGAGCGCGGCCTGGAAGTTTCGGTAGTAGAGGCGCTTGAGCAGGTGATGAATATCATCGACTACGAGCTAGCGGCTGAAGTACAGCAACACCTCAGGGCCAAGGGCGTCTCCCTACACCTCAAGGATGGCGTTGAAGAGTTCCAAGATCACGGCTCTACGGTCACGGTCAAACTGGCTAGTGGCAAGCTCATAGAGACTGACCTGGTAATCCTCTCCATCGGGGTGAGGCCAGACACCGCCTTCCTCAAGGAGAGTGGGATCAAGTTGGCTAAAAATGGAGCCATCATCGTCGATGAATTCTTTCGTACGAGCGATCCGCACATTCGTGCGGTAGGGGATGCTATTCAACTGAAGAGCCCCATCACCGGCCTTCCCTGTACCATCCCTCTGGCAGGACCTGCAAACAAGCAGGCGCGCCTTTGCGCCGACGCAATCATCGATGGCAACAAGGTCCCCTACAAGGGAACGCTTGCTACCTCCATTGCCAAGATCTTCGACATGACCGTCGCTGCCACCGGTCTTACTGAAAAAGGCCTCATAGAGGCAAAGCTACCCTATCGAGCAGCGGAGACGCATGCGGGTAACCACGCCGGTTACTATCCAGCGAGTCTACAACTGACGCTGAAGGTCCTCTACCACCCTAAGAGTGGCAAACTCTGGGGTGCTCAGGCAGTAGGTTTTGACGGCGTTGATAAACGCATCGACGTCATCAGTGCCTTCATCGGTAAAGAGGGCACTGTCTACGACTTGGCCGACTTTGAACAGGCTTACGCTCCGCCCTTCTCCAGCGCCAAAGACCCGGTGAACATGGTGGGTTTCATCGCTGCCAACGTACTGGAAGGCTACAGCGACACAGTCAGCTGGCAGGAGGCAGAGCAGCTTCGTAAGGAGGGTGCCTTCATCCTCGATGTACGCAGTGAGGAGGAGTTTGAGCTCGGAGCGATTGAGGGGGCGGTAAATATCCCCAATACCGAACTACGAACTCGTCTCAAGGAGGTCCCTAAAGACCGCCAAATTGTTCTTAACTGTCATATGGGACTGCGCGGCTACCTAGCTGAGCGGATACTTCTGCAAAACGGATATACCCAGGTAAAGAACCTCCTTGGTGGTTTTAAGAGCTACGATAGCGCTATGCGCGAGCGCGCCATTCTCGCCAACGGCGGGCTTGTTGTCCTCAAGGAGCCGGTAGGAGGCATCAGCCACCTCCATGAGGATGGATCGCCGAGGCGTCGGGGAGCTTCTTTCAAGAGTCACAAAATCGATGCAATCGGACTGCAGTGCCCAGGACCTATCGTCCGCCTGAAGCGGGAGATCGACAACCTTGAGGAGGGAGATCATATCACCGTCCGAGCCAGTGACCCAGGCTTTGGTGTCGATGTGCAGGCATGGTGCAAGCTCACCGGAAACGACCTGGTTGCCCTCACTACCGAAGAGGGGATCATCGAGGCGACGATCAGTAAGGGCAGTAGCGCCCTCTGTGATATGCCCGACTCAAGTGGAAAGAAGCCAGCGATCTGTGACCCTGACAATGGAGCGACTCTCATCGTCTTCTCCAACGACTTGGATAAGGCGCTCGCCTCCTTCGTACTGGCAAACGGAGCCGTTGCGACCGGAAAGCCGGTGACAATGTTCTTCACCTTCTGGGGCTTGTCGATCCTCCGTAAAAAAGGAGCGAAAGCCCCGGGCAAAGACTTCATGGGCAAGATGTTCAGCGCCATGCTTCCCAACGGCATGGGAGAGCTCGGCCTCTCATCGATGAATATGGGAGGACTCGGGGCGCGCATGATGAAGAGGCGGATGACCCGTAAGAAGGTCGATCAGCTTGAGGCGATGTACAACGATGCAAAACGCAGTGGGGTACGCATGGTCGCCTGCCAGATGTCGATGGACATCATGGGCATCAGCGCAAGCGAATTGGTTGAAGGTATTGAAATTGGCGGTGTTGCCACCTATATGGGGGCAGCCAGCGAGAGCAAGATAAACCTCTTCGTCTAACTCAATAGTGTGGTGGCCGCTCACTTTCTGGGAGGCCACCATGCGCCTCCTCCACCATCTCGGCCATTCGTTTCTCGATCTGGCTCAGGCGTGCCTTCAAGGCAGTCAACTCCTGCGCTTGCTCAGTCACCACCGAATCCAAGGTGGTGATCGTCTCCTCCATATAGGAGATTTTCACTTCCATTTTTGTCAGTCGATCTTCCATATCCCGATCGTACCATTCGAAAAAGCAACAAACAAGAACCTGGTTGTTGCAACCGCAATAGTTTTGCTTGCCAGAGGGTCTGTCCATGGTATACTAAGCTAAATTTTGTTGCAGTTTGATGCAAAAAACGGAGGGAATGCATGAAAGGTGAACGAGTGGCGCAACTACAACTATTGTTGCACTCCCATCCAGAGGGACTCAGGAGGGCAGAAATCGCCCGACGCCTTGGGGTCCATCGTTCGACAATCAGTCGATACGTCGACCAACTGAAGGAGTTCATCGACATCTATGAGGAGAACAGCCTCATTAAGATTCGCGGTCGCCTCGAAGACGAGAATATCGCCCTCTCGGTCTATGAGAGCCTTGCATTCAACTTCAGCGCTGAGATGCTTGCCAACACCGCTGAGTTTCAAAATCCACACCTGGCCAGTGGTCTACGCAAAATCGCGCTGAATATGCGCTCCTATGCACCGAAGATCAGCGATAACTTGGTAACGCTGGCCGAGCAGATCGATGTGCGCCTGCAACAGAAGAAGGAGAGCTCACAGTTCAATGCTATCCTTGAGGTCCTCATCGACAGCTGGGTCAGTGGACGAATCGTCAAGGTAGTGCAAAGCCTCAAGGGCTTTGATCCGATTGAAACCGAGCTCGCCCCCTACTTCATCGGCTTCCGAGAGGAGGATAGTGGTGGCCGTAAGCCCATTAGCGTGACTGGACGACTGCGCCATACCACCGAGATTATCACCATCGATATCTCCACGATCACCGATGCGACGATCCTCAACGAGACTTACACCATCCCCGACAACCTCAAGCCCTTTAAGTTCCCCACTGAGCAGGGCCGATATGATTCAATCGACATGATTCCCCTTAGCCTGAAGATGAAGGAGCGCAGCGCACTCAATGCCTTTCGGACGGTGGTCCATGGAAAACCGGTCTTTGAGAAGCTTGAGGATGGCTCGATGATTTGCAATATGGATGTAGAGAATTCAATCGAACTGTACCTGCGCATCATCCAATGCGGGGACTCGGTGGAAATCCTTGGCCCCAAGTCCTTCAGAGATCGTTTTACCAAACGACTGACCAAGATTCTCAACCTCTACGAACAATAGGAGCGTCCGCCCTGCTGTCATGAGTCCTCCATGCGCTCTTTTCTGGTAGGCTAGAGTATGTATCATTTTTGATACACAACCTACAAAAACTGCAGATTGTAGGCTCCGGGACAGGTAAAATGACTTTCTGAATAATTTATCTTGCTCATTGCCCATTTTGCAGGTATGCTTCTTTTCTAGGAGGAATGACACATGAAACAGTATGAGTGTAATCTTTGCGGGTATGTCTACGATCCAGCAGTGGGTGATCCGGACAACGGTGTCAAAGCAGGAACAGCCTTTGAAGATCTTCCTGAGGATTGGGTTTGCCCTCTCTGCGGAGCTCCTCAGTCTGACTTTTCTCCCCTCGACTGATCGTAGCGTTGGGATACAAGCGGGGTAGACGGACATCGTCGTCCCCGTTTTTTTATGTCTGTGATGCGCCGTCATCAACAACAGCTCGACCAAGAGGCGAGCCTCGAAATTCTCAAGCACGCTAGTAGCGGGGTGCTTAGCCTCATCGATGAGGAGGGGCTCCCCTATGGCGTACCCCTCAACTATGTCCTGTATGAGGGCAATCTGTACTTTCATTGTGCTACTGAGGGTAAGAAGCTCTTGGCTATTGCTTCACACCCCGCCGCCTCCTTCACGGTCATCGAACGCGATGAGGTGGTTAGCGAACTCTACACTTCCCTCTTTCGTTCAGTAATCGTCTTTGGCACTATAAAACCGATTGAAGGTGAACGGTGGACAGAGGCGTTCGATGCATTCTGTGATAAATACAGTGCAGACCGTCCGCTTGCCGAGCGCCGTCAAAAGGTACGCTCTTGCACCAAGGCAATCGGCTTGATGCTTACTGTCGAGCAAATTACTGGCAAAGAAGCCAAAGAACTTGCCAACATTTCCTATAGCTAACTCTTTCCGATTGTCCGGTATCTTAGTATCTTCAGGTGTACTGAAGGAGAATCATACTGTGCTACAAGCGATATCCAACCGACGGGCTTACCGTGCCCTCAGCGAAGAACCAATCGAAAAATCCGTGCTGCTTCGACTCATCGAGGCAGCACAAACCGCACCCAGTGGCGCCAATAACCAGCCTTGGCGCTTTATTACGATCACTGACCCGGCCCAGCTCGAAGCGGTCAAAAGCACTCTCTCACGGGGCAACTACTGGGCCAAGAAGGCTCCGGCCATCATTGCAGTGGTTACCAACAATGAGTGGGGACTAAAGCTCGATGAGCGCCTCTATGCACCTTTTGATGTAGGGATGGCAACGATGGCGCTGCAGATCCAGGCGGTCAGTGAAGGCCTATATGTCCATCCAATTGCCGGTTTCAAAGCCCAGGATGCCAAAGCTGTCTTGGAGATTCCTCAGGAGGACTCACTATTGGTCCTCTTAATCCTCGGCTATCCGGGAAGCGACGAGCATCTCACTGATGTTCACCTGCAAAGCGAACACGGTACTCGGGTACGCCTTCCACTGGAGAGCATCCACTCCTTTGATAATTGGAGCGGGACCCTTACCCCTAAAGCTGTCTAATTACACTACTGGAGATGGACAATCTCCACCTCGATTGCCTCTTTGAGCCGCTCGTCCTCGGTGATGATCATCGTGCTCTCCTTGAGAAAGGCAGAGCCGACCATCGAGGCGGCCAAGAGTGCGCCGAGGAATGAGAGAAGCGGTGCTGAATCGAGGTTTCGGGTGACTAAGGTAACTAAAAGGATTAGGGCACAAGCGCCTTGGCTGAAGAGTAATAGAAGGCTCTGGATAACCTCCTCACCTACTCCGGCACCAAGCTCGGCAGCATATTGGGTGCCAATCGGAATGGCTGCAAGCAATGATAAGCCAATAATCGCACAGCCAATGATGGCGATGAGGGTCGTCCCTCCGATGACCTGTCCAATCTGGGCACTGAAGATCAGCAGAATGAAGCCCGGAATCGAGGCTACATTGCAGAGAAAGTAAAACAGCTTGCGACGACGGAATCGGTCTGAGAGCAGTGGCAGGGTTGCAGCTCCCACCATACCGCCTCCAAGCAGGGCAATACCAAGAACACCGTTTGAGTCATAGATGCCCAACGTGTCGCTGATCAGGTCAATCTTGATGAAGAGGGTCATCAGCACCCCCCATCCGATGGAGAAGATGATCAACAAGCCCCGTAGTGATGCATTGAGGCCCAGTGGTCGAAAGCTTGCCAAGTAGCTGGGATTGGTACTCGGATAGTGCGATGAGGGGGTGGGAGGGTTCTCACGGATCAAGAATGCAGGAATCAGGGCGAAGACCGAACTGAAGACACCCCAAAAGCGCATCATCTCCTCAAAGCCTTTCCCCCAAGCCGGGTCTCCACTGCGGATGACCACCAACAGTGGACTGACGATCATCACCAAGGCCAGGCTGAAATATTGGCTTGTACTGACGAGCCCCACAGCCATTCCCCGCTCGCGAACAGGGAACCACCGCGAGACAATTTCAGTGATTGAGACGAGGACGAGCGTCTGACCGATGGCTAAAAAGAGTTGGCCGAAGAGGACAAAACGAAGATCTGCTACGTACAGCGCCTTGGTCAATGAGCCGAAGATGATGAGGCCACCCGCTATCCAGACTACCCAGCGAATTCCGAGGCGATGGAGCAAGAATGAAGCTGGCACACTCATTGCTATGAAGACCAGCAAGTACAAGAGCGACAATAAATCTGCAGGAGTTGAGTAGCGTAGTTTCAGCTGTCCTGCATAGAAGGAGTCAGCGACCCGTCCCACCGGAGAGACGGTGAGCCACTGGCTCTGCGCCGAGATGACCAAGAGTATCAAGGAGAGTAGAATCATCCATCTCCATCGATAGGCTCGAACAGTACGCATGACCTCAGGATAGCCTAAAATCTATGGTGTGTATATCAATGCTGGAAGAACCGCTGAGTTTTCCCTATACTGCAACCATGCAAGAAACGCTACAACTCATCCACCAACGCCGCTCTTTACGTTCCTTCAGTGATCGTCCGGTCACCGAAGAGACCCTTCGTGCGCTCAAAGAGGCAACTCTTCGCGCTCCGACTGCAGGCAACATGGCTTTCTACTCAGTCATCGAAGTTACTGACCAGGCCAAAAAGGATCGACTCGCTGTCCTCTGTGATGATCAGCCCATGATTGCCAAGGCCCCTGTTGTCTGGGTCTTTCTTGCCGACGTACAGAAGTGGGTCAACTACTTTGTACAAAGTGGTGCTGTGAAGCGGGCAGAAGAGGCTTCCATCGTCTCGTACCGAGACCCTGGAATGGGAGATCTGCACCTTGCCATGCAAGATGCCATCATAGCAGCACAGAATGCTGTCATCGCAGCCGAAGCTCTTGGCTTAGGCTCCTGCTACATCGGCGACATCATCGAAAACTTCGAAGAGGTCAGAGACCTTCTCTCACTGAAGAGGTTCACCATCCCAGCTACGATGTTGATTTTCGGCTATCCTAAGGAGGGACGTCAAGCAAAAACAAGCCCACGTTGCCCTGCTGACACTATCTTCATGCCCAACGAATATGAGGACCTCTCCCTCAAGCGGCTCGAGTATGCCTATAAAGAGCATGAAGAGCAGCGACGCAAAGTCGGGGCACTGCCCTATAACAACTCAGCCACCCTTGCTGACTACTACTATATTCGTAAACACACCTCCGCCTTCATGGAGGAGATGGACCGATCTACCCGAGTGATGTTCGAGCGATGGGATAAGGGCTGATTTTCTTGCACAATCGGCCCTTTAGCCCTACCATTGGGATATGGCTTACACGATCCTCTTGGTCGATGATGAGAGTGCGGTCCGTGAGGGAATCCGCGCCAAGACCCCATGGCAAGACTATGGGTTTACCGTTGTAGGCGAGGCAGGCAATGGTATCGAGGCCCTTGAGCTTGTTGAGGAGTTCAAGCCCGATGTCATTATCACCGATATCAAAAGGCTGTTTTTGCAAGTTAGTGACTTCATGCTGGTTTCCTCTCATCCCAGGCCAATTCAGGGGGACTGAATAGGTTCTGTTGCTTGAGTCCTTCGATTGTCACAAAAGTATTCGTCCCCAC
>JBAZCM010000035.1:0-18144 GCA_041654935.1 Sphaerochaeta sp. | reverse complement strand
CTCTTTGCCTTCGCTGGTTACCGACTCTTGCCGGCAATGCAGGCAATCTTTGGCTCTGTTACCTCCATCTACTTCAACCAGCCGATCCTGGACACCCTCTACGATGATCTGATCCACAAAAAGGATACCAAGGGACCGGGCAGGGCAAAGCCGATGGATCTCAACGATTCGGTAGCGCTCAAAGAGATTAAATTCTCCTATCCTGAAACCTCCATTGCCGTCCTCAACCAGGTATCGGTCACTATCAAGAAGAATACGACCGTCGCTTTTGTAGGAGCGACGGGAAGCGGAAAGACCACCCTTATCGATATCATCCTCGGCCTGTTAGTTGCCCAGGAAGGTGAGCTCTTGGTCGATGGGCAGAAGATTGAGGGAGACCTTGTACGCCGCTGGCAACAAACCATCGGGTATGTACCCCAAGATATCTTCCTCAGCGATGATACGGTGGAACGCAACATAGCATTTGGTCTGAAGGACTCTGAGATTGATCGAGAGCGAGTCATCGCTGCCGCCAAGATTGCAGCGATGGATGACTTCATCACAGGCCAGATGAAGGATGGATATGATACGGTTATCGGAGAACGAGGAATTAGGCTCAGCGGAGGCCAACGCCAACGCATCGGCCTCGCGCGTGCCCTCTATGACAATCCTCCGGTGCTTGTCCTCGATGAAGCAACCAGTTCACTAGACGGCATTACTGAGACTGAGGTCATGGACGCCATCAAGAGTGCCTCTCAAGATCGTACGGTTATTATGATTGCCCACCGCCTTTCCACAGTGCAGAACTGTGATGTCATCTATATGATGAAAGATGGCAACATCGTCTCTCATGGTACCTATGATGACCTGATGCAAAACAGCGCCACCTTCCGCAAGATGGCCAAGCAGTAAGCTCCATTCAGGGACTTTATCATTTTTCGACCCTTGCCTGAGTGTGAGGGTCAATCTTATTTGTCAGAGAGTTTTTACTATATCCACAGAGTGAGAAGAGTGGTTACTGAGACGGGCATTACTCTTCGGCTCGAAAAGCATCATCGATTGGATTGAATAATTGAGGGCTGCCAAACGGCAGCCCCCATGGTTTGTTGTGTTGATTTGGCTTACATCAAAGGCCCGATCTTCTCGTAGAAGTTCCAGCGTCTGAGTGCATCCTCCTCGGCACGGGCGAAGAGTGCTTCAGCGTTCTCAGGGTTCGTCTTGTACAAGGACTTGTACCGGGTCTCACCCTTGATGAACTGTTGGAAGTCACCCTTGATCGGCCGGGCATCCCAGCTGAATCGCTTTCCTTCCTCGAGGGCAGGGTTGAAGCGATACAGAGGCCAGTAGCCACACTCGACGGCGTTCTTCATCTCAACCTGGCTGTAACGCATGTTGATACCATGGTTGATACAGGGAGAGTAAGCGAAGACGATCGACGGTCCCTTGTGGGCGACAGCTTCCATCAGCGCACGCTGGGTGTGCATTCGGTTGGCTCCCATCGAGATCGAGGCAACATATGCGTGACCGTAGGTCATTGCCATGAAGCCCATGTTCTTCTTGCCAATCTCCTTACCTGCGGTAGCGAACTTCGCCACTGCTGCAATCGGAGTAGCCTTGGAGGCCTGTCCACCGGTGTTGGAGTACACCTCGGTATCGAGGACCAGGATGTTTACGTTGCGGCCGCTGGCCAGAACGTGGTCTACACCACCGAATCCGATGTCGTAGGCCCATCCGTCTCCACCGATGATCCAGACAACCTTGTCAGCAAAGTAGTCTTTCAGCTCATCGATCTTGGCAAGCAGTGCCTTCTCTTCGTCACTCTTTGCAGCGGCGATAGCATCGGCGAGAGCTGCCTTGACGACCTTCTGGGCTTCGTTAGCCTCATCGCCGGCATCCTCCCAAACTGCAAGGGAAGCCTCGATGGCACTCTTCAGTGCATCGGTGGTGCCCATTGCGAAGAGCTGGTCGATGTAAAGGCGAAGCTGTTCGCGGTTGCTGTCGATAGCAAGACGCATACCCAACCCATACTCGGCGTTGTCTTCAAAGAGGCTGTTACCCCATGAAGGACCTTGTCCATCGCTCTGACGTACGGTGTACGGGGTGGTCGGGAAGGTTCCACTATAGATCGAGGAACAGCCGGTTGCGTTTGCAACGACCATGCGTTCACCACAAATCTGGGAGACAAGCTTGACGTACGGAGTCTCACCACAGCCGGCACAGGCGCCACTGAACTCAAAGAGCGGCTGCTTGAACTGCATGCCCTTGAGGGTGGTAAGTGCTGATCCATCGAGCACGTCGTAGGGAAGGTCCTCGAAGAACTCGGCGTTTGCGACTTCACCGGCCTCACGCTCGACGGCGATTGGGCTGAAGACCAAGGACTTCTCCTTGCTCGGACAAGTCTCGATACAGACGCCACAACCCTGACAGTCCTCGGTGTACACCTGGATCTTGTACTGTAGGTCGCGATCGTTCTTGGAGATCGACTTGAGGACGTTGAAGGTTTCAGGTGCTCCCTTCAGGTCAGCAGGATCGATCTGCTTTGCCCTGATGGCGGCGTGCGGACAGCTCTGGACACACTGGTTACACTGGATGCAGTTCTCTGCGATCCAATGGGGGATGAAGGGGGCTACGCCACGCTTCTCCAGCTTTGCCGTTGCGGTAGGCAGGGTGCCATCGAAGGACATCTGGGAGACTGGGATCTCATTGCCTTCAAGGTGCATGATCTTCTCAACGATATTCTGAACGAAATCGTTGGAATCATCGGGTACGAGGCGCTTGGGCTCGTAGCTTTCGGTGATCGTCTTTGGGATAACCACCTGGTGCAGAGCATCGCTTGCTCCGTCTACGGCAACCCAGTTCTTCTTAACAATCTCTTCACCCCGGGTGATGAAGGTGTCATGGATGTACTGCTTGACCAGGTCAATGGCCTGCTTCTCAGGAAGGACCTCACTGATCTTAAAGAAGGCAGCCTGCATGACAGTGTTGATTCGGGTCCCGAGGCCTGCGTTCTCAGCAATCTCAAGTGCGTTGATGTTGTAGAAGCGAATCTTCTTCTCGATGATCTGCTCCTGCATCTTGCGGGTGAGGTGTGAGAAGACCTCATCGGAAGGAATCTGGCTGTTAAGCAGGAAGACTCCGCCCTCATTCAGCGGTCCGAGCATGTCGTAGCGGCCGATGTATGCTGGGTTGTGACAAGCGACAAAGTCGGCATGGTCGACAAGCCAGGGCATCTTCAGGCTGCTGGTGCCGAAACGCAGGTGACTGACTGTGATTCCACCACTCTTCTTGGAGTCGTAGGAGAAGTATGCCTGGGCATTCATGTCAGTGTTGTCACCGATGATCTTAATGGAGTTCTGGTTAGCACCGACGGTTCCGTCACTGCCCAGACCCCAGAACATGCAGGAGACGACATCTTCAGGAACGACGTTGATCCGCTCCTTGATGGGAATCGAGCGACCGGTAACGTCATCGTTGATACCAACGGTGAAGTTGCTGAAGGCCTCGCCTGCGAGGTGGTCGAAGACTGCCTTGGCGTGCGTTGGGGTGAAGTCCTTACTGGAAAGACCGTAGCGACCACCAATGACCTTGATACCATTGCGATCCATCTGGCTCAGAGCGGTGATGACATCCTGGTAGAGTGGCTCACCGAGGGAGCCGGGCTCCTTGGTGCGGTCCATGACTGCTACACGCTTGACGCTTTCTGGAAGGGCTGCGACAAAGTGCTTGGCACTGAACGGGCGATAGAGGCGAACCTTCAGAACACCGGTCTTTCCACCCTTCTTGTTGATGTAGTCACTTGCCCACTCAAAGGTGTCAGCGGCACTACCCATGATGATGACCACTTCGGTGGCATCCTTTGCTCCGACGTAGTCGAAGAGGTGGTAGGCACGGCCAGTGAGCTTAGCAACCTTGTCCATGTACTTCTGCACCATCTCAGGGAGTGCATCGTAGTAGGGGTTGACGGTCTCACGACCCTGGAAGTAAACGTCCTCGTTCTGAGCTGCTACGCGAAGCATCGGCTTCTCGGGGCGCATTGCGCGGTCACGGAAGCGGCGTACGTGCTCTTCGTTGACAAGGCCTCTGATCTCATCGTAGGAGATCTCTTCAACCTTGGAGAGTTCGTGGCTGGTCCTGAAACCATCGAAGAAGCTGAGGAAAGGAACCTGGGCTTCGAGGGTGGCCAAGTGGGCAACGAGGGCAAGGTCCATGGTTTCCTGGACGTTGTTGGCTGCGGTCATGGCAAAACCGGTGTTGCGGCAGCTCATTACGTCTGAGTGGTCACCGAAGATTGACAGCGACTGGGCTGCAAGGCTTCGAGCCGAGACGTGGAAGACAGTCGGAATCATCTCTCCGGCAATCTTATGCATGTTGGGGATCATCAGAAGCAATCCCTGGCTTGCGGTAAAGGTGGTGGTCATAGCACCGGCGGCAAGAGAGCCGTGGACAGCACCGGCAGCACCGGCTTCACTCTGCATTTCAACGACCTCTACCGGTTTGCCCCATAGATTCTTACGATTGACGCTCTGCCAAGCGTCAGCAAGCTCTCCCATCGGAGAAGAAGGGGTGATCGGATAGATTGCGGCCACCTCACTGAAGGCATAGGCTATATGCGCAGCAGCGGTGTTTCCGTCAATAGTAACCCTTTGTTTGTTACCCATGTTGGCACTCCATAAAACAGTATTTGAAACGACCAAGAAGTGGTCGTCTAATTGCACGACATAACCGAAAATTCTACGCGGAATTTTCCAAGAACCAATGATAGACCAATATGGCATTATTTGCAACATGCACAAAAAAAGATTTCCTTGACGGGTATTCTCTTAGCTAGTATTTCACTCGGAAAAGGCAGGTTGTGCACAATAGAGTTGAACCGAGTATTTCTCAAGTAAAAACCCCGTCATTACGACGGGGTCTTTTGTTAAGATTACGAAGCTCAACACTCACTGTATCCACAGGAGAAACACTTCTTACACCCTTCAATATTCACGAAGGTCACGTTGCCACATACCGGGCAGATATCTGGTGTTACGCTCTGGGCACTTGATAGGCCCAGATCGAGTTGTAAGGTGTCATCCTCCTCATCCTCTTCATCCGGAAGTCCGCTGGCCAGTTGGCCATTTCCGTTGGAGGATCCAAGGTGTTGTTCCAGCACCTGTGCCACAGCGTCAGGAAGACTCATCACCCGATTCTTACCAAAGCCCATCGAGCGTCCACTTCCGATACCCTTGAGCTGGGCAATGATCGCCTGGGCACGTTGGGTAGGATTAAGGGGGCTGGGCATGCGAAGGATCAAGCTGATCAGCCGCCCGAGTCCTTCCGCATCTGCAGCTACGTCACTGCCGACCTTCGCCACATTGATGAAGACTTCAAAGATATCAGCTGGCTCCGGTCCATCGCAGTTGACGGTGATGTAGGCAGTGCCAATCGGAGTGGCTTTGCGGTAGGTGGTTCCGTGCAGCACTGTCGAGCGGACTCGGCTCTTTGGCTCGCTGATGCGAACCGGTTCAGCCTTGGTCTCTTCTTCCTCTTTCTTGACGGTGAGTACTTGGGTGTCCCGAGATCCATCACGATAGGTAGTCCCACCCTTACATCCCAGGTCATACAACAACTCGTAGAGCTTACCGGTCTGCTCGACGGTATATTCACGAGGGGTGTTGCCTGTCTTGGAAATCGAGGAGTCGACCCACTTCTGGATTGCTGCCTGTACGCGCACGTGTCCTTCAGGGGCAAGGTCCATTGCACTGACAAAGTAAGAAGGCTTGGGTTGGCCAGGATTCTCCTTGACCCAATCCTCATAGACCTGCACACGCTCAATGTTCGTTCCCATCCGCCCGGTTCGCTCCCACTCCCAGAAGTAGTAGGGCTCAATACCGGTGGAGGTTCCCACCATCGTACCGGTAGTGCCGGTCGGCGCTTGGGTAAGCAGTGTTACGTTACGCAGGCCCTGGCGGCGAATCTTTTCGCGCAACTCTTCAGGAAGCTGTAGCATGAAGCCACTTTGGAGCAGCTTCTCAGCATCAAAGAGGGGGAAGCTTCCCTTCTCAAGGGCTAAGTCACTGGACTCCTCATATGCCTCAATACAGATGAACTTGAAGAGTTCGTCGATGAAGGCTAGTGATTGATCGCTTCCGTAGGCGAGCTCCATCTTGATAAGCATATCGGCAAGACCCATTGTACCAAGGCCGATACGTCGCTCACTCTTCTGCTGTTGCTCATTCTCTTCGAAGAAGTACGGGGTATCGTCGATCACGTTATCGAGGAAGCGGACAGCTGCGCGCACAGCACGACCGAGCTCCTTGTAGAGGACCTGCTTGTCCTGTACGAACTGACTGAGATTGATCGCCCCAAGGTTACAGACTCCCCAAGGAGGAAGGCCCTGCTCACCACACGGGTTAGTGGAGAGAATCGAGGAGTAGTAGTAGGAGTTGGACATCTGGTTATAGCGATCGATGAAGAAAACACCGGGCTCAGCACTCGCCCATGCACTCTCAACGATAGCGTCCCAGATCTCCCGAGCCTTGTACTTGCGGTAGCCGATGACCTTGCGTCCTGCAGCCTTCCACTTGTCCAAGTCCCCGTCCCACTCCTTGTTGTAGTGAGGATCAGAGGTATCCGGAAAGCAAGTCTCCCAATCACCGTCACTCTTCACCGCATCCATAAAGGCATCGCTGATACCTACGCTGATGTTGGCGTTGGTGATCTTACCCATCTCACGCTTGCTGTTGATGAAGTCCAGGATGTCCGGGTGCCAGTCGTTGAGGATCAACATCAACGCTCCGCGGCGGGACCCCCCCTGTTCAATCAAGCCGGTGACAAAGCTAAAGAGCCCGCCCCAGCTCACCGATCCACTGGATCGGCCATTGACGCCCTTCACATAGCTGTGTCGTGGCCTCAACGAGGAGATGTTCATCCCCACCCCGCCACCGCGGCTCATGATCTCAGTCATCTGTCCCAGTGAGGCGATAATACCTCCACGGCTGTCCTTAGGGGAGGGAATGACATAACAGTTGAAGTAGGTAAGGTTCTGGTCGGTGCCTGCACCGGTAAGGATTCGGCCGGCAGGAACAAATTTCCAATCCTGCAAAAGCCAGCCGAACTCCTTCTCCCATTCGGCCTGCTTCGCCTTCTTCTCCACGGCAGCGATGCCCTTGGCTACTCGGCCAAGCATCTGTGCCGGGTCGGTCTCCAGTGGCTTATCAACGTCTTCACGTTTTACATTCAGAACCATCCCATCATCAAGGAGAACGGTGATCTCATCACCTTCACCTAAGGTGGTTACGGTCCCTATTTCCCGCTGTCCAGTTGCTGGATTACTTACGGCGACGACGATATCGCCTACGCTAAGCGACTCTTTCTTTACATCCTTCAGTGCGTAGCGGTCAAGGAAAATTTTGCGACCTAACGTACTCAAAGCATTCTTGGCTGAACTCATGTGCACCCTCAATATTTATGTTGTCTCAATGGCTATGTTTCGAAATATATACTCGTGAAATCGTATGACGACCTTCGTTCACCATAGCACGAAGACATACCGATGACAAGGTCCAAATACAGCATTTATAGCGCACATAAGAGTCAAGTACGCTACATATAGTGTTATATAGGTTTTGTAGAAATCAGCTATCACTCTGATAAATCGTGCTTGGACGACAAGGAAAATCTACCCATCAATCGCTTCAATTCCTTATCTAATAAGGGAAGAAGCCTCTCTTTGATGAGCACCTTCACAGCACTATTTTATCCGCTGCTACTGCACACAGTGTGTGTAAACCCTCTTAAATGCTGTGTACCTAGTGTCCGCCATGAAGAAGACCTCCCAACTGGGAGGCCTTCTCTTTTAGATATTTTTGCTCAATAACCTAATTGAACCATCGCATCGGCGACTTTTTTGAAGCTGGTGATGTTCGCTCCCTTCACATAATCGATATATCCATCCTCCAGTGTTCCTTCGTTAACACAGGATGCGTGGATCTTTTCCATGATCTGGTGCAGCTTTGCGTCAACCTCTTCAGCGCTCCAGGAGATATGGCTAGCATTCTGGCTCATCTCAAGGCCACTGACTGCAACGCCGCCGGCATTTGCTGCTTTACCTGGGGCAAAAGGAATTCGGTTTTCAATGAAGTAATCAAGCGCTTCGGTGCGACACCCCATGTTGGAGACCTCAATCACGTATTTAACTCCGTTAGCAACCAAGGCCTTCGCATCATCAAGGTTCAGCTCATTCTGGATTGCACAGGGAAGAGCGAGATCGACAGGAACCTCCCAAGGCTTGCGACCGGGAACAAACTTGGCACCGAACTTCTCGGCATAGGGGGCGACCACGTCATTATTGGAGAGGCGTAAGAGCGTCATGTACGCCCATTTCTCAGGGGTGCCAACACCCTCTTCATCGTAGATGTATCCATCGGGTCCGCTGATAGTGACAACCTTCGCACCCAGCTGGCTTGCTTTCATTACTGCGCCCCAAGCTACGTTACCAAACCCACTGACGGCAACTCGCTTTCCCTCCAAAGAGTCGTTCTTGGTAGCGAGCATCGCTTGACCAAAGTAGAGCGCTCCAAAGCCTGTAGCCTCAGGTCGGATAAGAGATCCTCCGTACCCAACACCCTTGCCGGTCATCGCTCCGGTGTGCTCATTACGAATTCTCTTGTACTGACCATACAAGTAGCCAATCTCTCGAGCTCCGACTCCGATATCCCCAGCGGGCACGTCGACAGTCGGACCGATATACTTGGCCAATTCAGTCATAAAGGAGCGACAGAAGCGCATGATTTCATTATCACTCTTACCCCGGGGGTTGAAATCACTGCCTCCCTTTCCTCCGCCCATCGGCAAGGTGGTAAGGCTGTTCTTCAGCGTCTGTTCGAATCCGAGGAATTTCAGTGTTCCCAGTGTCACGCTGGAGTGAAAGCGGATTCCACCCTTGTAGGGGCCGAGGAGGTTGGAGTATTGGACGCGATACCCACGGTTCACCTGAAGGTTTCCCCCATCATCTTCCCACTCGACACGGAAGGTGATGATACGATCCGGTTCCACCAACCGTTCAAGGACCCGGTGTTTTTCATAGACAGGGTTCTCGTTGACCGTATCGATGATTGAACGCAATACCTCTTTTACTGCCTGGTGGAATTCAGGCTGGGCTGGGTTCTTTCTCTCCACTTCTTCCATTAAGGTTTCAAGGTTGTACATAAGATAGGTGTCTCCTTACCCGGGAAATTCATTGTCACAGGGTAGACTGTGATGCAATTTGTGTCAATTACATATCAAGCATGTTGTAAAATAACTTTTTGTGACTTTGCTAACAAACAGAGCCGTTTATAACAAATTCTTCTTCCACTGGCTATAATGAGGGGAGTTTCTACCCACATTGGCTTTCTGCATGATACACTCGAGCCATGTTTACCCTCGACCCCACCTGGCTGCCGTTCAGCAACTTAATGCTCAACCATATATATAACGTGCTCTTGATCTGTAATGACTATGACCGATTCCTCCTTGAGGAGGATGGCAGGGTTGAGGAAGAACTGTACATCGAGTACACCCAGCTGGGATTGAGCAATCCACCGAAGATCAGCCACACCTCATCGGGTGAAGAGGCGCTTCGGATGATGGAGGAGCGGCAGTTTGAGCTAGTCATCGCCATGCTCGACCTGGGTGATGAGTCGGTCGAAAGCCTTGCTGAGTCGATCAAAGAGCAAGACCCATCGATGCCGGTCATTGTCCTCTCCCCCTCTTCCAGCCACCGGCGCAACAAACTCATCAAGGGCTCAGATAGCCCGGCGATCGACTACTTCTTCTACTGGCAGGGCGATCCTACTATCTTCCTTGCGATGATCAAACTCGTCGAGGACCAGATGAACCTTGCCCACGATACCTCGGTGGCCGATGTGCAGACAATTATCTTGGTGGAGGACTCGGTGCGCTTCTACTCCTCTTTCCTACCCATGATGTATACCTGTCTGATCCAGCAGAATCGCTCAGCAATCCTTGAGGCATTGAACAACTGGGGAAAGACGCTACGCATGCGAGGGCGACCCAAAATTGTCCTCGCCCGTACCTTTGAGGAGGCCGAAGAGCTCTATACCACCTACCGACACAGCACCTTGGGCATTATCACTGACATGGCATACCTGCACCGAGGCTCGTACGACAAGCGTGCAGGCCTGAAGCTCGTTGAGATGGTCCGCTCCCAGGAACCTGACCTACCCTGCCTGGTTCTCAGTAGTGATCTCTTGGATGAAGAGGGTCGTGCTTTACTGGGGGCAAACTTCATCTGGAAGAACAGCTCCTCTCTCTTTGTTGAATTGAACCGTTACATGGCAGACCACTATGGCTTCGGTCCTTTCATCTTCCGCGACCCCAAAACGATGGTGGAAATTGCTCGTTCCCACACAATGCGTGATCTGCAGCGAATGCTGCCGACCATCCCCGTCGACAGCTTTGACTTTCACTGCCGTCGCAATGAGTTCAGTCGCTGGCTTCGCGCTCAATCACTCTATACGATTGCTGCCAAGATCAAGGACCTACAGATTCCAACCCATGGCACTGCCCCGGAGGTGCAGAGCCAGCTTATCCAGATCATCCGCGACTACCGGGCCGAACGCACCAAGGGTGTCATCGCCCAGTTCAGCCCCCAAAACTATGATGAGACCCTCTTCTTCAGCCGTATTGGCGGAGGGTCTCTTGGCGGAAAAGGCCGTGGTCTGGCGTTTATCGATATGGTATTGCGCTCAGCGAAGATTCCTCAAAAATATCCCGACGTGTACCTCTCCATACCCCGTACCGTTGTGGTAACCACCGATCAATTTACTCGCTTCATCGAGGAGAATAGCCTGAAGGAGATCACTACCAGTGATATGAGCGACCAAACGCTCTTGAAGATCTTCCTCTCTAAACCACTGAGCGAGGATTTGATCGAAAACCTCAAGCAGATCGTGGCCACTATCAGCCAACCGATCTGCGTGCGATCTTCCAGTCTCCTCGAAGATTCTCACTACCAACCCTATGCTGGTGTCTACATGACGTGCATGATTCCCAACCGTGGTAGTGACGAAGTACGACTGAAGGAGCTCTGTGACGCCGTACGATCAATTTGGGCATCGACCTACTTCCGCGGGGCAAAAGAGTACTCACGAGCCACCGACCACCTCCATGAGGACGAGAAGATGGCCGTCATCATCCAGCAGGTCATCGGCAGCCAACATGGCTCCTATTGGTATCCTAATGCCAGTGGCGTGGCCCGTTCTTTGAACTACTATCCCCTTGGAGGTGAGAAACCGGAGAATGGAGTTGGTCTTGTGAGCTTTGGTTTTGGTAAGGCGGTGGTCGATGCCGGCAGTGCCCTACGCTTCTCCCCCACCTTCCCTCAACGCCCTGCCCATTACCTGGGAGGCAACCAATCCAGCAGTCAGCGCACCTTCTACGCCTTAAGCATGGAGGATGGCTTTGATCCTACCGGAGAGCGGGGCTTGGAGAACCTCTTGTTACTGGATCTCAGCGAAGCAGAACAGCACCCCGAGGCGCTGCGATATGTGGCCTCAACATGGGATATGAACTCCTCTGCCTTCAGCGAGGCAGTATCAGCAGAGGGGATGAAGGTCATCACCTTCAATGGAATCCTCAAGTACAACGCCTTCCCCTTGGCTGCGATCATCCGTGATGTCCTGCACATGGGCAGCCTTGCCATGGGCAGGCCTGTTGAGATTGAGTTTGCCGTCAACCTCAACCGTAAAGCACCAAAAAAACCTGAGTTCAGCCTTCTGCAGATCAGACCCATCGCCATCGGCAGTGAAGAGCGGGATGTAGCAATCAGCGATGAGGAGAAAGAAGCAGCTGTTGTCCAATCCTCGGTGGTAATGGGTAACGGGAAGATTGAAGGTATCAGTGATTTTATCCATCTGAAGGTCGATTCCTTCGATGCGTCAAAGATGCCAGATATGGCCGGCGAACTCGAACAGCTCAATACTCGGATGGTCCTCGAGGAGCGTGACTACATCCTTCTGGTGGCAGGCAGGCTTGGCTCATCAGACCCATGGTTGGGGATTCCGGTCGCCTGGTCGCAGATCTCTCGGGCGAAGGTAATCATTGAGACTGGGTTAAAAGACTTCCAGGTTGAGCCGAGCCAGGGAACTCACTTCTTTCAGAACATGACCAGCCTCGGGGCTATCTACTTTACGATCAACCCATCCTATCGATCAGGCAATCTTGAACTCTCCCGGCTATCCGAAATGGAGGTAGTTGGCCAAACCGACCACTTTGTCCACGTCAGAAGTGATCGGCCCTTTACTATCAAAGCAAACGGATTTAAGGGAGAGGGTGTGATCATCCCCTAGCAAAAAGAATAGTCTCTTATCAAGCGTCCTCTCTTGTGTGAGGCGGAGATTAGCGCATATAATCTACGCATAAATTGCAGAGATTAAAAATGTATATCTACGAACAAAAAGATTGGCCAGCATTTACTTGGGATTTGGAGAAAATCTTTCCTCACTTTTCTGAGGCTGTGTATCTGCATGGCAACCTCATTGGCATGATGGAGAATCTCTCCCTTGATGCACAAGAGGAGTCTGACTTTCTGATCCAAGCCAACTCGATCATCTCATCCAGCGCTATTGAGGGAGAGGTGCTTGATCCTCTCAAAGTACGTTCTTCAATAGCCCGACAGCGCTCTCTCCCATACGTTGAGAATCCAGTTATTGACCACCACATCGATTCAGTGGTGGCGATGAGCCTTGATGCAACACAACACCCAAGCCAACCTCTCACCCTGGAGCGCCTCTTCTCTTGGCACCGAGCCCTCTTTCCTGCTGGATATAGCGGACTTACTCCCATTAGCACTGGCGCTCTGCGAACCGACAGACAAGGGCGAATGCAAGTTATTTCAAGAAGCTTTGGTCCGACACCTATCATCCATTACGAAGCTCCCCTAGCAATCGAACTAGAGCAGCACATACAGCAATTCCTCTCTTGGATCAATCAAGAGAAGATAGAGCGTCCCTTCTTCACTGCCGCTATAGCCCATCTATGGGTTTTAACACTCCATCCTTTTGAGGATGGTAACGGTAGAATTGGCCGGGCTATTGTCGATTATATACTTACTCGATCAGAGCGCACTCAATGGCGTTTCTATTCGATTTCATCACAGATTAACGACGAGAAGCAGGCCTACTACGCAGCTCTTGAGCGGACTCAAAAAGGAACACTTGATATCACTGAATGGATTATATGGTTTGTCGGATGTCTTTCTCGCTCCATGGTAAGTGCTCGAGAAATTGTTGAGCAGGTGCTACGCCGAGAGCGTTTCTACCAGCGCGCTGCCCCTTATTCACTTACCCCCAACCAACATATAGTAATAGCAAAATTCCTTGATAACTTTGAGGGCAAACTCACCTCATCTAAATACGCAAAGATTTGTAAGGTTTCCCAAGATACCGCTACCCGTGAATTGAAGGACCTTTGTGAAAAGGGGCTATTCAGACAGGAAGGAGATGGGCGGAGTACCCACTATGTCCTCTAGAAATTAGATTGAAAATATCGGCAATATTTGATTATTAAGATTGAATATTTACATTTTTGCCGATAGAATTTAACGTGGTGATAAAATGAAACCGAATAAAACCCAATATATAAAAGTCTCAGAAGCAGCTAGGCTTTGGAATATTTCTGAACGAAGTGTTCGCTGGTATTGTGCCCAAGGACGGGTGGAGGGAGCATGGCTCGACGGCAAAATATGGAGAATTCCAAAGAATACAGAAAAACCACTGCGAAAAAATGAAAGCTCTACAAAGCCATCTCAATTACTACTGCGTTTACGCACTGAGCAAAAAAATCAGATACGTGGTGGTATCTATCATTTAACGCAAGTAACACTGACTTACAACTCCAACCATATTGAAGGTAGTAGACTTACAGAGGAACAAACTCGACATATTTTTGAAACCAATACAATTGCAAGCACTTCTTCCATTAACGTCGATGACATCATCGTAGCTGCAAATCATTTCAGGTGTATCGATACAATAATCGAGCGTGCAGAACATCTGCTCACCGAACAATTCATCCTACAGCTTCATCAAACACTATTTCAGCGCACCAGTGCAGAACGAATCCCTTGGTTTGCCATCGGCTCATATAAGCGCCTACCTAATGAAGTGGGAGGAATTAATACCACAGCTCCTGAAGATGTTAGAGATGCAATGACGTCCCTGTTGAACGATTACCATAGCCAAACCACTAAAGAACTCGATGATCTTCTGGATTTTCATTACCAATTCGAGACTATCCACCCTTTCCAAGATGGCAATGGTCGCATAGGTCGTCTCATTCTCTTTAAGGAGTGTCTCAAACATCGAATCGTCCCTTTCATCATCACTGAGGAACTACAATCCTTTTATTACCGTGGGCTATCGCGATGGGAATCGGAACGTGAATATTTACGAGATACAGCACTCACCGCTCAAGACCAATTCAAAAAGCGGTTGGAGTACTTTCGAATTCCATTTTAAAGATTGGGATGCATACCGGACAGAGAATTAAAGACCGTACCGTATCGACATATCGGCAAAATTCTGCATTATTGCCGATATATGCTACAAGGAGAGAACGTTCAAGAAAGAGTCAATAATGAGTGTGTTACCCAAATGGGTGTTCACAAGACAACAAATCCTTCAGGCAGCGTGCAGGGTAGACCCCTCTTTTAAAGAAACCCAGCTCAGAGCGTTAATCGGCACCTTACTGCGTGACCATTTGATCATGCGAGAAGGACACAATCAATACAGAGTTGTTGGAGAGGGGCCGCAGAAACCTCATTTTGTTGGAGTGTACTCACCTGCAGCACTGCACGTCATCGCATACATGAACGATCGCTTTCCCCTACTCTCTTTTCGTGTATGGGAGCTCTCGTGGTTGAATGAATTCTTCAATCACCTGATCGCACGCAATCAGATTTATCTTGAGGTTGAGAGAGTGGGCGTGGAGTATGTGTTCTCATCGTTGTTCGAAATCCTACCAGGGAAAGTACTCTACCGGCCGACTGAGCAAGACGTAGCTCACTACAGTGCCCACGACAGTATCATTGTCGACCGCCTGATCACTGAAGCTCCAAAATCGCAGGAGGGACCGCATCAAGTTCCTTTGGAAAAACTGATCATAGATATGTTTGCAAACAAGAATCTGCTCCTCTTCGAGGGAGAATTTCCTGCTACATTTGAGATGATGTTCTCTAAATATCACCTCGACCAAGTAGCTATGTTGCGATATGCGCGGAGAAGGAATAAAGAGAAGGTATTGCGAGAGTTCTTCAAGAGTAATACAGAGATAGAACTCTAAGCCCTCGCAGAGATCTGAGAGTCCTACTCTGAGCACTTCAAGAGAAGGAGAAAAGACTGTTCGGAATGAACATGTCTCCGAAGGCGCTAATTGTTGGGTTTGTTTCCCTCTTTACACGAATTCTTGCCACACCTCATCAGAGTTAGAGCGCTTAGTGTCATACTTAAGATCTCCTTTGGGAGCGTCCACTATGTGGAGAACTGAGATAAGTGAAGTACTTGCTTAGCAGATTTTGAGATAAAGTATTACTTTGCTGCCTGTTGCCGCTTCTGACTTGCGCGATATCCACTGATCCAGATATTGGTGTGCTCATCGACGGCGGCAACTGCTCGTTCCACATCTCGACTCATGATGGCTTGGTGCAAATCATGATGCACGTCACCCACTCCATCGTGAATAGGGTTGATAGTCTTGGTGAACAATTCAATAACAAAGTCATAGATGTTCTGCACGATGCTGTTGTGGCAGAGGCGTCCTAAGAGTCGATGGTATGCCAAATCCAGTTCGCCGGCTCGAGATCGCGAAGCATTGGGCTTTGCTATCTCAGCTTGGAACGCTTTCATGGCGCGGTCGAGCTTTTTCAATTCTTCGTCGCTGGCACTTTCAATGACCAACTTCACCACTCCCTCTTCCAACAGCTGGCGCACTTGAGTCAGAGAGTGATAATCGCGGTCCTGGACAAGAATCTGGAAAAGGTGCGGGTCGAAAAGTCGCTTGTTGGAAGCGCTTGAGACGCAGGTCCCATAGCCTTGCTTGATCTCCACCACTCCATACGCAGAGAGTATCTTCAGCGCTTCGCGTACAGTTCCACGACCTACACCCAAGCTCTCTGCAAGAGAGGTCTCGTTGGGAATCATATCTCCGGGGGCAAGTTTTTGCTCAATCAACAGCTCCTTGATCTTTTCAATGACCAACTCAACAGCTGATGGCCTGCTCTCCCGGATTTTAAATATGTCTTCCATGCCAACGATCTCCCTCTCTGAATGCAGACCTATCATAGCAATTGCTTTGTTTCAAAGCAAGAAAGGGCAATCAATCCTTATAATCGTCCCTCGATGGGGAGAAGCATTCGATCAGTTCTGTGTCCTCCAAGATTCTTGAACCATGAGCTTCGTTTGCGGCAAAGTAATATGAATCGCCCGCTCGTAAGTCCAAGACCTCTCCATCTTCTTTGAAGAAGTGGATATGACCTTTTATGACGATACCAATCTGGCTTTCGGGATGACTGTGCAATTCAAGCGTCGATCCCTTGTCGAGATAGAAGTAGCACATCATGTTGTCTTTGTCATAGGTCAGTGTTATTCGATCAATTCCTTTCGCTCTGCTGATACGCTTATCTGTGGACAAGCTACCCCTATGTTTTGTTCTCTCACTCATTTTTACTTCTCCGTCTCTCTGCAATCAAAGCCAACAGCTCATCCCATCCCTTTTGGAAAGCGGTACGGAAGAGCTCCACACCACCATAGTCAAAGTACTCATCGGCTGTCATGCCATCGAGTTCAATGGCTCGAGCATAATCAGGTAGCGTAGCTTTCAACTGCTCGATCTCCTCTTCGGAAAGATTTACACCAATGCGTTTATCAGCAGGTCGATCTTCGCCGATCAAAACATCAGCAGTTCCCTTCCAGTTGATGGTAATATCTAATTTACCACCGACTAATTCAGTGAAATCCTCAAGCTTGCGCGCTCCTCCCCCGATGAAGATTCCAGGATAACTACGTTCATTGAGCAAGGCATACTGTTTTTTTGCAATCGACAATCCTGCATAGGCAAAGAGGCGTTCATCAATCACCAAATTTTGTTGTTCCACTACCCGTTTGAAGTGATCATCAAGAATTCCAGTAATATGGGTTACCCAGAAAAGTGGAGTCTTACCGGTCCTTTCACTGGCAGCCTGGTATGCTTCACAAATCGAAATTGCCTGGCTCAGGCCCATTACTTCAGTGGCCATGGTGGGGATATCATGCTCAACCATCTTCACGATTGCATCGATGCCCCAGGTGGTTACAGGAATCTTGATACAGATATTCGGAGCGATTTCTATATTCTCCAACCCTTCGTCAATAATGTGCTGAGCATCTGTTTCACGGTGTGGGTCCCCTTGGATTGTTACCAACCCTATCTGGCCATTGCTCTCTTCCCAAAGGGGCTGAAATACCTGAGCAATACGTTTGACCATCACCTGTTGCACTCTTGCTGCAACAATTGAATCGTCAGATTCGCTTGGCAACAACTCGTCGATAGTGTTGAGAACTACCTGAAAATCTTCCTCACTCTCAAAGAGCTTGGAGACATATGCAGGGTTGGTTGTCGCCCCGATGGCACCAGCCTCTATAGCAAGCTTTGCCTGCTCTACTGTCGGATTATTAATCCAAAAACGAGTGGGCGTCTCGCTCTGAACTCGATGAAAATAACTCTTATTCATTCGTAAATACCTCTTTTACCCAAAGACCAACGTTGGCAACCACAAGGAAATTTGTGGAATATAGGTCAAGACGATCAAGGCGACCAACAAACTTGCCAGATACGGCAAGCATGCACGAAACACCTTTCCAACTGGCAAACCTACGATTGGGCTGAGCATATAAACACTCATGCCAACCGGAGGGGTTATCATTCCAGTCATCAGGTTGAAGACCATAACCAACCCAAAGTGCACAGGATTGACCCCTGCAGCCATCAAAGGAGGCAACAGAATTGGAGTGAGAATCATAATTGCAGCTGTGGATTCCAAGAACATTCCAGCAATGAGCAGAATGACGTTGGCCAGCATCAACAGCACTACCGGATTATCACTGATGTTGAGCATCATCGCTGAGACCTGTTGGGGCATTTGTTCTA
>JBAZCM010000034.1:0-18388 GCA_041654935.1 Sphaerochaeta sp. | reverse complement strand
GCACCAACTCCTGCTGCATCAATCGATGCTCGGTGATATCGCTGATGACCTCAATGAAAACCTTTTGGCCAGGAACCGAGTGAAATTGGAAGGAGAGGTACTTATCGCCCATCTCCGCTTCCTCAGATTGCATCGCACCGGTGTGAATACAATCGAGGCCAAGACAATGGGTACAGGGGCGGGTTCGCCCGAAGAGCGAGGCGTAACACTTGGTGCCAATGATCGAGGTGCGTTCTTGGCCGATGAAGAGCAGCGCTGCGGTATTAGCCTCCATGATGGTGTAGCCAATATCGATCATGCACACGGGGCTTGCTATGCCATTGAAAATTGCCTCCAACTTGTTCTTGCTCATCACCAGCTCCTCTCCTTGAACCCGTAAGCGTTCAAAGGTGAGAGCGTTTTCAAGGCTGAGGCTACAATGGGAGGCGAGGATCTCAAGCGCTTCTCGCTCGATCTCACTGATCATCATCTTGGCATGGTCGTAGCCCATGAAGATGTAGCCGAAGGTCTCCTGCCGACACACCAAGGGGATGACCACATCCACTGGCGGCAGCGTAGCGCTGATCATATACGGCTCTTCATCGCTTTTGACACTGAAAACACTGGGTAGGTGTTTACGCACCTCCCTGGGAAAACTGAAACTGACAATACTTCCCTCAGGCTCACACACATCACAGTTGGCACTTGCGATCAGGTAGAAGTTGGGATCTGCATCACTTTTCCGGGCAACAAAGAGGACCCAGTCACTCTTCATGCCTGTGGCAAGACTTTTGACCACCTCGCTGCCAAGCTCATGGAGATTCACAATAGTGGTGAGGCGGCGGCTCAGCTCCCGGATTGTCTTTTGATAGGGGTGGCGCTGGGGGATGATCACCGAGTCGATGAGATAATGCAATAAATTCCTTAACGGGTGGACAATGATAAGCGTAGAGACTCCCAGGATGAGGGAGAGTTGGACGATATTGTCGATCCTAAATCGAGAAGAGGAGGCCTGGATAATCAGAAGAACTATCAAGTAGGTCAGCGAAGCGATAGCCACCATGACCGTTGCGTAGAGGAAGGAGAGCCCCATCTTCGAGTAGTTTACCAATTTGTATTTATAGATTGAGTAGAAGAGAAGCACTGCATTGATGGCAGCGGCGAAGATATCGATCGGATACTTACCCAAGGAGGGGAAGACGTTCATGAAGATACCGATGAGCATCACCAATACCCCCACCAGCGGTAACGTCAAATTTCTTCGTACCAGTTTGTCGTTCTTCCAGTCAGCACCGAAGAGCAGGAGGAAGATGGTGATGATCAGGTAGATGTAACTAAGCGAGTAAGCACTCATCGCACCATCGGCGAGATGGTAGTAGAAGACGCCTGCATCGGTGAAGCCTGCGTCACTGACAATCGAGCCGGTGAAGTTGAGGTGCATCAGCGGGATAATCAACAAGTAGCTGAGGTTGATCATCCATCTGACTACCTTGTTCTTGATCGCCAGCAGGTCAACAACAAAACTACATAACCCGTAAGGAACCGAGAGCAGGCCTATGAGCATAATCCGGTTCCAAAACAGCGGTGTCATCAGAGGACTGTTGAGGTGCATCATCATCGAGCCAAACGACCAGATGGCTACGAAGATCATATACAACTGAAAAGACCAATAAAAACGGTCTTTTCGATACTGGAGGAATCCAAATACAGCAAATGTCACATAAAGTACAAATGCTACAGCTGGAATGAGCGTAGAGATGTCAAAGTACATGAGATTCCTCTTTTTTCTTTCACTTTTGGATACTTTGTATTAGTATAGAGGGGAAATATGGACTTAATCAAACTATTTCTACTTGGAGCGATGGGATATTTGCTGGCAGGATTCTTCGACTTCGCACAAATTCGAAAAAGTCGAGTGCTATCCTACCTTTTTTCTGTGGGCTTTGCCCTCGCTGCCCTCCCCTATCCAATCCTTATTTCTCGCTTTCCAAGTCCCCATTCTCCCCCGCTCTCACGCCTTTTGTTGGCATTGGTCATTATCTCTGCTGTGGCGACCATCTACGTCGCCACAGTGGAGATCCCTCTTAGGCACAAAACCCCTGGCACTGTCTATAACCGTGGTACTTACAAACGAATTCGCCATCCTGGCTTCTTAGCCCACCTAGTCTTCAATCTCTTTTTCTCCCTGTACTGTTATACTGCGGCGATCACTCTCCTGTGCATCTTTTTTGTTCTCTGCAACCTAGTCTTGGTTGCCATTGAGGACGTGTTCCTTTTTCCACAGCTTTTTCCAGACTACCCCACCTATAAACAAACTACTGGCTTTATATTGCCAAAAATTCGAGGTCACAGATGAGCTATCATATTGTTGCAACAGATGACGAGGCGGCGATCCGCAAAGTAATGACCATCATGCTCAAGCGTGCTGGGTACGTAGTGAGCACTTGCTCCAACGGTAATGAACTCTTGGCCTTGCTCCAAAAGAGTTCGGTCGACCTTATCCTGTTGGACATAAAAATGCCAGGGATAAGCGGCATCGATCTACTGAGCCGTATCAAGATCGATTATCCCACAATCCCGGTAGTTATGGTCACCGCTTTTGGAGATCTGGAGACGGGTATCAAAGCGATGCGTGCCGGTGCTGCCGACTATCTGGCAAAACCAGTTGGACAACACCAACTGCTGAAGACGATCGATGAGGTACTCAGACGAAAAGAGAACCCAACCATCAGTGAGACTGAGGAGAAGCTTGCCGAAGCGCTGGTCACTCTTGCCGATGTTCGCATGGCGACGCTAGAGGCATTTACTGAGACAATCGCGCAAAAGGACAACTACACCAAAGAGCACTCATCTAGGGTTCGAATCATCGCCACAGCTATTGGAAGGGAGATGAACCTCAGTCAAGAAATTTTGGATATTCTTGCCGGTGGAGCACTGC
Organism: Sphaerochaeta sp.; assembly: GCA_041654935.1. Lineage (GTDB taxonomy): Bacteria > Spirochaetota > Spirochaetia > Sphaerochaetales > Sphaerochaetaceae > Sphaerochaeta. The sequence continues at coordinate 15,471 of JBAZCM010000034.1, read as the reverse complement.
TGCATGATATCGGAAAGATCGGCATCCCAGAGGAGATCCTTAATAAGCCCAGTTCCCTGACCCGAGAAGAGTATGAAATTGTAAAATCACACCCCCGCGCTGGGGTACGGATTGCAAGCCACCTAAAGATGCTCAAACCCTTTTTACCTATCATCCTCAGTCACCATGAACGACTGGACGGCAGCGGCTACCCGGAAGGGCTGAAAGGACCGATGATCCCGCTTGAGGTGCGGATCATCAGCCTAGCAGATGCCTTTGAAGCGATGACCGCTAAACGTCCTTACCGTGATGCTCTTCCCGTAGAGTTTGCCATTGAGGAATTAAAGGCCGGTAGCGGCACCCAATTTGACCCTGAGTTGGTCGACCTCTTCCTCGAAAAGGAGCTCTACCACCTATAGTGTGGTACACTGTCCATACCGACGAACAGAAGGAGGTGGACAGCATGCCATTCTACATTGTTCATGATGACATCACACGGATGAAGAGTGATGCTATCGTCAACGCCGCCAATACCGGCCTGAAGATGGGCGGTGGTGTGTGCGGTGCTATCTTCAAAGCCGCAGGCATCGACGAACTTACTGCTGCCTGCACTCCCCTCTCTCCGATCAAAGTGGGAGAGGCAGTCATCACCCCGGGTTTTGGCTTAAAAGCTCGCCATATCATCCACACTGCAGGGCCAGTGTATAAGGACGGTAAGAGTGGAGAGGCTGAATTGCTTGCAGCCTGCTACCGCAACAGTCTCAACCTGGCAAAAGAACATAACCTAGGGAGCATCTCTTTTCCCCTGATCGCCAGCGGTATCTACGGATACCCTGTCGATGAAGCCAAAGCTATTGCAATATCTACCATCGAGCGCTTCCTAGAAGAGCATTCGATGGAGGTCTATCTCGTCCTCTATGGGTAATATAAGGAGCCTGAATGACACCGATTAAGATTATCAAAACCGATCCCTTCTTCTTTGAAGAGCAACACGTACCCATGGTTACCCTTCCTAAGGAAATCTATTTGGATCGAATCGATCGCCTTGTCGAACGCATGCGCAAAGACAATATCGACCAAGTCCTTATCTGGGGAGACCGTGAGCACTTTGCCAATATCGAGTACTTTTCTACCTACGACTGTCGCTTCGAAGAGGGGTTATTGGTTATCAATAAGGATGGAGGGCGCGCAATCATCGTAGGTAACGAGGGATGGGATTACACTCTGCAGATTCCCTATGAGATCGATCGACGCCTCTATCGTGGCTTTAGCCTCCAAGGACAGGTGCGCACCACCATCGACACCTTAACTGAAATTCTCACTTCGTTAGGTATTACCAAGGAGAGCAGCATTGGTGTGGTGGGCTATAAGTACTTCCTCGAAGGTGAATGTCCCGATCCCCTTCACACCTATGATGTGCCACATTACCTGATGCAGCTACTCTTTGAGTTGGGTGATGAGAAGAAGATTCAGAACTATACCACTGCCCTGACTGGCCTTCCTGATGGAATCAGGATGCGTCTCTACAGCGCAACAGAGGTCGCATGGGTTGAAGCGAGGGCTGTAAAGGTAGCCCGAGTGCTTCAGAACATGCTCAAAGGCCTAAAAGAGGGAATCACCGAAGTTGACCTAGCTCGCTCAGGAAAGATCGACTTTACCCCAGTCTCGATGTTTGGTCTGACAAACTTTGGACCCAAGAATGTAAAGATAGGGCTGCGCAGTGGAGACGATACCGTCTTGCAGGTCGGGGAAGTCATCGGCACCTGCTACGCCATTCGTGGTAGCCTCTGTTCACGAAACGGTGTGGCTGCCTACGATGAAGCCTCGTACGCCGAACACCTAAAGCCGCACCTCTTCTCCTTCTACGGTGAATATTGGAGAGCCATTGCCACCTGGTATGAGAGTGTGAAGGTGGACGCTAAAGCCAAGGAGGTCTATGACAACATCATGGGCATCATTGGGGACGAGCGCTTCAATGTCTTCCTCAACCCAGGACACAATACGGCAACCGATGAGTGGGTCAACTCTCCCTTCTATCCGGACTCTCCATTGACTATTCCTAGTGGCAGTCACTTCCAGTGTGACATGATCGCCACCAACAGTGACCCGATCATGAGTGCTATCTGTGAAGACACGGTTATCGTCGCTGATGAAAAGCTACGTAAGCAGATTAAGACCGAGTACCCGGACCTGTACCGTCGAATCGTACGTCGTCAGCAGAAGATGCGAGAGCTGTTGGGAATCCAAATTGACGACAGCCTCCTACCCCTCTCCAACTTCAACGGTGCTTACTTTCCGTTCATGCTCAATACAGGGAGGATGTTCGCTAAGTAAAGCTATCCGCGATAGACTTGTTCGTTATGCCAGCGTAGCGCCTCTATATCGGGGCGCTCTGCTGTTTTGTGGGGGATATTTGGCAATAAAAGACCATGGTAGGCATAATAGATCCTTCCATTGCCATAGTCGCCTTCCAAGTTCCGACTCACCTCAACGTGGTAGTCATCGGTAACGGTAATGTAGCCAGTATCATAGAGGGTGTGGATATCTTTTCTGAGTAACAGCCCATTGGTCACTGAGTTGCTTCCGCGTTCGCTGAAGGGGATGATGTGAGCAGCATCAAGTACTGGTAGGGTTCTCTCTCCGCTGATAGCGCAGCGACGATTATATGCATCGGTGACCATGATACGAAATGCCCCTTGGCCCGGGCGCAGAATTCCTACTCTTCCTCGCTCATATGGCGCTGTCTCACCGACCTCTTCCGCATAGCTGCCCTTTGAAATCTGACGTAACACCTGATCAAGCAATGTTCGTCCTTCGGAGGTGCTGTCATCATAGGTTTTCCCTTGAACAATATTGGGCTTCCAATCTTCAGGCACAGGAATCCACTCATCTTGGCTGAAGAAGAAGGGACTTGCCAGTATGATACAGCCAATCTGAGCCTGAGCATCGAGAGATGCTCCACGGTATCTTGTAATACGTTGTTCAAATTCTACGAAGGTTTCAGTTCCATTCTTCTGCCCAAACGCCTCCCACGCCAAGAAGGTAGGTAGGTGTGAGAACCTGACAAACCAGCCGCCGCCAACGATGTAATTGAGCGGCGAGTGAAGCTTAAAGAGAAAGAGCTCTCCTGGCTCAAGCACTCTGAAAGAACCACGTCCTCCGGGCCTCCAGAAGTTTACTTCATCGAACTTCTGTCTGGCGAGAAAATTGAACCATCGGTTATCTGTAACTCCTACATAGGCTCTCATTACTCTCTCTCTGCAACCTCCCAATAGGGAGACTCGACCTTATAGCCTCCTATCCGGTTCTTCAAGAACTGAGCAAGGGCTTTATTGGTACAGTAAACAAAACACCCCTTCATGCCACGACTCATCAACGTGCGGTATGTATTACGAATAATGATATCAATGTCCGAGAGAGCTTGTTGGTCGCCCTTCCGAGCAGGCCCGATAAGTCCGTGTAGGGACTTATCACTCTTTGCTCGCTTGTTGAAGTCAGTAATTACTTCTCCATTTTCGAAGCGAAGATCGTCGCCGATGATCACTCCAACATAGCTGAACTCCAAGCCTTGGGTGGTATGGATACACCCAACTTGATTGATCGACCCCTCGCTGATTGCATACGTAGCATCACTGGAGAGGTTCCATTGCATGGAGAAGTCCCCAATTTCGATATCATTGATCAATCCATCTCTTTTGGATGCCCACTCCCAGCAATAGCCAGCCACTAAACGACTTTTGTTGTCTTCCTCGTTCTTCTCTTCGATCAAACGTTGTAGTTCAACAGGATCATCAAGCACTTTGAACTCGTACGGCACTCCCTCTAGCGTAGGATGGGCAGTCTCATCTTGTAGACCTAGTACTCCATCAAGCCATGCAAGATATCCATCAGAGCCTCCACAGCGAAACTGGGAAATAAGTTTTCCTTCGATCACCTCTGCCCCAAAATGGTTTGCCCAATGCTTGATGGTCTGTCTACTTCCATAGTCTTGGGCAGTAACCCGTTGATCTTCATCAAGGAAGAAGACAGTGCTCTTGGCTGAATAAATCAGCTCTTTTACTTGATCTTCCCCTACTATTCTTGGACCAAGTTGGCCACGTTTATTCAAACGATGTGCCTCATCAACAATGAGAGTACCAAAATCATTCTCATCGGATTGCGTAAAGGCAACCGAACTCTTAAAGAGATTGGAGATATTCTTCTTCTTGAATTTTCCACTCTTAAGTTTTGCTTCAAAGACATTGCGAGGAGCACTGTTCTTAGTTACATAGGAAACGAGCTGGTCCTCACTTGTCAACTGTACCAAAAGGTTGATGGCAACTACGGTTTTACCAGTACCTGGCCCTCCCTCAACAATGAAAACTCGTTTCTTTCCGTCTTTGTGGGAGCGGCGACTCATTGAGAGGATCTTCTCATAGACGATCTTCTGCTCATCGATGAGCATGAACTCCTGCTTGCCCTTGAGCATCAAAGTCAACGAATCCTGTAAACTCTTAGAGGGTTTAATCTCACTGTCTTCAATCCTGTACAGAACCTCTGATTGATCACCTTTCTTGATGTATCGCTTGATGAAGTTTTGTAGCTTTAACTGATCGTCACGTAAGAAGAGAGGCGACTCTTCAAGGATCTCAGCAAAGTAATGTCTGAACAACGGATCATCACCATCAGTTCTACGGTAGTTGTGCAGGTACGCACAACTTGCAAGGGTAATAGGAATCTCTTGGACGTTGACATTGTAGTCGCTGATAAAGGTACGATAACTGGTCACCTGGTAGGAAGGATGGGCTGTCTCTTGAAGTCCTCTTCCCAATGCTGTCTTTATCTTGGTTATCTCAGTTTCTGGGTTATACAGTAACAGTTGCTCAACTGCATCAATGGGATGAACCTCACTCCATTGTTTCAGCTCGACAATGACTGCATTATGATTATCATCATCGTCGAAGCCACTGACAATGAAGTCCACACGTTTGCCGCTATTGGGGATGCCATACTCAATAGCAACTCCGCTATCGAGGGGAATCTGGCCATTTCTGAGTACCCTGCCCATATATGGCAGAGAGTTCATCCACGATGAACGCTCGCTGCTGCTTGGCCTTTTATGCAGGACACGCATCATTTGGTCTTCAATCTTCTGTTCAATGCGATTTTCATCAACATCTTGAATAAATTGCTCTGCAGACCCTCGATAGACAAGCATCGCTACTCCTCAAACTCTGTGTATTTGCGAGCATTACCCCATGCTTGCTCCACCGGATACTTCTTCCCATTTGCTGCAATCTTATCAGCGATAATAGTGGGAATATCGAAGCCGTAGGCTTGGGCAAACTGAATGCAGTAGATCAGGATATCGGCAAGCTCTTCCTTCATCCCCTGCTGATGTTCATTGGCTCGAAGATCCTCTCCTGACCACTGAAAGCACTCCAAAAGCTCAGAGGCTTCTAGGTTTATGGAGATCGCCAGATCCTTCGGATTATGGAATTGGTTCCAGTTTCGCTCTTCAACAAAATCGACAACTTCCTTGATAGGAAGCGGCCGCCACGAGAACATTGGCCCTTTTCCTTCTAGGATGAAGAGCTTAGCGATCCCTAAAACCTTCTGAAGTTCTTCACAAAACTCATCACTAGGGTTGCTGGCAAGCATTGCAAACTCTTGCTCATCTCGATATAGCCGTAATGCCATTTCACTCTCTGAGAGGCCGAGTATCTCTTGGGCTCGTTTGAGCCGTTCATATGGGTCCATACGGTGAGTATATCACCCACGACTCTCATCATAAAGAGAGAAAAGACGTTCTCTCCGGTTTGTATATTGACGAATCGTTCAAAGCAGCGGATCCTAGATCTATGAGCAGGTTGTCTACACGCATAAGCAACAAACTCATAAACACTCTCTTGATCGACGAACAGTACACCATCGAAGATATCGCTCGTTTGCTCGAGATAGAGTATAGCGCTGCGCTTCGAAAAGGGGTGCTCAACCGATCCGAAGAGAATGTCATTGTATTGTTAATTAACCTCGAAAAACGTAAGGATGCAACTCCTTATGTTGATCATATCGACAACGATGTTCTGTATTGGGAAGGCCAGCTCAAAAATCGCTTTGTAGAAAAGAATATGAATAGTGGGGAGTATGAAATATTCGTGTTCATTCGGCATACTCTTTCAGAGAGAAGCTACAAATATTACGGTCGAGCATTGCCCATTGCCAGCATATATAACCCACCAGGCACCCCTTGTAAGACCAAGTTTAGTCTCTATGAGTATGCCCAGACCGTTGCTTTTCGAGATGCCTTTTCTGGTATTGATATTTTCGACCCCAACATCACTAATGAAGAGGCACAACCCACCACTCGGATCGCTTCCGTCGAACAACGTAAAGTCCAACAACAATACCGAAGACAGTCCTTGCAACTATGGAACAATCGATGCGCAGTATTGGGCATAGAGCAGCCAAAAATCTTAATCGCAAGCCATATTAAGCCATGGCGAGTCTCTAACTCGTTTGAGCGAATTGATGCAAAAAATTCTCTCATTCTTTCACCAGTGTATGACAAACTTTTTGACCTAGGGATGATTACTTTTAATAGCTCAAATGGAAACATAAAACTCTCTACGCAACTCAGTGCCAACGACTTTGATCGACTTGGAATTGACGACACTAAAAAACTTATATCCGTTCCCTCTGGAACAGAGCGCTACTTAGAATACCATGACACGTACGTCTTCGATTTTGCCCCCTGTATCGAGACTGAGCTAAAAAGCTTGATCTCCTAAAATGCTACTCTAATTTATTTCCTTGCCAACCAACACTACGCTTCCTATACTGTACCTACAATATAGGAGGAAAATGGTATGGATTTATTTGACCTTGCTATCAAATTGGAACAAGACGGTGCAGCATTCTACCTAAACCTTGTAGAGAAAGCCCCTAATGAGGGAATTGCCAATATTTTCAAAACTCTGGCGGAAGATGAGAAAAAGCATGAAGCTTACTTCACGGCTTTGAAGGATCATAGCCCTGTCGTTGCGGTTGATTCCACCATCATTGAGCTTGCCAAGGGTGTCTTCAAAGAAGTTGATGTAGAGCATCTAAATCCCGCAGATGACCAGATTCCTCTCTACCAAGAGGCTCTTGCAGCAGAACAACGCTCCATTGACCTCTATGAGAAGATTATCGCTGATCTGAAATCCGAAGAAGAGAAAGATGCGGTGAAGAAGGTTATCGACGAAGAGAGACGCCACTATCGAGTGATCGAGGAGATCATCAGACTGGTCTCTCGTCCACATCGCTGGGTCGAGGATGCCGAATTCGGTATTCGAGACGAGTACTAATTAACTGGGGACGAGTTCTTTCGTCCCCCTTTTTTTGCCATGAAACGAGAAACTTTACTCCCCTTATTGGGAAATTTTACCAGACGAGAAGAGTACCCTTACACACTCTTACAAAGAACGTGCCATAGCTCATTTGTGGCTCAGGAAATTTCATACGCCGATTGTGACGGAACCTCGATCGAAGCTACGATCCTGATACCGACTAATCTTGACCTGGAGAAGAAACACCCTACTATTATCGCATGCCATCAGCATGCTAATCAGTATGAAATCGGGATGGGTGAGCCAGCTGGTCTGTGCGGAAACACGGACAATACCTTTGCCCTACCACTTTTGGAAGCAGGCTTTGTAGTCATTTGCCCCGAGCACATTGGCTTTGGTAGACGCCGTGTTTATAGGGATGGTGTGGCTATGGCTGGCCGGGATGGGGAGCGGTGGCTCTTTATCCAGGAGCTGCTTATTGGACGTACTCTGTTGGGCAAAGCTTTAGAAGACCTGTACTGTCTTTTTGAGGTGATGATTCAACTACCGTACGTTGATACTGAACGCATCGGTATCGCAGGGCACTCACTGGGCGGTATGATGTCTTTTTGGTACGCGCTCTATGACAAGCGCATCAAGGCCGTTGCATCCAGCTGTGGCATCGGACCTTTGGCCCTGCTTCAAGAGCGACGCATAAACCACAATCTCAGTATGTACCTGCCAGGCTTCCTCAACCACGGAGATATTGAAGAACTGTTTGACCTCATCTCTCCAACACCCCTTTATCTGACTTTTGGAGCCCATGACCCCATCTTTCCCTCGGAAGGATCTTTACTGTTGTGCGAGCGGGCTAAAAAAGCCTATACCCAGGTCGATCATCTTGATGCCCTGATTACAGAAGTAACCGATGACGGACACGGATATACAGACCAAAAGCAAAAGACAAGCGTAGCATTCTTCCTGCGTTGGTTATAATTTTTATGTGGAATGCAAGGCGACTTTACAAAATACATAGATATTTTGTAAAGTGACTTTGCATTCTACATAAAATGAGGTAGAATCTCCTTAGAAAGGAGTACGCTCATGTATATTCCAAGATTCCTTGAACGCACCATAGAAGCTGATCTTTTCAAGCAAAAAGCGGCTATCATATACGGACCAAGGCAGGCTGGAAAGACTACCTTAGTCAATCAAGTGGTCAAGAAACTGGCAGAGCCATCCATCTCTCTCAATGGTGACGATCGCCGAGATCAGAAAATCTTAGAACAACTTGACTCTACAGCAGCTTGGCAACATTTGATCGGTAACAATCGCCTCATTGTCATCGATGAGGCACAGAAGATCGCAGATATTGGCTTGAAGGCCAAACTTGTAGTGGACTCTCTCAAAGATGTACAAATTATCCTTACCGGATCCTCATCCTTTGAACTTGGCAATAGAGCCAACGAACCACTCACTGGACGTAAATTCGTTTACACACTGCTTCCTCTCTCTTACCAAGAGTTGGCTGCCCATTATGGGTCACTAGAGGAAATGCGTGCCCTCGATGATCGTCTCATATGGGGTAGCTATCCAGCATTAGTGACCGATTTGACTGACCGGGAACGGATTTTAGAAGAACTCTCTGAAAGCTATCTTTTCAAAGATATCCTCACTCTTGAAGGAGTTCATAAACCCACGATTTTGAAAAATTTACTACTCCTGCTCGCTTTACAGGTAGGATCTGAATTTTCCACTGCTGAACTGGCACAATCGCTGAAAACTAGCCGACAGACCGTAGATAAATACCTCTCAATACTCGAACAGGCATTCATTATTTTCATCATTGGTGCATATAGCTCCAACGAGAGAACCGAGATCAAAAAGCGTAAGAAAGCCTATTTTTATGATACCGGGATCCTCAATGCTATCAGAGAGGATGTTACTCCCCTTTCAATGCGAAGCGGAAAAGACATCGGAGGGCTTTGGGAGAATTATCTCATTGCAGAGCGAAAGAAACTCTTAGTCAATCAAAGCTTCGGACCCAAACAATATTTCTGGCGAAATACCAATCAAGTGGAGATTGATTACCTTGAGGTACACCAAGGCAAAATGCGTGCCTGGGAGTTCAAATGGAACCATAAGAAATCAATCCCTGTCCCCACTGCATTCTCAGCTCTCTACCCGAATGCTTCGTTTGCCACTATCGATTCTTCGAATTATAGTGAATTTCTTCTCGATTACGGCCAGTGATTGAGACTCCAACTCTGCCCGCTCACCTTCTCTCCGATTTCCTTCATCTCTGCACTTGCATCATCTAGTGCTCCACCTGCACGTAGGCGTGCCAGCTCTTCCACCAAAAGAGTACTGTTGATGGGGTTGAGGTGGAACCAGAAGGCAATGATAACCCCGGCTCCGATTAATAGAGTCGGTCCACCAAGGAAGAAGATGAAGAACCGAGTAAGGACCTCAGGGCTCTGTTCTGCATGGGAGACGAAGCCCACCAACTGTAAGAAGAAGCCGATCAAAGGCATGACAATTGCGCCTTGGACAAGCTTACGCATCAAGGTCAGTGATCCCGAGTAAACTCCCGAGCGTTGCGAGCCGGTCATTAGCTCATCCACGTCGATGACGTTCGGTAAAATTGCATAGGGAATATAGACTGCCGCAGCTGTCCCCGATCCGATGACTGCACATACTAATGCTACTAGCCACACGGGAGAAGTTGGGGCGAGGACGGGGGTGAGCATCATGCCCAAGAGCCAGATGAGCATACCCATTTGATAAGCAAACCGTTTACCCTTTCCGTTGGCAATCCGCACATAGACAATGATCATCGCCAGTTGCACGATCATCAATGTACCCATGGAGATTGAGTAGAGTCCATCGCGGCGCAGATAGTAAGTAAGATAATAGGTAAAGAGAGCCATCAAGAGATCCATCGCGCTATAAGCGCAGACATACATCATGATGTGAATCCTAAACGACCGATTTTTAAAGATGCTGAAGAACTCTGCCATGAAATTTTGAGCAATGATCTCCTCACTGGCTTCACTCTCCTCCCAGGTTCCTAGGTATGTAATTATCCACGGCACGGCGAAGAAGATACCAAAGACCACCGACATGATCACATAGCCGCGGGAGGGAGGGTTGGTTGCCGAATCGATAATGATCTTAGGAATAGTTGCTGCCAAGAGAGAGGAGAAACCTGAGAAGAAGAGGCGAGAGCCGGAGAGTTGGTTACGCACCTTATAGTCACCGGAGAGCTCGGCAGCCAAGGCTGAGTAAGGGATCATCACCATAGTGAAGACCGTTGCGAAGACTACGTATGCGAAGCTGTAGTAGAGAAAGAGAATCACCTGACTGTCGGTGGTTAAGGGAATCCAGAGAATGATAAAGGAGATGGCAATTGGCACGATTCCAGCCAAGAAGTACACTCGCCTGCGCCCAAATCGAGATTTGGTGCGGTCAGAAAGGTATCCCATCAAGGGGTCACTGACAGCATCCCAAACTTTCCCAATTCCGAAAACAAGGCCAGCAAGAGCTGGAGAGAGTCCAACGACTTCGGTGAGATAAAAGAGAAAGAGCATTCCTACGATCATGAAAGCCCCTCCACCGTACATATCCCCTAGACCGTAGGCTACCAAAGTCTTGAACGTAACCGTTCGCTTTGTCTCTTTCATTGCCATCTCTCCTCTCTTTTACAATCCATCGCGATCTTTTTTGGTCCAACCTTATAACCAGGATGCAGAATGTCTACTGTGCATATGCTCTCACCATAAGAGCCGCGGCTAAAGAAGTGAATCCTTATGCCCATCAGTAAATCCGTTTCTCTGTATCCTTGGCATTAGTGTACTCTTCCACTTTGTGAAAAATGCTCTGCTAGAGCCTGTAGTGAGGAAGGAGGACTATCGCCTTCGTAAGGACCAACCATCAAGGAAAAATGTACCTCCCTTCCTGTCCAAGAGGGAGCACTGCTATACAGATGCTCTGCGGTTAGTTGGGCTGCAATCCTTCCCCAACCAGTAGTCGCATTCGGATAGTGATATTGCTCTCCCCAATAGGTTCCCAAAGGATTCATCAAAAGCTGTTGTCTTTCTCCTTTGATGACCTGCCGAAGCGGACAGAAGGCCCATCCATGTAGTAGAGTACGATTTTGGGCTATCAAAACACCTTTTTTACCATCGCTGACTGCAATCCAACTTGGTGTGACATGGTTATTAATCGAAGGAAGCGTCTGGTTCTTACCCCACTGCCAATACTCCAATCGGTAAGAACTTACCACTCCTCCAAAGTCAGCTTTCCAAACCGAAAGAACGGTATCACGCTCAGTCTCAAAGACTAGGACCTCACAAGGAGCAAGTTGCTGCCATCGCCCATCCCAGGTGCGTAAGAGATGTTGGGCCTTGTTCTTGTTATAACGACGATGCTGAGTTTCTGGATAGGAGACCTTACAATCAATGATTACCGTTTGGGTAATCTCATCAAGGCTTGCTTGTCGCTGCCATTGGATCGAATTCTCATCACCTAATGAGATGGGTTGGCCTTGTTCGCTTTTGCGTATTTGAGAAGCGTACTCAACCCAAGGAGTTTTAATGGTTATCTGATGGTCATCACGATGAAGAGTAAGCGTTCCATCCTCTCCCTCTGTGAGAGAAAGCGATGGTCCTGACCAATCGATTGCTTCAGGTGAGTGCGCCCTCTCTTCATACAGTTCAGCTACCGCTTCATCGAGCAATTGAGCTAATTCTATAGCACGGTCGACGAGGGTATAAGCAGCTTCTAGGCGATGGGTGTTCATCACTGGGGCCGAGAGTCCAAAGTGGGTGGTACTGAGCACCCGAAGCCGGGTTGTCAGTGCTTCTTGCGCTAGAGAACGAACTTCAGAGGAGAGAGAGGCTGTCCATCTATCAAAGTCATCTCCTTCCTCTTCATCCAATGCTAAAGCTCCAAGAACTCGTCCTTTTGCACGCTCCCAATGAGTGCGTGCCTCATTGATTTTTTCCCATAATAGGTGGTTATCATGCTTCTCTGCCCAGGAGGCAAACCCATCGAAGGCGCCATCGGCCAAATCTTGGCCAAAGGTAACCGTTCCTACATCATCGTGGGTCTTAAGATAGTCGTTGGGGCGGATGAAACGTACGTACGGAAGATCGGCAATGGAGCGTATGAGACGCTCAAGACCGGCAAACGAGGGAACCAATGATTTCAGTCCGCTTGGCACCATACCTGCCCAGAAGGTGTCATCGGCATCCATATCCAAGAGAACAATCAAATCCCCCTCACTCTGCCCCTTACGGATACTCTTGAGCATTCTTCGCGCACTGAGGCCCCATTCAACCAAATCTCCTTGGTTGATGGCAGGCAATAGGCGCATCTGATGTTCCCCTTCCATATTCACCCAACGCAAGGGATTGTAGCGTTCGGCTACCGAGAGCCTCGGCATAAAGGAGCCGATACCATTGAATGGGATAGCGCTGTAGTAAACTGACAGTACCTCGATTCCCGCCTCCAGATAAAGAGGTGGATGAGATGGGGTAATCATACACTCCTGTGGCCGAACGATAGGAGCACAATTTTCAAAGAGATCGCAGTTACCTGATCGATCCTCATTGGTGAGTGTCCATCGGATCGACTGTCGAGCCTCTTCGGTGGTGTGAACACTCAAAAGGCCGTTGTTCCATGACATGTGATGGATCTCATCGATGCCATCGGAGACTCGTTTTTGGATTCTGGATATGATATCAGGGGCATATTGGGGTATCATTTCCCCTAATGAGAAGACGTTGTCAAAGTCCCAGGCACAGTGAACAACAATCCCATCAGCGCTCAAACAGTCAAGATCATCCAAGATACCACGGATGATCCTGATGTCTTTACCAAAGCCCTTTTCGTCAGGGGTATCACCCCGATAGGAGTGGTAGAAGTTCACATGGAAACGAGGTGCAAAATAGATATAGCGATCTGAGTCACCCATAGACCCTCCCAATCAGCAACACATGCAATGGTATCGCCTACCATTTTACATAGTTTTTATCCCGATGGGAGAAATTCAATAGTTTTTCGAAAGTATTATAGAAGTGTAATGCAACAGCTATTCTTTTCTCATCACAATATTCAGCCAGCCCTCCCCTTTGCGATCGGGGCGAAGGTCTTCACTCTGACTGAGGGAGATAATATGAAAGAGATCCAATTTTTCTAGGAAGGAGGAGAACGTGTCGGCGGTAAAGCATGTGAAGAGTCGCTCCCCTTTAATGAAGTCATCCCTACGTTCTTTGAATGAGGCGTAGAGGACTCCGTTGGGCTTTAACGCTCGATGAAGAAGAGAGAAGACTGCAATGAGCTCCTCTCGCCGAACGTGTAGCAAAGACGCTGAAGCCCAGATACCGTCAAACTCTTGGTCCCAATCCATCTCTTGAAAACACAGATGACGTACAGCAAGTCCGGTGACTTGGTTTGCTACTCGAACCATCTCAAGGCTGGAGTCGAAGGCTTGAACTGTATATCCCAAATTCAAAAATGCCTTGCTGTCTCGCCCACTACCACACCCCGCATCAAGAATAGATGCCCCCTTTGGCAAATGTGGGAGAAAGAGATCGTATTGCTCTGCCATGTTCACCGACAATGTATCGGTGACATACGCGTCAGCGTGTTTGTCATAGTAGTTCATCGGCAAGGCCTCCGAGCTCTTGATAATACTCTGCCAGATGGGTGCGCAACAAGGCAGAAATATTCTTTAGATCCTTTTCGTTGAGTGATTCAAGGGATGCTTCCCTAATGCGATCAAGAATTTATCTAGATAGAAAATCTATGATTGTGGCGTTTCCCCTCGCTTATACTGTAACGGCGTCATTCCAAAACAACCTTTGAAGACCCTACAAAAATAACGGTAATCTTTATAACCCACCAAGAGAGCTACCTCCTGTACTTGAATCTCCTTCTGTTGTAAGAGACGTGTGGCATTATGCATCCGATAAAGGGTTAGATATTCAAGGAAGGTGTAGCCTGTTTTTTCCTTAAATAGAGTTGATAAGGTACGTTCACTAATACCCATATGTTCAGACAAATCTGCGATATTCAAGCTTTCAGCATAGTGATCTTCAATTGTTTTGACGGCATTTTGGATATACTGATCACGATAGTCACCTCTTGGCTGCAGAAAGGAAGAAGAGAGTTCCCTGAGCTTTAAAAACTCATCATCGCTCCGTTTTTGGATCTGTGAGCGAATTTCTTCTGCACTCTTATGCAAAACTGCCACAAACTCTCTAGGATCGATGGGTTTAAGAATATACCCCTTCACTCCATAGTTGAGAGCCTGCTGGGCGTATGAAAATTGAGCGTGTCCACTAATGATGATGAATTCGCTATCCAACAGCTCTTCAATCAAATTGCCGATCAAGGCTAAACCATCCTGACCTGGCATTGCTATATCGGTAACAATGATATCAGGACGGAGTTTTCTTGCAAGTTCCTCACCATCGATGCCGTTATCTGCTTCTCCAATTACTACCAATCCCAGCGTTTTCCAGTCGGTTGTTAGGATCAGGCCTTTACGAAGGATATCTTCATCTTCAATGACCAGTACTTTTAGCCGCTCTTCCATTGTAGTCCTTCTTCCTTGATTACGATTGTAATGCGCATACCTTCTCCTTGTGCAGATGTAACACCAATAGTGCATTCATCCCCATAATAGAGTAAGAGTCGCCTCAGTACATTCTGTACACCAGTACCCTCTTGCATGGAATCGACAATCTCTCGGTATCGTATTATCTCTTGAGCCAACTCACTATTCATACCTATTCCGTTATCAGAGATTATAAAGGTCACTGTCCCTTCCTTCTTCTCCGCTTTGATTTTCAGAACTCCATTCCCTCTCTTCTTCTCTAGCCCATGCATTAATGCATTTTCGACTAATGGCTGCAAGAGAAAACGTGGAATCATAAGACTGTTGAGTTGCTGTTCTACCTCGATGGAAATCGATAAGCGAGCTCCCATTCTCCGCTTTTGCAATGCGAGATAATGGCCGATAATCTCAAGTTCTTCGCCAAGGGTAATTAAACCCTCACCAAGATCCAAAGTGCTGCGTAGGAGTAGGCCGAGCTCAACCACAGTTTGTGACGCATTTTCAACTTCTCCGAGGAGAATGTACCATTTAATTAATTCAAGGCAGTTGAACACAAAGTGTGGGTTTAGTTGCGCCTGA
>JBAZCM010000033.1:0-18604 GCA_041654935.1 Sphaerochaeta sp. | reverse complement strand
AGTCAAAGGCTGCATCCTTCTTCTTGGAGGCGTTACTCACCCCAAGGGAAGTGATTGTTCCGAGAGTTGTACCAGGAGCCACGCCAGGGGCGTGGGGGTACTTGACGATACCCCAGTTCTTGACCTCGGTCTTGCCATCGGCAATCTCCTTGATCAGAGTGGGGATGAACCATGAGCCCATGTTCATCATTGCGATACTGTTGTTGTAGAAGACGCCACTGTAGTGCGTAGAAGAGGTCTTGAGGGTTGCGTAATCTTGAACAATACCATCGCGCTGTTGGGCAAGGACCATCTCGTAGTACGGCTTTAAGAATCCATACTCACCGTCGACAATGGTGTTCTTCCCATCAAGGATACCAAAGAGCTGGACAGCTGAACGCCAGATATGATAGTGCGCACCATATACTTTGTTCGCACCAACACCGCTGGTCATCCGTCGGGCCAAGGCATCGAATTCGGCGAAGGTCATATCGTTGGATGGATATGGCACACCTGCACGATCGAAAAGATCCTTGTTGTAGAAGACCACCCAGAAATCGTTTCTGAACGGAACCCCGTAGAGGTTTCCATTCACAGTCAGTGCCTCAGGGACACCACCGTAGAGCGAGAGATCGATGCCCTCACTTCTGACTTTGTCGTTGAGGTTCAACAACAGGTTACGCTTTACTAGGTTGTTGTATCCCGGTATGTCCTTGATGGCCACCACATCAATCGTGGAATCTCCGCCAGAGAGCTGGGTTTGCAGCATCGTCATGAAGTCTGCAGATCCCAGGTCAAGCATTTCAATCTTGACATTGGGATTCTTCGCTTCGTAGGCGTCGATCAACGGCTGATAATACGTTGTTGCAGCAACATCCCACACCGCCCACTTAAGCGATGTCTTGCCGTCTGCTGCAACAGAGTCCTCTCTTGTTCCTTGGGCGAAGAGCCCAGTGCAGAGCAAGAGCCCTACCAACACAAATACTCCTATTCTTTTCATGGTGAACCTCCTTTTTGGTCCATTATCCGGGCGACCTGCAGGCCGCTCCAGTTATTAGCATGGGGGCTCACCGACCAGCTCACCATGCAAAATATTCACCAAATCCTCTCTATTTCTCACAATTTTGATAAAAACCTATACTATTATCTCCGATTATATACTTTCATCAGCGATTTTTGTCCGACTTCTTCATTTGAGTTGCAGAGCTCTACTGCTCGGCCCATACTACAGAGGGAAGTTCTATGAGATTGAATACACTCAAAAGCAAAATCACCGTCCTCACCGTCTCTTTTACCCTCTTGCTCGCCATCCTCGTGGCCAGCTTCAGCTTCTTCATGTTCCGCTCATTTGCCCTGCAAAGCCAGATTACCTCGACTGAGTTCAACCTTCAATTCATCGGTGCCAAGGCCAGGCAGAGCATGATAGCCCTCGACTCCTTGGTCCGGTGGGTCACAACCAATAGCCAGATTACTACATACCTTGAGACAGACGGAGTGGACGTTGCCCTGGCTACTTACGATCGAGTCAAAGAAGAGGTGATGAACAACCTTGCCCAACAGTACGTTAACCGAATCATTGTCACCGACCTGCAACACACCAAGCTGATTCATACCGGCCAGCAGATGGCAGGCAGTAGACCGGTGACAGTCTCCAACGTTTCGACGGTATTGCCCGCCGTCTTTGTCGAAGATACTACGTGGAGCTCCATTACCGACGACCCATTTTTGCTCACTGATAGCCAGGTATTGCCCATCAGGCGAATCATCGCTCGCTCCTCGTCCACAGAGGTCACCGGCCAACTCTACCTGGCCGTCTCCTCAGCTTTGATCTTGGATCTCATCAAGGACTACACTCTCCCCGAAGGTACCTTCTTGTACCTGACCATCGGAAAGGACTTCTACCAGATTGAGGATGGACTTTTCACCTTAGTCGACCTGCCCAGATCAAATGATCGTAGCTATGCAACCTCAGGGGAGCGGACTTCCGTCTCTTCGGTACGATTGAATGGCAGCAGTCACCTTTTAGTGACCTGTCCGACGGGATTCCAGGATATCTCTCTCTCCCAGACCCTTCCCTTGGATAAGATCCAATTTCAGAACCGCACCTACATCGTCTTGCTGGTCGCCATCATCGTTGCCGTCCTCTTCTTTGGCTCGGGTTTGACGCTGGTGCTCAACCGCCTCTTCAACCGCCCCATCTCGAAGTTGCAAGAACGCTTGAAAGCTATCGCCCACAGTGATTTCTCCCACGACACCTCGATCGAATGGAGTGATGAGCTAGGTGATATCGGACGAGGCATCAACGACCTTGCCCTCCAAATCGATTCTCTGCTGGAGCGGCGGGTGACCGATGAGAAGAACAAACAGGAGCTGGAGTATCGGATGCTGCAGAGCCAAATCAATCCTCACTTCCTCTACAACACCCTCAACTCCATCAAATGGATGGCTACGTTGCAACAGGCAACTGGTATTGCTGAAATGACTACCAGTCTCTCACGCTTGTTGAAAAATGTGAGCAAGGCCGAAGATCCAATCATCAGCCTCAGTGAGGAACTCGAACTACTCAATGATTACTTCACAATCCAAAAATATCGCTATGGTGGAACATTGCAACTGGTGAACACCATCGATAAACGCTATGGGGACATCGGTATTCCTCGCTTTACCCTGCAGCCATTGGTAGAGAATGCCATCTTCCATGGCCTGGAGCCGAAGGGCAGCACCGGGGCAGTCACCCTTATGCTCGTCGAAGAGGGAGATGATACGGTCACCCTCATCGTCGAAGATGATGGGGTTGGCATTGAACAGAAGACGCTGGACGCACTGTTGGCAGCCGCAGCACCGGGAGGAATGTTCCGCGAGATTGGTATTCACAACGTCGCCAAACGAATTGAGTATGCCTACGGCTCTCCGTGGGGCCTTGATATCGAAAGTGAAGTTGGCAGCTATACCCGGGCAATCATCCGTCTTCCCAAGCGAACAAAGGAGGGAACCACATGGCCATCAAGTTGATTATCGCCGATGATGAGCCATTGGTCCTTGTCGGATTGCAGTCGATGCTCGACTGGGCTGAGCTTGGTATTGAAATCGTGGCCACCGCTCACAATGGAAGACAGTTGGAAGAGGCAATCGCCCGAGAACGTCCCGATTTGGTCATTACCGATATCAAGATGCCCATCAAAAGTGGATTGGAGGTGCTCAAGGAGAGTAGTCAGGGGCTAGGGCGTGCTCCCCTCTTCATTTTGTTGACCAGCTTCGAGGAGTTCAGCTACGTCAAACAAGCCTTAGCCCACCAGGCTGTCGATTATCTGGTCAAGCTCGAGTTAACAGAACAGACACTCAAAAATTCGGTCATGAAAGCCATTGGACTTCTCGAAGAACGACAAGGTCGACTCTTTGAGCCGCAAGAACGATCTACTATGCAGGGGTTTCGTGATAAGTTCTTCGTCCGCCTCTTCAACGGCCTCATCGACTCCCGCGAAGCTTTTGAAGTACAGAGCCAAGAGCTCAACGTCGTCTTTGATGAGAGCTGGTACGCAGTCTGCTACCTTGAGATCGTCCCACAGAACACTCATGCAAATGTTGGACTCTATACCGGCACCGTTGAGATGCTCAAAGAGACCCTCTCACGCTATCTGACTTGCTACGTCACCAGCCTCGACTTTCACCACCTCGCTGTCACCTGTTGCCTGAGCGAACAGCAGATCTCCCATTACGCTACAATCATCCGAACCGTGATGACACAGACTATCAAGGTTATCTATAACTACTTCTCAGTCGATTTGCGCTGCTCTGCCGGTATTCCTGTTGATGACCCCTTCCGAATAAACGAATCATTTCTCAGCGCTCGTCAATTGTTGGCATCGGAGGAGACTGATCAACGAATCCTTATCGCCGAACGCCAACAACCATCGCCTCATGCATTCACCCTTGATCCATTCAAGGGAAGACTGACC
The DNA here is from genome assembly GCA_041654935.1 of Sphaerochaeta sp. Lineage (GTDB taxonomy): Bacteria > Spirochaetota > Spirochaetia > Sphaerochaetales > Sphaerochaetaceae > Sphaerochaeta. Next base: position 14,669 of record JBAZCM010000033.1, on the reverse strand, counting down.
AGGGCATTCGAAGAGTTGGACGGAAAGGAGCTTGCTCTCGTCATCGAAGATATCGCTTCTCAACTAGAAGAGCGGGCCATTGGTGTCCTGCAAGCTATTGAGGTCTCCAGCAATATCCTCTATCTTGCTCTTACCCTCTTACCCGATGGCCGGGCCATGATCAGCTCAGCCTTCACAGAGGAGGAGGGAGGGTATCGTCAGATTTATACATGCGTTTCAACCGATCAATGCTCTGCCTACCTTCGTCGCCTCGCCACGATTTTGGTCGAGCAACTTCAGAGCCGCACTCAAGATTACCGAGCCAAAGTTGTTGCCAATATCCAGCAGTACATCAAGGAGAACCTTGACCGCAAGCTCAATCTCGGCGAAGTGGCTCTCCTCTTCGGATTCAGTCAAAACTATCTGAGCAGCATGTTCAGCCGCTACAGTGGCTCCAGCTTTGTCGAATACATCACCAACATGAAGGTATCTGCTGCCAAAGACCTGTTGGCCCAAGGGGACTTGAAGATTTATGAGGTCGCAGATCGGCTGGGGTTCGAGAACTCCTTCTACTTCAGCAAAGTCTTCAAGAAGGTAGAAGGCATCTCCCCAAGCCAGTACCAGCAGCATCTGCTACGCCGTGATACTTAAGGGGTATGCACCCCAGTAGTTCATTGCCTACCAGTACGGATCCCAATCTCCTCCAAGGCGGGTCAGCGCTTCCATCCAATAATAGTCCCCCCAGCTGACACACTCATCGACTCCCTCTGGGGTACAGCTGTTGTACGGGCTCTTCTTGGAGTAGGTGCCGTGGTACACCAGGCCGTTGGAGTCATCACCGGGCATTACTCGATAGTGGTCGTAGAGTGCCTTCAAAAGCTTTTTGGCCAGTGATCGATACATAGCTGCTTTTTCGACCTCTCCCAACGCTTCAAAGCTATCGGCGGCTGTTAAAAAGCCACAGGCTACGATGGAGGACGATGAGCTGTCACGCGGCTCATCTCCTTCGGTGAAGATCAGGTCCCAATACGGAACCAAGTCCGCAGGAAGCTTGGTGAGAAAGTATTCACTTACCGGCTCAAAGAGATCGAGCAGTGCGCGATCGCCGGTCTTTTGATATCCCAACGCCAATCCATAGATCGCCCATGCTTGGCCACGGGTCCAACTGCTTTCGGCGCTGTAACCTTGGCATGTCTCACCGCGTACCCCTTCACCAGTAACGGGATCGAGGAAGAAGGTATGGTAGCTGGAGTGATCGCTACGGAAGCTGTGTTTGAGGGTGGTGGCGGTATGGGCGAGGGCTATCTGTCGATACCGCTCATCTCCAGTCTCCTCAGTCGCCCAATAGAGGAGCGGGAGGTTGAGCAAACAGTCGATGATGTAGCGATAATTTTCCGCCTCCCCCATCGCCCCCCACGCCTGGATGAACTGTCCGGTGGGCTGAAAACGGGTACAAAGCTGATCGGCTGCCATTAAAGCGGCTTCGCGCCCCCGGTGGTTTCCAACCAACTTCCATGCTGCTGTGCAGGATGGGGTGTACAGAAAGCCCATATCGTGGTGATCGACCGCAATTTTGTTGACGATCCGGTCGTGGAATGACTCTACGAGAATTTGGGCTGCATAGCTGAAGATCGCATCGCCGGTATGCTCATAGGCAAGCCAGACCTCCCCGGGCCAGAAACCACAGGTCCACTGGTCGTTATCACAACTCGGATAATAATTGTTGACGCTACTGTGGTTTTGACAGCGATAGGTGAAAGACTCGAGATTGTTGCGCACAATCGTGCAGCTGTCATCCAGCGCTCTCTTTCGCTCCTTTTCACTCAATTCTGCATGTCCTTCAAACCACTTCATAGCACGCCTCCTTAGCTCATCCGTATCTTGATACTTGCATTGTCTTGCGAGTTGGTCAAGAATAAGTGCATTGCCAAGGGGGTCTGTGGTGCTGAAGGCAGTAGTAGCCAACAAAAAGAGTGACAAACGAATTCTCACCCAATGGACAGCCTCTAACCGCCAAATATGGCACAATATACCTACGTCAGTTAAGAATAAGGCCATCGAAGAGGGAGTAGCTGCTCAGAAAAAATCTTGGCCCTACCTTCCGCTATCCCTCTTCAGAGAGCACACGGCTGTCGGAAACCGCGAAAGATACCAAGGGCCTTACTTTGAAAAGCGGCGGATGCTCGGCTCTCTGGTCCTAGCCGAATGCATCGAAGGGCGCGGCCGCTTCCTCGCTGACATCGAAGAGGGTATTTGGTCGATCATCGGTGAAGTCGTCTGGGTAATCCCTGCACACAACAGCTATATACGCGACACCCCTGCCCTTCCTACCCCACAGACCGGCCGCCCGATCATTGATCTTTTTGCCGCTGAAACTGCCGCACTACTGGCCCTCACAATCCACCTCTTGGAAGATCGCCTAGATTCTGGCCTATTGAAGACAGTTACCCATCAATTGCAAGTCCGGTTGGTCACACCCTACTTGGAAGATCACTTTTGGTGGATGGGTAGTGAGGGAGAAAAACTCAACAACTGGACACCGTGGTGCACTCAAAACGTGTTGCTCTGCGCCTTGACGATGGGTTTATCCGATGATGAGCGAGATCGTGTGATCACTCAAGCTGCCAAATCTCTTGATTATTGGCTTGATGGTTATGGAGAAGACGGTTGTTGTGATGAAGGCCCACACTACTGGCATGCTGCAGCCCTTTGTCTGTATGGATCACTCTTTCTGTTGGAGGAGGCCTTGGGAGAGACGGTTACTGCCCTCTACGAAGTCAAGAAGATCCGAAATATGGCTTCATATATCTGCTCTGTACACATCGAGGATGACCTCTATCTCAATTTTGCCGACAGCTCTCCCAAAGCGGGAAGATTAGGTGCACGTGAATGGCGGTTTGGTGTTGCAGTCAATGATGAGAAGCTCAAACGGCGGGCACTGTTGGATTATCGCCATGATCCCTTTGCAAAGGGCGATAATGACTATAATCTGCTGTACCGACTCTTTGCTCTCCTAGATGCCAATGAGCTTATGCACGCAGATCTCCCTGTGGCTTCCCAAAAGCAGCCCTTCATCTGGTATCCGAGTGTAGAGTTGGCTATCTATCGGCGAAGCGGTTTTACGCTCGCAGTAAAGGGTGGGAATAATGACGACAGTCACAACCACAACGATGTTGGATCGCTCATCCTCTATGATAAAGCCAAACCTCTCTTGATCGATGTGGGGGTGGAGACGTACACCAAAACGACGTTCAGCGACCAGCGCTATACCCTCGCCCTGATGCAAAGCCATTACCATAACGTGGTAAACTTCCCTCCGTACGGCCAAGAGGCAGGGGCCGAGTATGCAGCTGAAATCCTGAGCCTCTCTGACTCTTTTATCGACTTAGAGTTGAGTAAAGCGTATGATGGAGCTGCAAAGGTAACTAGTTATCGAAGAAGCGTCACCATCGAAGATGGTCGGGTAGTCGTCCATGAACGAATTGATGCACGTCACAGTCCTGTGCTCTCTTTGATGAGCGTCGACCAGCCAAAGGATGAGGACTCGGCCCTACGGTTCGATGGATGGTCAATCGTATTCGATCGCTCATGCACAGTGACTATCGAGGCCATGGTAATTGAAGACGCGCGCCTACGCCAAGCCTGGCCTGCCATGCTCTGGCGCACCACCGTCGCTTTTGAAAACGAGTTGGTGTGGAGTGTTTTAAGAACGAACCAATAAAAAGGAGATATATTATGGAATCAGTACGATTGAAGATCATCAACAAACAGGGACAAACACTGAGTATTAGCCGCCCCTCGGGGGACGGTATCTCAGCGGTCCATACCCAGCCCTACTGTGAGGGAGATCGCGTCGAAGTCAACACTCTGGGAAAGCCAGGACTATATTGGATCAGTCTTGACGAGGCGCTGGGAAGAGCGCTGCTCTACCTGGACGGTTCGGCGTTCATCTATCCGATCCCTGCCCCCAATAACCGCTCCTGCTTCAGTCCCAAGGCATTCAGTGGGAACATCCACCTCATGCATATCGCTAAAGCTGACGAGGGTGAATCAAGCCGCAGACGCAACCTTGCCTTCAATCCATATGATCATCACACCACCCAAGGGTCCTTTCCTCACGCTACTGCCAACGTTGAGACGCGTAACGAACTAGCCTTTGCCGCTCGTAACGCCATCGACGGAATCTTTGAAAATGCATCGCATGGTGAGTATCCCTACCAAAGCTGGGGGATCAATCAGGACCCTAAAGCCGCACTGACCGTCGACTTTGGCAGGCCTGTGGTCATTGATGAGATTCGTCTAACCCTCAGGGCTGATTTCCCCCACGATAGCTGGTGGGAAGAAGCTACCGTCACCTTCAGTGATGACTCTTCGGTGACCATCCCTCTTATAAAGAGTGAGCTGCCGCAATCGATTAGCTTTGATGCACGTACCGTCACCTCGCTTACGGTGCACTCGCTGAAGAAGGCGGACGACCCCTCTCCCTTCCCAGCCCTCACCCAAATTGAGGCCTTTGGGCACGACGCCTAAACTGTGGAGGCTGCCGGTCCAGCCTCTTCTTTCACAGTATCGCCACAAGCATGAAGCCGCCTTTCGGCGGCTTCATATTTAGGTTGATATCGTTATGATCAGATCTGATACCCTGCGGGTAGACTGATCTTAACTCCGTACACTTCCTCGTAGCGCGCCAAGCGCTCTTGGATGATTGCTCTTCCACCGGTGGCGAGATAATCCTTCCAACCAGCGTCGTAGACTGCATCAAACTGTCCAGATGGGGCAACAACTGCCCGTACCAGGAAGTCATTTCGCTTGTCACGCAGCACGTTGTCCAAGCCGACCTGTGCATCCAGGGTACCGACGGTGAAGTTCTTTACAATCCGACCGTCGTTCTGTTCGATGCGATAGGACTCTTCGAGATACTTCGGATCGACTCCACTGTAGCCAAGACCGAGTGAGAGGCCGTTGAGTTTAGCGTCTCCCATATCCTTACCGTTGATGACCATCGTGTAGTCGATGTTATCGGCAGAGTTCTGGATCCACTCTGGCACTGCTGCCGGAATAATCTGGATCGCACCGGTATCGAGGACCTTGTGGGTTACGCCAACAGGACCGATCTGCAAGTACTTGCGGTTCTTGATATCGGAGAGCCACTCAAGGTAGAGCAGCGAAGCCAAAGGCTCCTTGTTGGTGTTCGGGAAGAAAATCTTCCGGTCACCGGTCGTCGAAGGCAGATACTTGCGATAGAGCCCAGCATCATTGGGGAACGAATCGACAGCTATGAATGAGCCGCCGGTCTGTGCCAATGTGGTCTGGATGTCAATTCCTCCTGCACGGTATGGGTAGTCCCAGTTGTGCATGAAGGCACCGACGAAGCCAGAGCGTACCAGGTTATCGTGGTAGGTCTGATCGCCAAACGGATAGAGGGGGAAGTCCTTCCAGATGTAACCAAGGTTATACCACTTGTTCAGCAGGCGAATTCCTTCCTTATAACCGGGCCACATGATGCGTCGATCATCGTAGCCAAGTGCCCAGAGAAGCTCATCGCTCAATCCCTCAGGGACGAAGCTGGTGGTCAACGGATCACCCATCCAACCAATATCAACACTGATTGACATCGGGATCATCTTCGATGCGTCAGCACCAAGGAGCAGTTGTGCGTTATCCTTGAAGGCCTTGAGCATCGCTTCGAACTCAGCCTGGTTGGTCGGTTTGGCCATGCCAAGCTTGTTCAGCCAATCCTCACGTACGAATACGCTGTTACGATGTGGATAGAACTGCCGTGCCTCAAGCGCCCACAGTGTCCCGGTCTTCGGATCGAGGTTGTTGTAGACGTTGATGTCCTCCAAGAGGTCAAAGAGGTTCGGCAATAGGTGCTTATACTGCTCGACGTAGGGGGCTAGGTCAGTTACGCCACCCATTGCAGCGTACTGCTGGACAGTGGGATAGCTGTAGGTGTAACACACATCAGGTGCATCACCGGCGGCCAACAGGTTGTTGATCGCATCGGTCTCGGTCCAGCGCGGAACGGGAACGAAGGTCACATCGATGTTGTACGCCTTCAATACCTCAGCCTTGATCCATTCGGTCCAGACGTTGTCCTCTGCAGGGGTCCGTCCATCATCGACACCACGGTCAAAGACCTCAACGGTGATCTTTCGTGTGGTGGTGAATCGGCCATCGGGTCCCAATTCGGCGACGGTGGGAGCTTCCTTGGCTGCTTGCGCGAAGAGCGAAAGCGGCAACAGTAGCATCAGCACCGCCACAATTACCAAAAGTCTTTTCATTGTGAATTCCTCCTTCTGACTCCAGGTATCATTCACCTGGGCAATACATTCACTCCTTTATTGCTCCGAGAGTAGCCCCGGTTATAAAGTATCGTTGTAAGAATGGGTAGACCATGAGGATCGGGACGGTGGCGAACATAACCGAAGCCGTCTTGATCGTCTCATTCAACCCAGGGGTCGAGAACCCCTCCTGTATCGCAACCTCAATCGAGGAGATTGCGTTGATCAAGTTATAGAGCAGCAATTGAATTGGATAGTACTTACGCACATTCATGAACATCAGCGCATCCTGGAACCCGTTCCATCGACCAACTGCGTAGAAGAGGGCGAGGGTGGCGATCACCGGAGTGGAGAGTGGCAGATAGATGCGCACCAGAATCATCACCGGCCCTGCCCCGTCAATCTGTGCTGACTCACGAAGCGAGTCGGGGATTGAGTAGAAGAAGCTCTTCATGATGATCATGTTGAAGACCGACAGACAGTATGGGACGATCAAGACAATCGGCTTGTTAAGCATCTTGAGGTCCTTGAGCAAGAGGTACATCGGAATCGTTCCGGCATTGAAGTACATCGTAAAGATGATGAAGGTGTTGATGATCCTCCTTCCCTTCAGCTGCGGGTAGATCAATGGATAGGCGCAGATGGTGGTCATCACCAGACTCAAAGTCATACCGATGGCGGTGAGGATCGCAGTCCACGTCATCGACCAGGTGTAGGTCTTGTCTTTGAGCACGTATTGGTAGGCATCAAAGTTCAAGCCCTTGGGCCATAGCAACACTTCGTTACGCATCAGAGCCTCTGGGGAAGAGAGGGAGCGGGCCAGGATATTTACCATCGGTAAGAGACAGATAAAGATGACAAAGAGGCAGAGGGTGACGATAATCCAATCGCCGGTACGCTGTGAGCGTGACTTGATCTTCATTCTCTCCTCCTCCCTTTATACAATGCCTCGCTCGCCGGCGCGCTTGGCAAAGAAGTCTGCGCCGAGGAGGAAGATCACACCGACTGCTGATTGGAAAAGACCAACAGCGGTCGTCAACGAAAACTGTAGCCCCTTGATACCCCATGAGTAGACAAACGTTGGAATGACTTCGCTCACGTTACGAACCAAGGGGTTACCCAAGGTATAGGGGCGGTCAAAGCCACCGCCCAGGATATTGCCCAGTGCCAAGATCAAGAGGACTACAATCGTGCCCTTGATGCCCGGCAGAGTGATATACCAAATCTTTTGTAGTCGCCCAGCCCCATCGATATCAGCCGCCTCATAGAGCTCTGGGCTGATTGCGGTGATGGCAGCAAGGTAGATGATCGTATTCCATCCCATGGATTGCCAGACTCCCAAGAGAACGTAAGTTATTACCCAGTGCACCGGCTCATTAAGAAATGGAATGGCCTGACCACCAAGGCGTTGGATGACGATATTCACCAGGCCGCTGGTCGGAGCAAAAAGTTGACGAGCGAGGCCACTGATGATGATCCAGGAGAGAAAGTGTGGCATGTAGGCGACTGTCTGCGTCACGCGCTTAAAGCCCTTGAAGGGCAGCTCATTCAATAAAAGTGCCAAGATGATCGGAGCGGGGAAGCCCATCAAGAGATCGAGGAAGTTCAACATAAAGGTATTGCGCAGTGCACGATGGAAATCCGGGGTCTTGAAGGCCTGGATGAAGTACTGCCAACCTCGATTGTTGGCAAGGGGCATCTGCCATGGACTTTGGACGATGCTGTATCGCTTGAAGGCGATCTGGATGTAGGTCATGGGAATATATTTAAAAACAATGAAGTAGGTGATGGGCAAGGCTAAGAGTGCATAGAGTGTCCAATACTTATGCATATATAGTTTGAAGCGTTTGCGGCGGTCAGCCAAATTAACTGTCCGTAAACTTTCGGTCTGTCCTTTGCCCACAGTCGATTCCTCCATTACAAGTACCATAACCTGTTCGCTCAACTTGTACTGTATTTAGCGATACTTGTACTATCTCCTCCCCATTAAAGGTATTACACCTAATTCCTAAGTACAGAATGCCACGGAAATATCGCGCTGTCAACTGAAAAACCTTTGAACAATTTCATCTATTTTGTCATATTTTCCGCTATTTCATTGACAAAACCCTACTAAACCCCCCGATTTTACCGACAACTTGTCACTACAAATTAAAAATTACTTGTATTCTGTCAAAAGAACCGATATAAAGAAAGAAAGGAGTACTGACAGGAGGGACCGATGGGTGAACGACACAAGTACATGAGCATCGTAAACTGGACTATAGCCCAAGTTTCCGAGGGAAATTTCTTACCCGGAGCACGATTCTTGTCTGAGCACCAACTGACTCAGCGCTTCTCCTGTTCACGCCAAACTGTTCGTAGGGCCTTGGAGGTTTTGGAACAGAGGGGGGTGGTCAAGCGCATCCAAGGAAGCGGGACATTCATCAGCGATTCTGCCCAGTACCCTACCAGCGACCAGCCTCGATCGATGACCGTAGGCTTGATTGTCACCTACATGGATACCTACATTTTCCCCTCCGTTGTCAGAGGCGTAGGAGATGTGCTTAGCAAGCAAGGATACGGGATGCAGCTCTCATGGACTGACAACTCAGTGGCAGGTGAGAGCGCTGCACTGAGGATGATGATGGACAAGCAGCTCGACGGCCTGATTATCGAGCCCACCCGTAGTGCGTTGCCTTGTGCAAACAGCGACCTCTACCATCTGCTCTCAGAGCAAGGGATACCGGTGGTATTCATCGACTCCTACTACCCGGAGCTTCCGTTTCCCCACGTCGCCCTCGATGACATTCAAGCTGGTTGGATGGCCACTGACCACCTCATAGGACGTGGGCATCGCCATATCGCATGCATCTTGCCGCACACCAACCGCCAAGGACATCTTCGCTACCTCGGTCATGTCAAAGCACTGCGTGAGCACGCCTATCCGATTAAAGAGGAGGATATCCTTTGGTACTCAAAGGAGAATATGAACCAGCTGCTTGGGGGACAATCGCTCATCGACGCCCTCGCACCGTACACCGCCGTACTCTGTTACAACGACACTGTCGCTTTACAAGTCATTGAGACGCTCAGCAAACATGGCAAGTCAGTTCCCACAGACATGTCGGTCATTGGCATCGACAACTCAGAGGCTGGGCGATACGCAGGACTGACCAGCATTGCCCACCCCGCTTCCAAACTAGGAGAAGCCGCTGCCCAACAACTCTTGGCCATGATTGGTGGCAATGGTGCCAAAAACGTACTATTTCCCCCAAATCTAGTCCAACGAACAACGGTCCGTGACCTATAGGAGTGAAATGCATATCCCCTTCAATGATGGATGGCAGATCTCAGAGAGTAAAACCGGTCCCTTTGAGCCGGTTACTCTCCCTCACGATTGGCTTATTGCTGATCTTAGCTTAGCTAGCCAACCCTCTACTCGCTGGTACCGCAGAAATATCGACACAAAACTCATAATCGAGTATGAACGACTGTATATTCATTTTGATGGGGTCTATCAGCACAGCACCCTCTACCTTAACGACAAGCCTGTGGGCTCCCACCATTACGGGTATATCGCCTTCTCCTATGAGATCACCGACCTATTGGATCGTAGTGGCGAGAACACACTTTTGATGGAGGTTGCATACCATTATCCCAGTGGCCGGTGGTACACAGGGGCTGGAATCTTTCGTGATGTGAGTCTCATCGGTAAGGGCCGATGCCACTTTGCCCCACACGGTATCTACGTCTCAACCGAATACACTGATGGAGGGTGGCGCTATCATGTGCAAACTGAGGTAATTGCCGATCGCCCCTATCAAACTCGCCATACACTCTTAGATAGGGGGGAGCCGATCCAAGCATGGGATGTAGATAATCCTGTCCTCTATCAGCTGAAGAGTGAGTTGATCTGCGACGGTGCGCTGGTAGACACCCAACTGACGAGCATCGGGTTTCGTACCACGGCTTTTAGCGCCGATGAGGGCTTCTTTCTCAACGGAAGACCACTCAAGCTCAATGGAGTATGTCTTCACCACGACTTAGGATCGCTGGGATCAGCCCTTCATCCCGATGCCTTAGAGCGCCAGCTGAGGCTGATGAAAGAGATGGGCGCCAATGCAGTGCGCACTGCCCATAACCCTCCGGCGGCCCACTTCATGGAGATCTGTGATCGGTTGGGGCTCTTGGTCCAAAGCGAGTTCACCGACGTATGGACCCAGCCTAAGAACACCTATGACTATGCCTCCCACTTCGAAGAGTGCATGGAGGAGGATGTAAAGCGGTGGATCAAGCGGGATCGTAACCACCCGTCTCTGATTATGTGGTCCATCGGCAATGAGATTGCAGAGACCCACACCAATGCCCCAATGGCCCGCGCGATTATCGATCGATTCATCTCGCTCATCAAAACCTTTGATCCCAACGAGAATGGAAAGATCACCCTCTGCTCCAATTACCTGCCCTGGGAATCCACACAACAGTGCATGCAAGCGGTCGAACTGGTTGGCTACAACTATGGCACTGTCCTCTATGAGGAGCACCACCGGACCTATCCGAACTGGATCATCTATGGGTCAGAGACCTGTGCGACCGTGCAGAGCCGGGGAGTGTATCACTTCCCCTTCTCCTCCAGCATCCTCAGTGACGATGACCTACAGTGCTCAGCCCTCGGCAATGGCATCACCAGCTGGGGCTCTAAGAGCATCGAAGAGAGCCTTGCTATCGAAGAGAAGACTCCCTATAGCTTGGGCCAATTCATTTGGGCCGGAATTGATTACCTTGGTGAGCCAACCCCCTATCACACCAAGAACTCCTACCTTGGCCACGTTGATACCGCGGGCTTTCCCAAAGACTCGTATTATCTTTTTAAAGCCGCCTGGAGTGAGGAGGCGGTATTGCATCTCTTCCCCTACTGGGACTTCAACGAGGGCCAGCTCATCGATGTCAGGGTCTACTCAAATGCCCACAGTGTTGAACTCTTTCTCAATGAGGCCTCCTGTGGACGCATCACCCTCGCCCCCTCTTTTTCAGCGACCTGGAGTGTCGCCTACCAAGAAGGGACTATCAAAGCAATTGCCTACGATGAGAACGGTCTGCCTATTGGAGAGGCAAAACGCTCCTCCTTCGGTGAAGCGGTTACCCTGACAGTAGAGCAGAAACGCCTAGGAGATCTCACCTTTGCTACCGTTGAGGCAGTGGATGAGATGGGGCGAAGTGTTGAAAATGCGCGGTGCCGGGCAAATATCATCGTCTCTGGAGGGACGCTCCTCAGTCTGGATAACGGAGATTCAACTGACACCGAATCCTATCGTCAGAGTAGTCGACGCCTCTTTGGTGGAAAACTTTTAGCAATTGCCAGCGGTAAAAACCCCAAGATCAATGCCTCGATAGACAGACTCGATATCCCCTGTCGAGCGATTCGCCTCACTTGGGATGGCATGACCATAAAAGCTCTCCCTCTACCTGCAAATGCGACTGACACCGCGCTGCACTGGCGCATTACCGACTCAATGGGTGTCGATTCACCCGTAGCTTCACTCGACATAGCATCCGATGGGATGAGCGCGGTCATCCGACCCCTGGGTGATGGGCTGGTCTTTGTGCGATGTGGCGTCAAGAACGGACGTGATCACCTTGCCTTCTACTCCCAGCTGGAGGTTCCGATCGAAGGGATGGGAAAGACCCTTCGTAGTCCGTACCACTATGTGTGGGGGACGTGGTATGACCGAGCTGTACAGCAACTGACCAATGGCAATGAGCGCGGCGTTGCGACCCTTCGTGATGGGATGAGCATTGTAAGCTTTGCCGATCTGGACTTCGGTTCATGGGGATCGAAGAAACTTACCCTCCATCTCTTCCCCCTTACCCCTGACCCCTTTGACTTCGACCTTACCGTCAACGGAGAGGTTGCCCAGCAGCTGCGATGGGAGAAGGGAACGATTTGGAATACCTACCAAGAAGCGACCTATACCTTAAAAGACCGCATCAACGGGATAGTGCGAATCGGTTTTGTCTTTGACCGCAAGGTTCATCTCAAAGGCTTTCAGTTTACCGCCCAATCCAAGTCGTACGCTCGCCTGCCAATGGCTAGCTGTGATACAATCGTCGCCGATGATTACTACATCGCAGGAGATGAAATTCATCGTATTACCAATAATGCATCAATTCGATTTTCAGCAATGACCTTCGATCAAGGACTGGAGGCAGTCGCCATACGCTGGCGTAGTGAGGCTGAGATCACCGTGCTGCACCTAATCATTGAACAAGGGCCTCGCGAGGTGCGACACCTAATACATCTAAAACGGGCTCCCTTGTGGCAAGAGGGTATCTTCGACGCCAAAACAATGGTTGACGGGGAATGTACTGTACGGCTAGAGTTCTTGCCCGGGACTGTCGTCGACTTGGCGTGGATGCAATGTTTACCCAGAGGAGGGACGATCGATGCAAGCGATCAGACGTGATGATGAACACCATCAGATGAAACACCAACAAATTCTCTCAATGATCAAAAACCTACCCATTGAGACAGTCTTCTTTGGAGACTCATTGATTCGCCGATGGGAAGAGCACCCCGACCTGTGGCACTCATTTTTCAACTCATTCAAGCCAGCCAACTTTGGCATGGGCGCTGATCGATTGGAGAATATGAAATGGCGTCTAACCAACGGAGAACTGGAAGGGTTCGAGTCAAAACTGTTCATCTTCTTAGGAGGGACGAATAATCTAGAAGATCAAAGTGCAGCTGTTATCGCCGATTCAATCAAAGAGATCGTTGAGTTGATCAAAGAGCACCAACCCACCACAAAGATCATCCTCTTAGGTCTGTTTCCCAGAAATCCCAACCAAGAAGGACGCTCCTTCACCGAGCAAATCTCAGAAGTCAATGACCAGCTGGCTCGCTGGAAACCTGGAGAGTATCTTCACTTCTTAGATTTGGGTCCGCTGCTCTCCTCTGATGGCCAATATCTTGATCGCACGCTCAGTGACGACGGATTACACCTCAATGCTGAGGGGTATCGGAGAATCGGCCCTTCCCTACAGCAATTCATTGCTGAGGTGTTCACTCAATAAAGAGGCTTGCTGACGGTCCGAGTAGGCTGGGCCTCACTCCCCCTAAATCACAGATGATTCGTTGGACCATCAGAGCGTCGCTGGCTGCCCAGAGTTTGAGCTGATGGGCTCCTGTCTCTTTTACAGTCAACTCAACGGTGGCATACCGAGCGTTAGCGATTACACCTTCACGCCAAAAATCATCATCGAGCTGCACCTGGTAGTCAGCTTCAACAAAGAGAGCGGTCTGCACAGGCTCTTCATCGAGACTGAGGCCCACCGTGATCGCCTCACCCAAATAATTCAATAACGGAGTGGCCATCACAGTCACTTTCATCACTCCGGTGTGATGGAACCAACAGTCATAGACAAGGTGGGCAACCATCCCCTCGTTGTCAGTGACCGCGCGCATCGCCCCAAAGGGTCCATACAGCGCTACATCCTGCCATTGGTTGTCTTCATCTTCCCACAGCTCCTGATACTCTATTGCATCAATGACCAGTGTCCGATCAATCTCTGCATACCCCTTGATCTCTGACCGATCGACCTGTAGAAGTTCAAGAGCGATGGTGACCTCTTTATACCGCTCATCGGTAAGGACCTTGACCCAACCCTTTGAGGAGCCAATCGGTGCCTCATTCCAATCGATGGAGACCCAGAGCTCTTGTTGGTCTTCCACCATCCCTTTGAGAGGGCCTTCAACCTGTATCCACCGATCGCTGCATTCGATACGATACGCATAAGGGGTCGAGCTTCGATTGAAGAGTTCGACCCGCCTTCTTTGATCATTGATATTATCAAAGGACGGGAGTGAGCAAGCTGTCAAAGAGGGCCAGTGCCCACTCGATCCTTCAACCGCCACCCCGAGGCGATGATAGCGCGCATCGCGCACAAAGGCGGTGTGGATGTGCTCTAGGGTGTTCTTTGGGGGATCGTTCCAGTCGATATACCCCAATACTGGCTGGTCCATGAAGCCGCGCCACATCCCTCCTCCACACTCGCGATGGTAGTGCTCGATCTGTTTGTTGAAGGCATCAAAGAGTTCTTCAACAAGACGTGCTTGCTCATTGGCAGCAAGGCGTCCTTGGCTTGCCCAGAGGTGATTGCGTCCCACTGCAAGATGCAAGGCAGCGAGGATTGCTGAAGAGCGGGCGGGAAAGAGGACGAGGTGTAGGTATGCATCAGAGAGTGAAGGGGTAATGGCTGTAGCCAACTCTTCTGCTTCGTCTCGAAGTGTTTCCCATTCTTCAACGAAGAGTTCAGCTTCGCGATAGTTTATCAGAGAGAGGGCCAATGGATAGAGTAGCTCGGGTTTTCGTCGGCTGTTCAGCTCAACGATGCGTTCGATCAAAGAAGAGATTTTAGGGGCCA
>JBAZCM010000032.1:0-18701 GCA_041654935.1 Sphaerochaeta sp. | reverse complement strand
GAGTGTGGCCTTGCCCAGCAGGAGATCAAGGGAGCTTTCTATTTGATGAAGAGAGACGGAGCATCTTCTTCCTGCGATGAAGTAACGGATGACTTGCAGGCCATCTATCGGGAGCTCTATCGTCCGTTTGAGGAGTTGTAGGGAAAGGAGAAGAATATGTTCAAATCTCGGAGGCTTGGCCGATGAGCTACTATGATGAGCACGCCGATGCATATATCCAGGGTACAGCCTCTGTGGATATGGGAGGTCAGTACGACCTCTTCTTGCCCCTCCTCAAGGGCGGGGCCTCCATCCTCGATGCCGGCTGCGGCAGCGGCCGGGACAGCCGGATCTTTCTCGATCGGGGTTATCGAGTCGAAGCCTTTGATGCAAGTCCTGAGATGGCGAGGGCGGCCAGTGAACTCACCGGCCTTCCGGTACGCCAGCTGCGCTTTCAAGAGATGGAACATCATGGGCAGTTCGATGGCATCTGGGCCTCGGCTTCCCTGCTCCATGTTCCCCGGGCAGAACTCACCGATGTTTTTGGTCGCCTTCACCGTGCCTTGAGGCCAGGTGGGATCCTCTATGCGTCCTTCAAGGAGCGGGAGGCCGACTTCGTCAGTTTAGAGAGGACCTTTACGTGCTTTACCGAAGAAGGTCTGCGAGCCTTCATCGAACAGCTCGGTTTGTTCACCATTGTAGATTTGCAGCACAGCCGTGACCTGCGCCCTGGGCGGGAAGAGGAGCGGTGGCTCAATGCGGTGCTGAAGAGAGATGAGCCATCAATCTGTTAAAATTTCCAGCCCCTTGATGAATTCAACTAGGACTTACACCTGAAATTAAAACCTGTAAAGAATTTGGTAACACAAAAATTATACAATTTTCACTCGTTGTACTGAGAGATTACTAATACCTATCAACATCGAGTAATAAAAATTTCTATAAAAGATACCTTAAAGCGTAGAAATAAATTCATTGACAACCAATATCTTCAGTGCTACATTTTTAATAGTTTCTAAATATAATTTTAGTGAGCTAAAAAGGAGGAGCTATGAAAATTAGCAAAAAGTCAGTGTTAGTGGTGTTAGTGTTTATGCTAATGGTAGTTAGCGTTATTGACGCAGCGGGACAGAAGGAGGCTCCAAAAAAAGATGTCCAAGAGTTGGTAATTTGGTGTAAACGTGAAACAGCAGTGAATAACTGGACACAAGAGGTTGTGAAGCGCTTCATGGAAGATAATCCAGATGTCAAAATCACTTTGGAAATTTTCCCCGAAGTTGCTGGTTACAACACAAAACTGCTTACAGCGTTGTCAAGTGGGGGTTCTGGTGGGCCGGATCTTTTTGATTTGAATGAGAGTACATTTGGTGCATACGAACCTAGAGGAATGCTAGCACCTCTGGATTTGGTTGCTGCGGGTTATAGTACACAGAGCGATTTAGAGAAGAATTGGCTCGCAGGGTCACTCAATCCTTTTAAAAATCCTAACGGCCAGATAATGGGCCTCCCATATGAGCTATCAACATGGCAATTGTTCTTAAACATTGATGAATTCAAACTAGCAGGATTGGATCCATTGAAAGATGCCCCAAAAACTTGGGACGAATTCTACAAATTGGCTGAAAAGTTGCATAGAAAAGATGCTAGAGGTAATACGATAGTTAAGGGCTATCAGCTCCCATTTGGAACAGCCCATGGCTGGTATTTAATTATTTTTGAGCCAATGTTGTGGCAGCAAGGAGGTTCGGTATTTGATGCCAATCAGATGTCAGCAATTGATTCTGACGCAACGAGACGCGCTTTTGATATGTGGGATAAGCTCCATAATAGGCTCGATACAGGATCAACAAGTAGCTTAATTGCGGGAACTAATCCGGTGGATTATGAATTTGCCAACGGTCTTTCAGCAATGTCTGTAGCTGGTCCATGGGCTCTCGGATCGTTGAAAGATGCGGCCAAAGAGCATGGAAAAGACACTCTGTTTGAATATACCGTAGTCCCTCTTCCACAAATTGATCAAAACAACAAGTTTGTGGCAATGAATTCATGGGGTTGGTTTGTCAGTGCTCACAGCCAAAAGAAAGATTTGGCTTCAAGATTTATCGTTTATTATTCTGACCTGTCCCTTGAAGGTTACCTCAGTGGTGCCCCAATGACTCCTCGGCTTGATGTTCTCGAATCTGAGAAAGCAAAGGAAATGATTGGTTATGATGCATTCATGGAGGGCATGGGATATTCTAAGGCGAGAGAAGGGTCTCCATATTACGATGAAACGGGAACACGGATAAAGGCCGCATTGGATGAAGTAGTGTTACTTGGAGCAGACAAGGACGCAGTCATTAAAAAGCTTCATGATGAGATTAATCGAATCCAAAGTGGCAAGTAACATGTTTGGTGGATTATGACTACTGCCATACCATTTTCAGGTAGAATGGTATGGCAGGTTTTATGTTTTTCACCAACACTATGGTAGCGTAATATTTCTAGTTTTCTGGTAAAATTATGAAGCGTATACCAGACTAGAGATGTAAGCAGATGGTTGCCTATGAACATTAACCATATTTGATAGCATGAAATGTGGCTCTTAGATTGGAGAATTCAAATGAGCAAAATTAAGCCAATACACGCAAAAGGGAGAGGTTGGATAACCGTACATGAAAGAAAATGGGGATGGTTTTTTATTTTTCCAGCCTTCGTGTTTATGTCTTTGTTTATGCTATATCCAACACTAAATGCCTTTTATTTGAGTTTTTTCAAGTATGAAATTGTAAGTAAACCGATTTTTAATGGAATAGGCAATTATCAGAGATTTTTTAAAGATCAGGATTTTTGGTATTCCTTCAAAATTACTTTAATATATGTCTTTAGTACTGCTGCAATTATTACAATTTTATCTCTAATATCTGCCCTTACGATGAATTTACAATTAAAGGGTCAAAGCATCTACAGGACAATCTTTTTTCTTCCGAGTGTTATGTCATTAGTTGCAGTTGCTATCATTTTCAAAGGTATTTTCCATCAAAGAGGTTTAGTTAATTACTATCTATCCTTGTTTGTAACCAGCGATTTTAAACCAATTCAGTGGATTTCACAAATGCCTTATGCTCTAATTGCAATAATCATAGTACGAGTATGGAGAGCATTCGGTTTTTTCATGGTGATTTTTCTGGCTGGCCTACAAAACATACCACTTGATTATTATGATGCATCAAAAATTGACGGATGTACTGCTCTAAAACAATTTAAGTACATCACTTTACCATTACTTACACCCACCACAGTCCTTGTCTCGTTGTTGGCTGTTGTGAATGCTTTTCAGGCATTTACTGAGCCTTACATCATGACGGGAGGTGGGCCAGCTGATCGTACTCGAATTCTGCCAATAATGTTATATGAGATAGGATTTAGATATTTCAAAATGGGAGAAGCTGCAACACTGTCGATCATCATTTTTGTCGTCATAGGAATTTTTTCCATCATTCAATTTAATTTTAATAGAAAATATAAAGTTGAATATTAATTTGGACCAGTAAAGGTGAAAACATGAGAACAGTAGTGTGGTTTTTAATAAATATGCAGGGTAGGAAACCCTCTCGACAAGACCTAACTTGTACTCGGTGCTTGGCCTTCGAGTCGAAGCAGCGAGGTCAGGTTGATATGTAGGCAAAGAAATATCGGAGCAGTAGGCCGTAAGTTGGAGTGATTGAACACCGCGCTATTCTAGTAACTGAGTGATGGTGCTATCCCAAAAGTAGCAACCAGCAAGAATCGTTCGTAATGAGAATAGCGAGAGCACAGAGAATTCATTGGAGCTTAAGAGCACGGAGAACATAAGAAATAGATCAAGCAAACTTGGATGGTGTTGGTTTCTTGGGCGTTGGACAAAGGAAGAAGATAAGGCAATGAGTCAGAAAACCGTATAGGGTATCAGAAGTTGGATAGGAAAACAGTTTTGGGGAGTCGATGCGGTTGATAGAGGGACACCAAAGAGTACGAGCGCTGATGCACTGGCTGAACTTCCCCTCCCACGAGGACAAGCTTGTACAGGAAGCAACAGCCATAGCGTTAGTGGAGGCGTGGAGTCGCGGTTTCTGCATTGTAGGGGTGCTGAAGGTGAAAGGATACTAGGCCTTCTATAGGATTAACGGGAATTACGAGGGATTCGACAAGTTCTACAGATATATCCCGTTGTTATTGCTCAAGGCTCTACACTGAAGGGAGCAGAAACACTTAATCACTTGGGAAAGGTTCGAAAAGATATGAGGAACGAATGCAAAGACAAGGATCTACATTGACATCTGAAAACCTACGAATTTTCGGTACCAGGAGTCGTGTGTGTTAATAGGGCACGTACGGTTCTTAAAGGGGCATGTTTTCTGCCATTGTTGATAATGAAAGGAGGTAGATAGTATGTCTACTGTACAAGGTCTCAATAAATGTATGAAGAACTTTTTCACTCATATTATCCTTATCTTCTTTACAATAATCTTGCTGGCACCGATCGGATGGGCTATTTCTTCATCATTTAAGCCTATCGGAGAAATATTTAAATTTCCCATGAATTGGATTCCAGAGAACCCAACACTAAATAATTACATCGATGGATGGCGTGCGGCTAACTTTTCAAGGTACTTTCTTAATTCAATAATTGTAACATTAATATCAACCATTAGTGTTTTATTGTTCTGCTCAATGGCAGGTTATAGCATCAGCAAGTTTAATTATCCTGGGAAAAGGACATTCTTCGCGTTTGTTATAGCCACTATGATGATTCCAATCCAAGTGAGAGTCGTCCCATTATATTTGATAATCCAAAGATTTGGCTGGATCAATACTTATGCCGGATTGATTGCGCCAGTCATGGTGACGTCTATTGGTATTTTCACGATGGTTCAATTCATAAGCGTAATACCTAAAGACTTAATAGCATCCGGGCGAATAGATGGTGCTGGTGAGATTACCATTTTTTTCAAGATAATAATACCGGTGAGTAAGTCGGGCTTAGCTGGCCTCGCGATAATTAATTATATGGCAGTGTGGAATGATTATTTCTGGCCTTTAGTAGTTGTTAGCCGTGATCGAATGAGGACAATTCCCTTAGGATTGGATTATTTTTTGGGAGAATATTTTACAAATTATGGTCAGTTTTTCGCTTTATCAATGATTGTCATTTTACCAATGGTTATTGTCTTTTTGATTTTTCAAAGGCAATTCATTGATAGCGCAATGCTTTCTGGAATGAAATCCTAACTGAACACGCTCTATAACGATTCACGTACTATTTAAGGTGGATACAGTATAAGACACATGATGAAAGAGAAAATAATATATCGCTGCTCGTTTGGTTGTTATAAAATTTTTCTCAGATTATATTTGCTGTTTTTTACGATCAGAGAGTGAGGTTGAACTAATCAATTTGAATCTGAGCGTATTTAATACAAGGCACTATTTATGTGTAGGAGTGATTTTATGGATACAGTAAGGATCGAAGCAGGGGTTTTACGTGGAACTATTGGCCAGTTGTTAGACAAATACGCCTGTGAACAAGAAGTTTCTAAATGTATAATAGATATGCTTGTAGAAAGTGAATTAAGTGGGGTAAAGACACACGGGATAAGACTGTTGCCAATTTATCTTAAACGCATTAGGGATGGATCAATCAACAAATCCCCAAAAATTTGTTTCTCTAAAAAATTTCCTGCTATAGGATGCCTAGATGGTGACGATGGACCTGGGGCTTTTGTTGGCACAAAGGCGTGTGAGCATGCAATAAATTTGGCTACAGAGTTTGGAATAGGTGCAGTTTCTGTAAGAAATTCAAGTCACTTTGGACCAGCAGGATATTATTGTCGACTTGGGTCAACAAAGGGTTTCATCACAATTGTCACTACTAATGGCTCGCCTACCGTAGCACCTACTGGTTCTAAACAACCATTCTTTTCAGCTACACCTATTGCTATAGGAACACCTACCAGTGAAGAAGATTCAATTATCTTAGATATTGCTCTTTCAGTGAGTTCAAGGGCAAGAATACGCAGTTTTGCTCAACAAGGAAGAGCAATTCCTTTGAGCTGGGCTCTGGATGCTAAGGGAAATCAAACAGACGATGCGCTATCAGCCTTGAACGGATCCTTGCTCCCCATTGGTGGCTACAAGGGATATGGATTGTTACTAATGATGGAAATTCTTATTGCTATTTTGGGAGGAGCTTCAATTGGACCGGATGTTTCTGATCTCTATGAAGATGTATCAAAACCACAAAAATTGGGACACATGGTTATCGCTATTCGAATTGATGCTTGTGTAGAACAATCTTTTTATTTTGAGACGTTGAATCGTCTTATAACGACTATTAAAAATTGCAATCCAATTAACGAAGGGGAAGTAATACGTGTCCCAGGAGAGAACGCCAATCAATTACGCAAAGAACAATTAGAAAAAGGGATTGAATTAACAAAAGAAGCAATCGATGGAATTAATAATGAACTGCGCAACGTTGGTTTGTACCAACTTCAAATCGGTCTTAAATAATAAGAACAATGTGGGGCAAGATGAAAAACACTGTTGAATATGAATCATTTTATTTATTGTTGACAAAGCAAATATTACCATTTTGGGAGCGTGCTGTAGATTTGGAAAATGGGACATATGATATTGATGTGGATGAAAGAGGAAACGTCATAAAGCATGATTATAAACATTTGACTAGTATCTCTAGGTTAGTGTTTTCTTTTAGCAGAGGATACAGGCTTACGCAATTAGAAAAATATAGGAGGTTAGCTGAAATTGGTGTTGCGTTCTTAACTACACACTTACATGATGCGACATACAAAGGTTTTTTCCGTAGGGTTAGAGCAACTGGGGAGGTTTTAGATTCAAACAAATGCCCCTATGCCAATGCTACAGCAGTATATGCCCTAGCTGAGTTTGCAAGCATCGTTGATGGAGAACAGAAAGCACAGAGCTTGGCTCTGGCCGAAGAGACGATGAATTTTCTCATGCGGTACGCCTATGATGATGAATTTGGTGGATTTTTTGAAGAGCTTGATGAAGAATGGTCTCCCATAAGTAAAATTAAGCGAGTCGGACATCTACTACACTCCATCGAAGCAGTCGCTAATCTTTACTCCTTGACTTCAAATATTATATATAGGGATTACCTGATTTCTCTTTGTGATCTTCTGATTGAGAAATTTTATGATAGTGAGCATAACTGTATTTTAGAACACTTTACTGAGAATTGGATTGCATACCATGAACTCACACGAGGAACAATACTTTTTGGGCATGTACTGGAGGCCGCATGGTTCATTATGGTTATCGGGGAAAAGATAGGTCATGAAACGTATGTGAGAATAGGTAGGTTATTGCTTGCTTTTGTAATGAGAAGTGGTTATGATGAAACCTATGGAGGGATTTACTATAGTGGGATGCCCAATGGGAAAGTTGTTGATTCATCAAAAATGTGGTGGGTTCAGTGCGCCTTTCTTGGTGCCTTGAGCACCGCATTTTCACAAACAAAAGATCCATTTTATCTATTTTGGATCCACGAGATAAGGTTGTTTCTGGAACACAATCAACTTGATACCAAACACGGAGAATTGTATATGCTGCTGTATCGAGATGGCACAGTCAATTCAGGAATGAAGGGTAAATCAACAATAGACTTTCTCCCGATTAAAGTCGCTTACCACACTGTTCAAGCCCTCGGTTGTGCAATCAGGAACCTTCCAAATACTAAAAACAGGAGTGAAACGCAATCGGAGATATGGCTGTAGCAAAGTTATTTTGAGATAAGAGTCGTATTCTCGTCATCATATGTCATCATGTCAAGCATCCCTTGTAATTTTCCCATCTCAAATGCTCTGGATCTGTGTCCCCATTGAGTGTCTCCTTGGACAATCGGAGTGTGGTCTACAGTAATATAGCCATCGAATCCTACTTGCCTTAAATGTCTCAAGACCTTGGAGGGATTAAAGTTTCCTTCACCTAGAAAACATTCTTTGAAGTCTGGTATTACGCCAACGACATCTCGAAAATGAACATAGAAAATTTTCCCGAGTGGTCCAAAATATTCAATAAATTGATGAACAGATTCTGAACCATTCATCTCGGAACAACAGCCGAGACATAGATCCAATCCCCAGTTTGGATGATTTATGAGATCGTTGAATCTTTTAAAATTTTCAAATTTATAGAATAGTCTGTGGACATTTGCAACCATTGGAATTGGAGGATCGTCAGGATGTAAAGATAAGAAGACGTTAGATTTTTTTGCTTCCGGTAATATTGCCTCAAGAAAGTACAAGTGGTTATCCCACATCGTTTGTTCATCTGGTATTTCAATATCTGTTCGTGCAGGGTAGATGATCTTGTTTTCCGAGGTATTTGCATCTTGAAGAACAAATTCTGATACTCGCGCGCCATTATTTGTTTTCGCATTAAAACTAGTTCTCCAGACAAATGTTGGTACAAAATGATACCCAAATAGACTGATACCCAATTTTCCCAAATTTCTTATTATTTTGATGTAGTTATCGATTTGTTCATCACGCCCTGGTAGTCCAAGCATCACTTTGTCATAGAATTTAATTGGAACATTTTCGATGCAAACAAGATCAACTCCATATGACTCAACTTTTTCCTTAAAATTTCTAAGTACTGAATAACTCCAAGTTTTTTCTCCCGGTAAAGTAGGAGTATTGAATTGTACATGTTTAATTCCTAATTGCCTTAGAAAAATCAGTGTGTCCGCATCAAAATCCCTTAAATGACATGCGAGTACTTTCATATATTCCCCCACCAATTAATTAAGCGTACACGACAGCATCATAACACCTTATTCAAAAAGAACATATCATCCGAATTTAAATCAAACCCATTAATATGATACACTGGCTAGTACCCGTGGTAAAAAACTAAAGCATACTGATTGCAGGTGTTAAACGATAGTATTCGCCAAAAAACACACGAAAAGTTTTAAAAACCTATGCCTGTATAATACCATAGAGTGATAACAATTTCCATAACTATGCATATAATTATAGAAATAATTTTCTTGACGACTCCAAGAATCACTGCTAATCTAAAAGCAATTATTGGTAAAAGCAAGAGAAAGAGCAATGAGAATGAATATAAAATTGAGAAAACCAAAAATTGGGTTTCTATTATTTGGATCAGAAAGATTCAAAGAATTAGGTGTTGGAACAGCATCGGGGACGTACAATGAACGAGTACAACGTGAAAGTGTAAGAATTACTAATAAATTTGTCCAAGATCTCGATGTAATCAATCCTGGGGTATTGTATGATATCACTGAAGTAAGAAAAGCCATTCAAGTATATGAGTCTGAGCAGGTTGATTGTATTCTTGTTATGTTCCTTTCGTGGGCGGAAGACAATCTTTGGATTAGATTCCTCAGAGACTCGAATATAGATACTCCTCTAATCTATTATTGTTTGACTAAAGACCATATCCCGTTTCAATCTTGTGACGATGAAAATGATTTTATTGAATTTCTATCAAGTGGTGGGTTAGTGGGAATGTTGGTCGGATCAGGATCGATAGTACGCCACAAGAGATGGGCGAAAGTAGTGGTGGGAACCCTTGATGAAAAGAGCGACGTCATTGTGGAATATGCCAAGACCTGCATGATTCACTCAATAGTGAAACAATCGAAGGTTGGAGTAATGCCAGCCTACAATGAAATCATGTGGAGCACCTATGTCGATCCTTACGAATATTTTAAGATTGGTCCATCTGTACATTTTATAAGCTACGATGAATTAGATCAATGCTCGAATTCGATTCCGGATGGCACCGTCCTAGAATATAAAGAGCAATTGATTGCGAAATATCCAGTAGCTTCAAGTGTTGAAGATGAAAAATTCATTGCTTCATTGAGATACTCGTTGGGGCTTGTTGAAGTGGTAAGAAAATATGACCTTGATATATTGACCATTAATGATGTTGACATGAGATTGTTCGAAAAAATTGGATTAAGGCCGGGTTTTTATCCTAATGAGATTAATCAACGTTTAGCAGTCTTATGTCCTGAAGCAGACCTTGGGGCTGCGCTCGCCACATTTATTTTGAAGATGCTTTCAAGAAATCAAGTGAACTTCATTGAGCCATTTTATGTCGATGCTTCGAGACAAATTTTCAGTGGAGGACATGCTGGCCCAAACGATTATAATTATGAACAGAGTCAAGAGCTTGTTGAGATTTCAGTTGATTCAAGGTTCGCTAAGACATCCTACAAATATGCTGGTGCTCCATTTGCGTGGTTGAGGATACCTCCGGGAATCATGACGATGGTACATATTTCGCAAGGAGATGGGGGGGTGAAACTTATTGCCTCGCTTGTTGAATCTATTGAAGGACCTCATTTTATAAATAGTTACGCTCATTCAGAATTCAAACCATTAAACAATTCCGTAAACGAATTTTTCCAGACATTGTTAACGCATGGAACCACCCAGCACTTTGCCGTTACTCCTGGAAATTATGTATCCCAATTGGAAGATTTAGCTCACTTATTTGAATTTGACTTTTATCAAGTTTAAAAGTAATTGGAGTTTTTATGAGTTTTATGTTTAATCCATATCCTTATGATGATTTTTCAGCAGTTAACGCGCCATTGAATCTTGATGCCTCTGCGATTGGTATCGTCGAAGGAAATCAAGAAGTAGCAAAGCACATTGGATCGCATGTCATAGTTCTATCTCGTTCTAGAACTCAAGTTGTATTGTGCATTGATGGATATGCAACAGCATCATTCCTTGATTTTGTACGCAGGGTTGGTCGGTATATCATGCAAAATTCAAGCTTGGAAGTTGAATTAATTTCAATAGAAAGGATTTATAAAGCGTCACACATTCTGGATGAATTGTTTGCTGAATATTTACCGAATAATCTTGAAGAAGATCCCATTTTATTGTTTGGTCGACTGATGGATAAAGATGAGACTATTTTCTTTGATACCCAAGCATTAAAAAAATTGAAAAATGAGTTGTCACAATCAAAAGAAAATACTGTTCGTATTGTCTATGGGAATTTTGGTGCGACTCCGATATTGTGTCAATTCTATGATGCGATAGCTTACATAGATGTGATACCTAAAAATGTAATTTTAAGATTAAAAGAGGGAGAAAGTTCCAACATTGGTGATGCTAGGGTACGCACTTATCGTAGTGTTATGAGACGTGCATATTATGTTGATTTTGAGGCATCAATAGTGCATCGCACTAGACTGCTCAAATCAAACAAAATTACTTGGTATATTTTAGGAAATAATACTGCGAAAACTCAGTTAGTGGAGTGGAACTCATTTCGGGAGATTTGCAAGGCGCTTGTAAGAAACCCATTACGATGCAAGCCTGTTTACAATGAAGGCGTATGGGGTGGATATTTTACAATAAAGCATAGGAATCTACCCAATACGATGCGAAATTGTGCTTGGGTATTTGATTTAATTCCATCTGAAGTAAGTCTATTAGTAAAAGTTAACGATATTCTTATTGATATTCCATTCTATACATTTATTAGAATGGAGAGCCTTTCATTGCTAGGCGAAGAGAGCATTGAGAAGTTTGGAGAATATTTCCCCGTCAGGTTCAATTATGATGATACGATGCATAGCAGTGGAAACATGAGCATACAGGTACACCCAGATGAGCAATATTGCATTGAAAAATTCAATGAGCTAGGCAGACAAGATGAAAGCTATTATGTAATTGCAACTGCACCAAACGCCAAAACGTACTGTGGGTTCAAAGAAGATGCTGATACAAACCAATTTCTTGAGCTTATTAAAAAATCTGAACGAGATGGTTCGAGTGTGGAATATGAAACCTATGTTCATTCGGAGGAGTCAGTGGCAGGGAAGCAGTTCCTATTGCCAGCTGGGACTATACACGCATCAGGTAGAAATCAACTGGTATTAGAGATTGGGAGTCTGACTGTTGGGTCTTATACCTTCAAGTTGTATGATTATCTAAGAAAGGATCTTGATGGGACTCAGAGGCCTATTCATTCTTTGCTAGGGGAGAGAGTACTTCGAACTGATAGAAAAAGTAGTTGGGTAAAGTCAAATCTGATACAAGATCCAACGCTTCTGGTAAATGGCGAAGGATGGGAAGAGTATTTGTTAGGAGAGCATGATCTTCTTTATTTTTCGCTCAGGCGGATTGAAATCGACAATATAGCATTCCAGGATACTGCCGGGAAATTCCATGTACTTTGTCTCTCTGAGGGAGAAAAAGTCCAAGTTGTTTCTGTTGAAGAGGAATCTCTCTCATTCACTATGAAGTACCTGGATATCATTATTGTTCCTGCTACGATGGGCAAGTATAGGATTGTGAATCTAAGTAATCACCCTGTAGCTATACATAAGACTCTTTTAAAGTAGAGGATTATCGTGGTTGTCGAAGAAATTACGTTGAGCATAGATGTTGGTGGCTCTTCATACAAAGCTGCAATAGTAGACTCACGCGGTTCAATAATTCCAACAACATATTTTGAACAGCCGTCATATTCTGATCAACCAATTAATATTGTTTTAGCTGCACTAAGGGAAACGTTAGAAAGATTGTTTGAACAAGTTCAACTTCTTCAGAGAGATGCAAGACTTCTTAATGATCCTAAAATATATTCTATTTCAAGTCTTGCAATGGATTTCCCTGGGCCTTTCGATTATGCGAATGGTCAAAGCCTTATGACTCATAAATTCAAATCTATCAAAGGAATACCACTGACACCATTCATTCGCGAGATTTTTCCATGCATGGAAATTCCTATCGTGTTTCATCATGATTTGCATGCATGTACATATGGGGCCTACCTCTATGACGTGGGACAAGGATGCTCAAATTTGTTCTGTATTGCAATAGGTACAGGGTTGGGAACAGGCTATATGAAAGAAGGGAAAGTGGTCATGCGTCCTGGAAAACAACCGATGTATCCAATTTTTGATACTCCATATGAAAATGGAATTCTTGAGGAATACGTGGCCAATCGAGGAATCGTCAATCAATATAGAAAAAGAACAGGGTGTACAGAAGCTTTGGATGCAAAACAAATTGATTATTTGGCTAGATATAAAAGTGACAAAAAAGCTATTGCTGCTTATTTTGAAATGGGACGTGTACTTGGTCAAGCTGTGAAGCCTTTGCTAGAAAAATTGGAGGTAGAGTGTTTGATTTTTGGAGGACAGATTTCTAAAGGGTATGATTTGTTTGGCCCTTCCTTAGAGAAGGAGTTAGGATTCGTTCCGTCTTTAAGAAAAATCGGAATCATACAAAATCTTACTGAAACGACTATTAGAGGGGCAGCTGCCTTACCCCATTAGAGGAAAAAGTGTATATAATAGAAGCGACAGATCAACTTGATGAGCATCAATTATACCAATTTTGGAGAAAACTTGGGTGCCCAGAAATTCCTGACTTGTTAGCCATAAAGGGAATACTGACACCATCGCCAAATGAAGCACTGATAAGGTTTGAAGTTAAACACGATTTAGAAACAGTAGGCATGGTTATTGCTGTCAGTGATGCTCAGAATCGGATTGCCTACATCCAATTTTTAGGAGTTTTGCCTGAATATCGTAATAAGGGATCAGCTAAAACGTTGCTCTTAGGATTGGAAAAACATCAGTACAAGAAGGGAATTCAACTGATCAAATTCAGAGGAAATCCTAATAACTATATTTATCCAGGGATAGATGTGCATCTTGAAAAAGATTTAATTTCACTGCTGAAGCGATGTGATTATAAGGAATCATCGTTTCCGATTGCAATGAGACTGGATTTAACAGGTCTAAGAGAGGGCTTGCAAATTCCTCAATTTATTAGTCAGTATACTGTAAGAGAAATTGAGCAAATTGACCTAGATCAGATTACTGTTCTTTGCGAAAAGCTAGACCGTACTGAATGGATTCTTACCATTCAAAGTGGATACAAACAGCGAAAGACTGACAGTGTAGGTTATTTATGTGTAGACCAGGATAGTAATGTTGTGGGATTTGGGTTTTTTGGCATCATCGGATCAGATTTATGCAGATTTGGACCGATTGGGGTAGACCCAGGCCATCGAGGACATTCAATTGGGAAAAGGCTTGTATTGACATGCCTTGAAGCACAACGCAAGCTTGGATGTTTGCAGAGTTATTTTCTGTGGGGTGATAAAGGATCTGTCGCTGAAAAAATGTACACTGCCATTGGGTTTAAGGTTTTCAAAGAAATGGTAATCCTAGAGAAATCAAGTTTTGATATCCTGTTGGATTGAAAACCATGTTTTTGTAAGCAAGGGTATGGATTTGTCGATGTCTTTTGCAATAAGAGAAGAGTAGATAATGTCAACAATGATGAGCTGGCAAAGTCGTGATACTAGAGCGCCTTCACGATAAAGAGCTTCAGTGTCTGGAACAAAAATCGATGTGTCTGCTAGTTTCAACAGAGTTGTAGGTTGGAATCGAGTAATTGCTACAACAAAAGCTCCATTCTGTTTTGCTTCTTTGATTGTACGAATTAATGTCTTTCTTTCACCAGAATATGAAATAGCAATGACAACATCTTGTTCAGTTAATGAGCAAGCTGACATTGTCTGTAACTCTGGATCTTCATCATACTGCGATAAAAAACCGAGACGACACAATTTTAGGTGAAAATCTTTTCCAACAATTCCGGATGCACCAGTTCCTACTAAAAGAATTGTTCGAGCCTTTTGAATTTTTTCAACGACAGTCTTAATATTATCTCTGTTAATCAATTTATCGATTTTTATAATGGCATCAGTAATAACTTCTAAAATATTTGAAGTAATGTCAAAGACTGTAGAACTTCCATCATAATTTAATTTCGATTGTAGATTCTGAGTATTCTCATACTTTTTGGAAAAAATCTCCTTTGCAATGGCGAGTCGGAGATCTTGATAACCCCCAATTCCTAATTTTTTGCACAACCGATTAATAGACGATGAACTTACTTTGGCGACTTTCGCCAACTCAGTTATGCTCAAATGAATGATTTCCTCTGGATTATTTAGAATCTCAGTAGCCAATCTTCGTTCACTGAGTATATCACTGTTTGTTAGTTGTTGTAACAAAAATAAAAGACTGGACATGACACTAATTCTAAAGGAAATGTCACCATTGGTCCAGTCTTCATGGTAATCTGTAACCTTACAGTCTTCATGGTAATCTGTAACCTTTTTTCTTTGAGCTACCCGTTGTCATTGATTGAGGGCAATGATTTTTCTAAAACCCACAAGCACACAATAAGACTCTTAGGCTGTACTGTTGTTTGGCCTACAAATAAGCTCATGTTGGAAATCATTTCTGGCTGGAAACGACTCTGTTCTGCTTTATGTTCAATCCATTTGTGTGTCTAGGTCTGGAAACACCCAAGTTCTGCCTTTGGTGCAGGCAAGACTTAAATGTAATATTATTGATAAATACCTCTTCGAAACGGTCAAACAGTTTATGACAAATCGTGGAAGAGGAGCGGTGGCTCAATGCGGTGCTGAAGAGAGATGAGCCATCAAGCGGGTAGCGGCTGAGTGGATTCAGAATTCTCTTTGATGAGCTGAAGCAGGGCAGGGTCTTGATGATTTCATCCGAGTCATCACCAATGGGAAAGCATATCGGAAAAATGCTTCGACTACTCTCCCGTCTGTTCCATTGCGACCAGCTGCTCTGCTGTCTGGAGGTCGGTGATCAAGACGTTGCACCAACCGCCTTTGAGCGCTCCATGGATCGCTTCTGCCTTTTGGATGTTGCCGGCCAATGCAATGCTGTACTCCTTTCGCTTGAGATGCGTCTCGGAGATGGAGAGGATTCGGCGCTCGGTCTCAGGACTACACAGCTTCCCGTATTGGTCAATGAAGTGTCCGCAGACGTCCGCCACTGCTCCGACAGCCTGCAGGGTCTCGACAAGCTCGTTGTCCATGTACCCGGCGTGGAAGAGGGATGAGTCCTGTGAGATGCTCCCGACTCCAAAGAGTGCAATCCTGCTCTCGCTTGCCGCTTGCATGGCTTCTTTGATCGTGTTGTCCTTGAGCAGGCTGACCAACAGCTCCTCGGAGTAGAGCTTCATCGGTGCAAGGAGTGGGAATGTCCGGGAGTGGGGGATCTTTTGGTTGAGGAGGTTGAGGATATTCAAGCCACTATAGGTAAAGGGTACCCGCTCGTGGCTGCCATTCAGCTGTGAAAACCGCAGTCCGGTGAGGGGGAGCTTCTCCATGTGCCGCACCGACTGATAGACCGTGCTGCTCCACGAGATGCTCAGACTGTCATCATTCTCAAGAATCCGCTCAAGCAGATCAGCGGCGGCCTTTCCCAACTCTTCCTTGATGATTTGATCCTCGTACACCGGTACATCAACGACGATGGCTTCCTTGAGGGAGAACAACCGTTCAAGCGTAGCGGCGCATTCACTTGCATAGGAGAGGTCGCTTTGGATGGTGATCTTGACGATTCCCTCGTCCTTCGCCTGTTTGAGGAGGCGCCCAATCTTCTGGCGTGACAACCCAAGTTTCTTAGCTATCACCGCTTGATGCATATCGTATTTGTAGTACAGCACAGCAACTTTGACGATTAACTGTTGCTCATTTCTCATGGTACTTCCTTCTTCCCAATCAGTGGATCGCATGAGCATGCGTTCATCAGGTAGTCGTTTGCCCATAGTAGAGAGAGACGCCTGCATTGTCAATCATACCCGAATTATCGCATCCTCGCTCACCGCGCAGCCTCCATGTAAAAGTTTGGCATGGACTTCCCCTGTTGTCATGATACAATCAAGCAACTCCTGTGCTAAGGAGACGATCATCGACGATGAG
Organism: Sphaerochaeta sp.; assembly: GCA_041654935.1. Classification (GTDB taxonomy): domain Bacteria; phylum Spirochaetota; class Spirochaetia; order Sphaerochaetales; family Sphaerochaetaceae; genus Sphaerochaeta. Next base: position 1,889 of record JBAZCM010000032.1, on the reverse strand, counting down.
GTGGCAGTGCTTGGGTAGGTATAAGTATTTCTTCTACGATATGGACGATACGTTGGTATTCACCCAAGACAAATGGATTGCAGCGATCGCTGCGTATCTACAGAGCCATGGCATTCCCTACGATAGTGCTGTTGTGCATCGATATCTGGGAAAGAATTGCCGTGACATCAGCAAGGACATCGGCAGGGACTACGCGATTCGAAACGTCGATGGCCTTCCCGCCGATGAGCGGCTCAGGGAGTTGCTCCAGCTTGAGTTTGCACGAAAACTCCCCGATGAGATACTCGGGGCAACCAAGTTCATACGCTCAATGTCCACCCGGGTACGCCAGTTCATTGCCTCCGGCTCCCCGCTTGCGGTGATCGCCCGTGTGGTCAGCCACCATCGGTGGGGTGGGTACATTGAGCACTTCATCTCCTCTGAGTCGGTGGCCAAGGGCAAGCCGGATCCTGAGATCTATACAAAGCTCTGCACGCACCTCGGCGCCGAACCTGGCGAATGCTTGATCTTTGAAGACAGCCCGGCAGGGATTGAAGCAGCCCACAGCGCAGGCATCCAATGCGTCGTCATCAATCCCAAAGTGCCAACGGATCGGTCACCGTGGATCATCGCCGTTGCCCAAGACTTTGAAGCGCTGGTGAATCAACAAGAGTTCAAGGAGCGCGTGCTCTCACAGCGTTGAAACGAATCGAATCGATTCCTGGATATCCTTGATGGGCTCACTTCCACTCTTCAGTTCAAACACCCAGGGTACGCGCTCTTTCAGGTCGCCGAGCGCGGTCGATACTTCCTGCCAAGCAATTGATGCGGTGCCAGGGACCATATGGTCATCCGAAGCGCCGGTATTGTCGTGGATATGAAGTTGTACGATCCATGAGTGGAATCGGTCGATGAGGTCGACCAGATAGTGCGGGTTCTGCGTGTGGTGAATCGCCGCATGTCCCGTATCAACGCAGATGCCGAGGGGTGTTGCCGGATAGGGGGCCCCGACATGGTCTGCCACTTGGTCCAGGACATCACGCGGTCCATTCTCCAGCGCCAGTACTACGCTGGCACGCCGGGCGTGGCTGAGGAATCCATCGATGGTCTTGAGTTGAGCAGCGTCGATCTTCGTTCCATAGGCATAGGAGAAGGTGTGGGAGTCGATACCCAGGGATATGGGATGCACCACAAGCGTCGTTGCCCCGATCGCTGAACAGAAGTCGATCTCCTTTTTGAGGGTTGACCCATCAAAGACGTTGGCCATGGCGGTATGGCAGCTGAGATGGGCAAAGGTATCGGTGTAGCGCTCTTTGAACACACCCCGCTGCTCCTGTGTGGTCGTCGCCAGCCACAGTTCGATGCCCAATTCGTGTTGTGCAATTTCATCCAGCATGCGTTCAAAGGGGAGACCATCCCTGAGGAGCGCAGAATAATTCCAAGTACTGACAGAATATACCATCATTTGCCTTCCCTACTGTGTGAGTGAAAAGGATTACCATATGCTCAACAAGCACGCATATGTAATACTAAAACAAGAACCCTGCAGTGTCAAATACTCATGAGGGTGCTACTACTCGATTGAGAAGAAACCAGCGGTGGAGCGGGGAAATGAAAAAATCATTGACAGGGTGCAAAGAGTGTCGTAGAATTACGTAAGTTCACAGAGTGAGCATATGCTCAGTATGGAGAGTGGAGTATGCCCCTGCTTTTGTTTGGCCACAGAGGTGCTGCAGGAGAGTCGCCAGAGAACACGATGGTCGGTTTCGCACACGCTTTCAACAACGCACGGGTGCGGTGCTTTGAGCTGGATGTGCACCTCACAAAAGATGGGAAGCTCGCCGTCATCCACGATCCAACGATCGACCGGGTCACAAATGGGAGCGGAAAGATTGGTGACTACACCTACG
>JBAZCM010000031.1:0-18741 GCA_041654935.1 Sphaerochaeta sp. | reverse complement strand
TGAGAAGGAGATACCTCTAAAAGCTCCCAATTGGGCGAGGTTCTCGACTTTGAGCAACTCCTTCCCTTTTGTCGGAGTATGGTCTGGGTAGAGTTGGTCAATTGAGCGTCCGATCATCATCTTGATAATCTGATCAGAGGTGCTCTCGGCTATCTTGCCCTCACCAATATATTGTCCGTCACGATAAACGGTGTAATAGTCACAGATCTGAAAAATCTCATCAAACTTATGAGAGATGAATAAAATAGCTTTGCCGCTCGCTTTCAGCGATCGTACGATGCGAAAGAGGTCTTCGACCTCACGCTCAGTGAGCGCGCTAGTTGGCTCGTCCATGATGACGAGTTTTGAATCAATGGAGAGAGCCTTGGTAATCTCAACCATGTGACGCTTTGCCACACTGAGGTTTTTTACCAAGGTATCTGGGTCAATATCGAGTTGCATTCGACCCAACAATGCTTGGGTCTCTTTGCGCATTGCCTTCCAATCCAATCTCTTTGTCTTGGGGTGGCGTAGGTGGTGACCCATGTAGATGTTCTCAGTAACACTGAGCTCGGGAAACATCGAAGCTTCCTGATGAATGGCGACAATGCCAGCGGCCTGGGAGTCCAGGGCACTCTTAAAGGTTACCTCTTGGCCGTCGATGAGGACAGTACCGCTCGTCGGAGTATAGACTCCAGTAAGTACTTTTACCAACGTTGACTTGCCCGCACCATTCTCACCGATCAGGGCATGGACTTCACCAGGGCGCAACGAAAGTTGCACACCGTCCAGTGCCTTGATGCCAGGGAAAATCTTGGTCAGATTACGGACTTCAACCAATGTTTGGTTCTGCATTATCGCTCCTTGTCAGACACATGAGGCCCCTGTACAAGACAGGAGCCCCTGTTGTGTGGCAATTAGAACATTGCCGCGTACTGTTCGATGTTGTCCTTGTTGAAGACGAACGGAGTGCTCATGACGATCATGCCGTTGGCTTCGACGGTGACCGATCCCATGCGTCCTGCGGGGAAGACGTTACCAACGTCGCCCTTGACCGAACCGTCGATCAGCGCATTGAGGATGTAGGTCGAGGTGTAACCCAGATCGATGGGATTCCACAGAGCCATCTGGCGGCAGGTGCCGTCAAGGATGTATCCCTTCATCTCGCTGGGAAGACCGAGGCCAGTGACTTCAACGATACCGGTCTTGCCAGCATCCTTGACTGCCTGTGCAGTTGCCAAGAGTCCAACGGTGGTCGGGCAGATGATTGCCTTCAGGTTGGGGTACTTCTGCATCAGAGCATTGGCTTCACGGTAGCTCTTGTCCGGCAAGTCGTCGCCATAAACAACCTCGACGAGGTTCATGTTGGCGTACTTGGCGTCCTTGATCTCTTCCTTCATCCAGTTGATCCAGGAGTTCTGGTTGGTTGCCTGGGCACTGGCGGAGAGGACAGCAACGTCACCTCTGTGGCCGGTAAGTTCGGCGGCAAGCTGGATCTGCTGGCGACCGATGAGCTCCTCATTGGAGGGGACCAGGTCGACAATCCGTCCACCGACGTTGATACCGGAGTCAAAGCTGATGACCTTGATGCCTGCGGCCATGGCCTTCTTGGCGACTGGGATCAGAGCATCGGCATCGTTGGCGCTGATGGCGATACCATCGACACGCTGGGCGATGAGGGTCTCAATGATCTCAATCTGGCCTTCAGCAGTCGGCTGGGAGGGGCCCATGTATTCGGTTTTCATTCCACCGATTTCCTTGGCCGCTTCCTGGCTACCACTGAACACCGCATCGAAGAACCCGTTGCCCATGTTTTTGACCAAGATGACAATCTCTTTCTCAGTCTTTGCTGCTTCCTTGGTTCCAGCGGCAAAAGCACCGCTAAGGACCAAGCTCGCAATGAGGACAAACAATAGTGTTTTCTTCATACAATACACTCCTTTTTGGATTTTTATCGGTATATATGGTCTCTCACTCTAAAGAGCCATACATCCTTCCAGTTATAAGTCTGACACCTTTTTGAGATTGTGCAATAACAGTATCACTAAATTTTAGCACTATTTTGTCAGAGAGTTCGGAAAGGAGGAGTAGAGAACAGTCCATCGCATGGCCTGTATATACAGACTGCACTAAATGTCCTCCCTTATTTCCAATGCACACATCCAGGCCTCAGATTTTTTCCAAACGCTTCCCCACTGCTCTCTTGACTGTGGGGAACGCTTTTCATTATCTAATACTACGTATTCCAACCACTATTTGATGATCAAGTAATCGACGAGGTTCAATCGCTCTGCTCCGGTGGCAGTGATCAAGTACCCATCCTCAACCCTGAAGCCGCCCCACGGGGTCTCGAAGACCGGAACGTCGATTGAGACAACCATCCGCTCAGCGAAGACACTGTCCTGGGTTGGCCCAAAGAACGGTGGCTCAAACTCCATGACACCGATGCTATGCATGCCAGAGTGCTGATAGTACTTCTCCAAGCCCTCTTCATTCATGATCTGTCGGGTGATGTCTTCAACAACACGCCCTTCAATACCGGGCTTGAGGGCAGCGTAGCCTGCCTTGTGGGCTCGCTCGGCTGCCAAGAGCGCTGTCAGCGCCTCCTTGTTCGGCTCTCCAATGAAGATTGGACGGGCGATGGCACCGTGGTAGCCTTCATAGCGTGGAGCGACGGTGAGGTGGACAAACTCGCCCTCCTTCATCTGTCGCATCGAGGTTCGGGTAATAACATCACGAGCATTCTCACCAGAGCCTACCATCGTATCCACTCCGGTCCCCTCAGCTCCTGCCATGCGAATGGTGTATTCAACCAATGCTGCTACCTCACGTTCAAATGCACCGTCTTTGATTGCGTCAATTGCGACCTCGATACCGCGCTGGGCGATTGAGTATGCGTGACGGATCACAGCAAGTTCAGCATCGCTTTTAATGGCGCGCAGCATACACACGTCATACTCTACATCCACCCACTCAGCGCCAGGGAACGCCTCTTGGAACTGTAGATACGCATATGCGCCCATCAAACTTGCCCCAGCAATACCTATTCGTTTGATCTTTTTCAGATCGATCAAATCAGAGACAACTTCGCTGACCTTTTGGAACTTGGCATGCATGAAGTCCACATAGGGGTGGGTGAACTCTTCAATAACCCTGACATCTGAGACGCTGCCTACAAGCTTTGCGTACCCCTCGCTCTCGGGCCCACTTACCAAAATGGGGTCCTTGCCTTTTGCAATCAACACTCCAGCGACTTCAAAGTGTACGGGGAAGTTTGCGAACCATCTCGCATGGGCAGGACCGAATGTTGCTCGGTCATCAGCATACGCAAAGAACAGATCAAGGCCCTTTTTGTCCATCAGGTCATGGACCTTACTCCATCGCTCTCGATATTCACCAGCCGGAATTGTCGGTAAATTTCTTCTCATCCTGTCTCCTCCTTGTACAGACTCGTATATATTCAGAGCTTCATCTTCTTCGAAGCCCCATCTCTTTACACTTTTATTGGGCAAATCCTGCCATCAAAACAGTACTGCAAGACAAGTGCCCCCTAAGATCTCTCCTTTTATAAGATCTCCACCTACCAATTATACTATGGTTTAAGAGACCCTTTTCGAATAATGAACATCACCGTTGTTCTCTGTATTAAAACGGGGATCCAAGCACTGCTCGAACCCCCGTCCTATACCCTTAGGAATCAGATGAAGCGACCTTCGAACGGTAACGCTCCACCTCCCAACTACGGATGAACTGAATCATCTCGTCGGTCATAAACTTCGGTCCACCGAAATTTTCGCTGTAGACGGCGATTGCCATCGTGTCGAAAAATAGCGGTATCGGCTTCTCCCCGACCGAGAAGATGCCAAGATTCTGCACACAAATGATCTTCGCTCCTTCACCGTGTTCATTGACAAAAGCTCGGTACTCGAGGACCGGATCTCTCCCCTCCTCAACCCACAGCGGCCTAAAGCCAGCGTAGACGATGTGATCAGGGGTAAAGGAACTGGATACCGGCTCAAACGAATGGTAATCGGTGAGAAACCGCTGTGCCTCTGCGTTAGCGGCAAAGAGTACCTCTGCCCCCACCTCTGCTTCCAAAGCCTCCTTGATGGCACCGGCGCGCTTCTCATCGAAGGCAATGGGGCTAAAGTCCGGCTCTCGTGCCACCGAAGATTCGATGCGCTCCATCACCATCCGATAGATCTCTTCAATGCCTTCAATCGACTCTGCCCCTACAAAAATCCCATGGTTCTCCAAGAAGATCAGCGAGGCATCGCTGCCAGTGCGCTCTTTGTGGGTCACCATCCGGTCACGGACCACCTTGGCGAGGATAAACCCCGGTTTGACCAACTCAACCCAGAGCGCTGAGGGAAAGAGACGGCTGGTCGTCTGAGCTCCCTGTTGGGAGCAGGTAATTCCATTGACCAACGCCGGATGCAAGTGCACCACATAGTCGAAGGGTAGAATGGCATGCAGAAGTGCCTCAACCGATGGCCGGGCACTCTCACCTTCCAAACGGCATGCCATCATATCAGCAAGAACTTCTGTTTCTCGCTGATCGTCATCAGCGCTGTACTGCTTCTGCCAGATCTGATCAAGCTTTGCCAGGTCCATCCGGACAAACCCCTGCTCATCAATAGCACCCAATGCATGTCCGCTGGCCTTCACAAAGAGGGTGTTCCCCTCTTTGCGGGAGGTATTGCCTCCACCGAGCAACACATACGCGGGGTCAGAGCCATATCGACGTGAAATCTCTATCAAAGGATTGAGGTTCATGAGCGCCCCGTGAGCACCTGCTCCTCATATTCACTGACGACGTCGATCAACTCACTCTCCAGGGCACTGTCAGTTCGACGACAGAATTCATCCCAGACCTGTCCGAAGGGCATGACGTGCTGCATTTCAGCGAGTGCCATCGCAGCCCATCCGTTGCCAGACTCCTCGTACTCCATCAATAGGTCCATTGGCTGAAGCAGTGCGTAGAGCAACGCCTTACGCAATGAACGGATTCCGGTCACCCAAGCGCCAACTCGGTTGATTGAGGCATCAAAGAAATCCAACCCTATATGCACACCATCGAGCTTGCCGCTTCGGACAATCTCTTCGGCAACCATCTTCACCTTATCGCTGAAGAGCACCACATGGTCACTGTCCCAATGCATCGGACGGCTGACGTGGAGGAGCACCTCATCATCGAAGAGCAGGATGGTGCTCAGCTTATCTGAAACATCCTCTTCGGTGTGGAAGTGTCCCATATCGATACAGAGCATAATGCCGTTGCGTGCTGCATAGTTCATGTAGAACTCATGAGAGCCAACAACAAACGCCTCGCTGCCGATACCAAAGAGCTTGGTCTCCAACGCATCGCGCATCTGATCGGCTGGATATTCGGTCTCAAAGATTTCATCAAGGCTCTCTTTGAGAATGGCCCTGAAGCCATATTTATCCACCGTATAATTCTTCGTTCCGTCGGGAATCCATGTATTGAGGATACAAGGAGAACCCTGCTCTTTTCCGATCCACGCGGCGATGCGCCTGCAGCGCTTGCCGTGTTCAATCCAAAAGCGACGGATCCGTTCATCCTTGCTCGCCAAGGTAAATCCATCATCGGCGAGCGGATGGCTGAAGAAGGTTCCATTGAAATCAATGTAAATCCCCATCTTCTTCGCCCAGTCAACCCAACCTTGGAAGTGGCTCTCCTCAATGGCGTCACGATCGACGAATTGAGAGCCAAACTCACCATACGAAGCGTGAAGGCTCAGCCTGTGCTGCCCTCCGACCAATGATAAGACCTTCTCTAGATCTTGACGCAACTCATCGACAGTGCGTGCCTTGCCCGGGTAGTTACCGGTTACTTGGATGCCTCCGCCTTCCAGCGTGGCGTCAGGACGCTCAAAGCCTCCTACGTCATCACCCTGCCAGCAATGTATTGAGATTGCCAACTCCTCCAGCTGCGTGAGCACTGCTTCGGTGTCCACACCGTACTGTGCATATCGTTCTCGTGCCATTTCATAGGATGTCATCGCGTACCTCCCCTACTATTGCATAGCGTCAACTACAGTGTGCCATGAATCAAGATTATTACCTTGACAGAATCATCGATTTTTAGCACGATTTTGCCATGAGTAGTTATTTGTTACGCGGAGAGATGTTCTTTCACAAGCCCCAGTTACCGCTGAAGGTCTTGCACCGTGACCCGGAGATTCCTTTCACCCTCCATCAACATGACTTTTATGAGTTGGTGGTCGTAGTCGCTGGCAGTGGCGCCCACCTACAAAAAGGTGGCGGTAAGCCGATCAGTGGGGGTAATGTCTTCTTGGTCCGTCCCGGAGTTTTCCATGGGTATGGACAAATTGATGACCTGGAACTTTACAATGTGCTCATCGGAGAAAAGGCTTTACGGCCACATATCCGGGAGCTCAGTGAAATTTCGGGCTTTGATGAACTCTTTCTGCATGAGGAAGAAGAAATTCCCATCGCCAAGCTGAACAGTCACCAACTCGCTGAACTCATGGTCTTGGTCAATGCAATACGCCTGGAGAGCGAACGCATGGATATCTCCTATGGGGCTAGTACCATGGCGTATGCAAAACTGTTGCAGTTGATCATCACCGTCTGCCGCTTTCACAGCGCCCATCGGCGTTCCAACGTCGTCACTGACGGACGACTGGAGTCAGTGATAACCTATATGGAACAACACTTGGACCGCAGCATCAGCCTAAAGGAGCTTGCCTCCTACTCTGCAATGAGTATCTCGACTCTGAATCGACAGTTCAAACTGGCTACCGGGTGGTCTCCGATCGACTATCATATCCATCGACGGATTTTGTATGCAGCCCGGCTCCTATTGACCACTGACCTGTCTATGGAGTTGGTCAGTGACCGTACCGGCTTCTCCGATGCAAACTACTTTGCCCGGCAATTTCGCACACACATGCAGATGAGCCCCCGTCAGTACAAACAGCTGTGGACTACTCCGAACCCTTGATCAGACGACCACGCCCTTCTTGAGAATGATATTGGCATAGAGGGACGTCTCACCGGTAGCAATGATAGCATAGGCCTTTTTGCTACGCTCATAGAAGGCAAATCGCTCGATTTGTTCAAAGCCTACAAAGCCGGGATCACCTGCACGGGCGATTTTCTCGTATGCAGCCCAGATTGGCGTCTCTACAGTATCGCCGGCTACCTTCTCCATTAAAAACGCATTAGGGGCATAGGTATCCAGGGGAAAGAGTTGTAACAGGGCTTCTAGGATTGCTTCGATGCCATGGCCATCGAGGCGGATAACCCGGTCATTCATACTGGCGGCAGGAAAATTGCCATCACCGATGACGATTTCATCACCGTGGCCCATCTCCATGAGAATCTTCAAGAGCTCAGGGCTCAGAATAGAAGGAATCTGTTTGAGCATGGCGTACTCCTATCTTTTCGATTGCAATGTGGTAAACCGTATGCAATACTGAAAGTAACTGTAAACGATTACATTGAATATCATATACCAAGGGGGACGATATGGCAATGAAGAATGTAGGACCTGAAAAGCGCTACGCATCGGATCTTCCGAAGATCGGCATTCGCCCGACTATTGATGGGCGACAAAGAGGCGTACGTGAATCACTTGAAGAGCAAACAATGAATATGGCTAAGGCCGCAGCAAAATTGATCAGTGACAACGTATTCCATGGAACTGGGGAACGAGTGGAGTGTGTCATCGCCGATACCACAATCGGTGGTGTTCGTCAGAGCGCTGATTGTGCTGAAAAATTTGCAAAGGAAGGAGTTGCCGTAACACTGACGGTCACTCCTTGCTGGTGTTATGGCACCGAGACCTTTGACATGGACCCGATGACCGTCAAAGCTGTCTGGGGTTTCAATGGCACCGAGCGCCCAGGGGCTGTCTATCTGGCAGCGGTCCTCGCCGCCCACACCCAAAAAGGCCTCCCCGCCTTTGGTATCTACGGGCGCGACGTCCAAGACTCCGATGATACTTCAATTCCTGAAGATGTAGCCGAAAAGATCCTCCGCTTTGCCCGTGCAGGCATCGCCGTGGCAACGATGCGTGGCAAGAGCTACCTCTCCATCGGTGGCATGAGCATGGGTATCGCAGGCTCGGTGGTTGACCAGGACCTTCTACAGGATTACCTAGGTATGCGCACCGAAGTTGTTGATATGAGTGAGATCGAGCGTCGCGTTGCCGAAGAGATTTACGACCCAGAAGAGTATAAGCGAGCCATCGCATGGGTACGGGAGAACTGCATCCAAGCCGAAGACACCGTCAACCCGCCTGAGCTACAGCGCAGTGAGGAACAATTGAAGAAGGATTGGGAGTTCTGTACCAAGATGACGATGATCGGGCGTGACCTGATGGTCGGCAACAAGAACTTGGAGAAGATCGGCCATAAGGAAGAGTCGTTGGGCCACAATGCGATCCTCGCCGGCTTCCAAGGGCAGCGACAGTGGACCGACCACTGGCCAAACGGTGACTTCATGGAGACGATGCTCACCACCAGCTTTGACTGGAACGGAATCCGTGAGCCTTACTTGATGGCAACAGAGAATGATCACCTCAACGGTATCAGCATGCTCTTTGCCAAGCTGCTCACCAACCGAGCCTCGATCTTCAGTGATGTTCGCACCTACTGGAGCCCAGCTTCAGTCGAAAGGGTCACCGGATGGAAGCCCACTGGCCTTGCCGAAGATGGGTTCATCCACCTGATCAACAGTGGTGCTACCACCCTCGATGCCGCCGGCCAGATGAAGGGCAAGGACGGTGAGAGTGAGATGAAGCGCTACTGGGAGATCACCGAAGAGGATGTGAAAAAGACTCTGGAGAATACCCGCTTCAGCGTAGCCAACGGTGGCTACTTCCGCGGTGGTGGCTTCAGCTCAACCTTCCTCAGTGAAGGCGGCATGCCGTTGACGATGATCCGCGTCAATGTCGTCAAGGGAGTGGGACCGGTAGTCCAACTCGCCGAAGGCTGGACATGCGATGTGCCTGAGGAAGTCTTTGACATCATCAACAAGAGAACCGACCAGACCTGGCCGACAACGTGGTTTGTCCCACGTACCGATGGCAAGGATGGCCCGTTCAAGGATGTATACTCAGTGATGGCAAACTGGGGAGCGAACCATGGAGCGTTGGGATATGGACACTTCGGAGCCGATGTAATCACCCTCTGTGCCATGCTGCGCATCCCGGTGAACATGCACAACGTTGCCGATGATGACATCTTCCGCCCCAGCGCATGGTCGATGCTTGGTATGGACCGCGAAGGATCAGACTTCCGCGCCTGCGCCAACTTTGGACCGCTGTACGGCAAGTATTAAGTCACCTATATAGATAAGTGGACAGGGCCTTTTGATGGGCCCTGTCTCTTTTTGCCTTACCCTTAAAGCGCGAGGATCCGCTGCCAAATCCCTGCGTTGGTGGGGATACCTTTGGCAAGGTTTTCGGCTCGGATTTCATTGCGCCGCTGCCCTGGCCATCTCACCGGTTTATCCTCCTCAAGGGGCGTGCTGGCATTGATGTCTGCAAGCGAAGCATCGATACGTGCCAGAATTTGCTCACGGTCCTCAAATGAGGCGAGGTCGATGGCTATGAAGACTTGGCTCGGAGAACGCTCTCCTCCTTCACCATGGATCTCCAAGGTCGTCCGTCCCCCGGAGAGGGCGGCTACCACCAGGTCTAGGGCCAAAGCTAGGCTTGTACCTTTCCAGAATCCGATCGGTAAAGGGCGCTTACTGTCCATGATAGCTTGGGCATCGGAGGTGAGGTTTCCGTCCCTATCCCACCCTCCGACCACCGGCAGACTTTGTTGTTCGCGGGCGTGGGACTCGAGCTTTCCGTAGCTGAACAGTGACATTGCCATATCAACCAACAGAGGATCCTCACTGCTGGGTACGGCAATGACCAAGGGGTTGTTCCCTACCTTGGGCTCCACACCACCCCAAGCTGGCATCAGGGGCATAGTGTTGGTCCAAAGAATTCCGATACACCCCGCCTCAGCTGCCATCAGGCCATAGGTGCCCGGTCGCATCCAGTGGTTGGTATTCTTCAGTGCCACCACACCAATGGTCCGCTCTTTTGCAAGCTCGATGGCACGGCTCATCGCCCGATGAGCATTGAGGTTGCCCATCCCGCGGTTGCCATCCCACCGCTCCAGCACTCCATAGGAGCTCTCAAGCGTAGGCTTTTGGTGGACATCGATGATTCCTTGATCGATCATCGTCACTAACTGAATGAACCGGTGGGCACCGTGGGTATACACCCCCTCAAGTGAGGTCTCTGCAACAAGCTTTGCACACAGAACGGCATCCTCTTCTCTAACATTGCGGCTTTTGAGCACACGCTCAAAGACCGTCTTCATCTCCTCAAAGGGTACTCTGACCATCTTCTACTCCCAAATTTCGACCCGTGAAGGTTCTCGTAGATAGATGATACAGCCAACGCTTTTTTTCTTATAGAGGCGCGTTGCCGCTTCGGTGTAGATTGAGAGCTGTCCTCGATGCCCATCGACAAATCGCATACTGTCACTCTTGAAGTCAACAACGAGGATGCGCTCAGGTTGATCGATGACTAAGTCCATGACGCCCTCAACGACTAGGTTTCGTTTCCCTTCTTTCACACGATGGAAAAAGGCTACTTCGCTCTGCACCGTATAGGGTGCAACTTCGCTCCGATAGAACTCACTGGCAAAGAAGCGGTCGGCAAGTGCCACTGCATCCTCGGCAAGTTGGTGTACGTCATGGGCACCAATGAGTCGAGTAAGTGGCACAATCAACCCTTCCATCGGTCGTATCTCTCCCTTGATACGATCTTCGATCAAAGCATGGACAAGGGTCCCAAAGGCCATTGCGAGATCATCCGATCCACTGAGGATTGAGTCACTGGCAAGTTCAGGAAGGTGTATACCCTCTTCGGTCGACAGCGATGGGCGCAGCCGGGTTGCCGCAACACGAATCGGCTGTACAGGTGGCAACGCTCGCGCCCCCTCATACCATTGGCTCATCCGTCCTACTCGCTGAAGGAATATTGCGTCTTTTTCCCTGCCAGTCTCATACAGAGAGGATTCCAAAGCAGGTTCAATGCGGACGGTGGTCACAATGCCCTCTTCGTACTGTGGATCGTCAATTGCTATGCCCAATGCACGACAGAGCTGTAAGAGCAGCGTGTCTCCGACCCCATCATCGGTCAACCCTCGGTTTGCCTTGGTAAAGCATCCGCTGAAAACAAGGTGGGTTTCGCTTCGTGTCAGAGCAACGTACAGCAGGCGTTTCAGCTCCGCAACAGAGCGTGCACGCTCTATCTCCCGCTCGCCTAGCTGACCTGCATGACGAATTGTTATCTGCTTGGTCGCACTCTCATAGGCTTGGCGATCGAGGTAGTGAGGCAAGGGGACGTTGGCAAAGGTTGAATAGACATCTCGTTCGCCCTTAGGCTTTGAGCCGGTATCAACGACAATGACAATGGGAAACTCAAGGCCCTTGGATTTGTGGATCGACATGATCTGTACCCCACTCTCCTGCTCCTTGATGACCTCAAGCTCATCGATCTTCTCTGCAGTGCCCAGGTGTTGACGAAGGTAATCGACGAACTGGCTCACACTTCTGCCCATCTCTTGGTGCATTTGGGCAAGACGATGGAGGAAGGTGTAGTGCTCCATATAGACTTGGTACTCGGCTCTACTGACCAGATGCAGGTAGTAACCGCTCTCGTAGAAGATCATCTGTACCAGCTCGCTGAGCGAGCGCGAACCCAACAGTGAGCGTAGTCGCTCATAGAAATCCTTACAACGCATTAGGCGTCGACGTTCTGCTTCCTCCAGTTCTACACTCTCGCTGAATAACTCAGCGTGAGAGAGGCGGACAATTGAATCATCGTTGAGATTACAGAAGGGGCTGCGCAATACCACCAGGTAACTGAGTGTGTCCTCGGGGTAGAGGGCTAGCTGCAGCATCGCATAACAGTCATTGGCCAATGCTTCCAACATCAGAGAGCGGGCAGCTTGAACGCTGTAGGGGATTTTTTTACGCCTTAACGCCTTCTCAAAACTCAACTGGTTGCCAGTGGTACGCATCAAGAGGGCAATGTCTGAAGGCTCGGGGCGACGGGGCCCTTCCTTTGAAGGTATCAGGTAGGAGTCAGTGTACAGCATCTCTTCTACCAGATCAGCAATCGCCAAGGCTTCAGCATCGCTGCTCTTTGCCTCATCCTCCTCAGCTTCGGTGAACGCTTTGATCATAAGTTTTATTGAAGCGTTGATACCCTCACTCGGCAAACGAGTTCCCAACGTGGTGAAATCAGCTTCCCAACTCTGTCCCTCATTGGTCATCACCGTATCAAAAAGATTGTTGAACCACTCGATAAGAGCCGGCTCACTGCGGTAGTTTGTGTTGAGGGTGAACTCTTTGCCTCCAATGGAGCGTAGCTCGTCACCCAAAGCTTTGAAGACCGAGACATCGGCGCCGCGGAAGCGATAGATAGATTGCTTCTCATCACCGACAAAGAAGAGCTTTCCTCGCTCCAGATTTTCAGGCCGGGGAACCCCATCTCCTTGATGTCCCAGATCTTCGGCCAAAAGGTAGAGCAGCTCTTTTTGTAGCTCATTGTTATCCTGAAACTCATCGATCATGATGTAGCGATAGCGCTCTTTATAGCGCTGCCTCAGGGCCTTGTTACGTTTGAGGATGTCCACAGCCAAGGAAGCAACATCACCAAAGGTCAAAGTTCCACTCTCTCGCTTGTACCGTTGAACAGCCGAAAGGTATTGGGCCATGAAGGCGTGTACGTCGGCCAACCGATCTCGGTCGACCAAGAGAGCCAAAAGGGCAGAGAGACGCAGGCGTAATTGGATGTATTGGGGCCACATCTCATTGAGGAAAATCAGGTCATCACGCTTTCCACTGGGTTTTGTTCTATATCCAAACGAAGAGGAGACAACCTGGAGCTCTTCTGCTAAGGAAGAGGTCCCCATAAGGCGCATTAACAGCTCCTTGCTCTCTGCTGCAACCGCTACAACGGTCTTCACGTCATCGGTGAGAGAGGCAAACTTCTGCAGCAGTGCGGTAAGTTCAGACCGAATCAGTTGGGACTGGCGCTCTGCTTCGAGGATGATGGTCTGGAGGGATTCGGCTTGTAGTTCTTGGGGCAGAGGATAAAATCGTGTTGCCAAGGGAACCAACACCTCTTCGACCAGGCGATCGGGAGTATAGATGGTACTGAGAATTTGGGCTCCACGGCTTTGTGGCCACTGATCTAAAAGGGCGTGTGCTGCCCGTATTGCAGCTTGCTTACACCTCTCATCATCGATGGCAAAGTCACCTACTATGCCATAGTGCATTGAATCGGCCTGGACAATCGACGAGCAGAAGCTGTCCAAGGTAGCGATTGAAGCCTCTGAAAAGCTAGCGACCTGCGCTGCGATCTCTGGATCTTCCTTACAGGAGAGTAGCTGGCTATGAATCCTGCTCTGCATCTCCTTTGCCGCTTTGCGGGTAAAGGTAAGGGTGAGGATCTCATCAACTCTGGCTTTACGCTCCAAGACCAGGCGGAGGAAGCGATAGCTGAGGACCATCGTCTTTCCGCTACCCGCCCCTGCGCTGACGACACAGTTATCATCGCAATAGACCACTGACTCTTGGTGTGGGTCAAGACGTACGCTTCCCCTGTTCATGAAAGTTTCAAAGGTCATCATGGGGCTGCATACCTCCTTCGACATAGTGGGCGATAGACGCACTTCTCACACGCTTTCTTGGAGGGAGTGACCTGCAAGGCTCCGGCCTCAACAGCTTCATCAAGAGAGCTTAGCCGTTTTTGGAGGAGATCGGCTGCCAGTTGGGCCGCTTCACTCTCCTCACTCTCCCAAAGAGAGCGGTATCGCCCCTCCTTGATCGAGTAATAAGAGGCATTGGCACAGCTGCCCATCTCCTCTTGGATAAAGTGTTGATAGAGCGGCAGCTGGTAACTCTGTGGTGGGTCGGTGAGTTTTATCATCGGCGCGTCTCCCTTCTTGTAGTCGATGACAGCAAACCTGCCCTCCTCGATCTCGATGATTCGGTCAATCTTGCCATTGAGTAAGAGCCGTTCATCCTCCAAGACCTCAAAGCCTTGCTCAAAGCCCACAGAAAGGGTGTTATCAAAGAGAAGTTCTTCTTGTTCCAGGATTGCCACCATCGCCTGTCGGTGGGCAGCGATGATCCATGCTCGGATCGACGGTGTTGGTCCTCGTTCTCCAAAGACGGCGACCAACACTTGGTCAAAGAGTTCTAACAGTTGTTTCTCATACTCAGAGATTTTTGCTCCCTCAAAGCGCCTGATCTCAGAGAAGAAGCGTTGATAGACCTGATGTTGAAGGGTCCCGATCAGTCGATGGTCGATTCGCTGTGGTTCCCACTCCTTGCTATCTACCCCTAAAAGGTATCGAGCTAAGAATGCATAGGGACAGCGACTGAACAGGTCAATTTTCGTTGCTGAGAGAAAGAGTACGAGCAGGCCTTGGTACTCCCGTTTTAGGTGCTCGATAAACAGAGGTGGCACGGGTTTTCGCGTATAATCGATGGCTCGTATTGCCAGTGAGGTCTGTTCTGCATAGGAGAACCAGGCCCGCTGTGACGCTGTGGGAGGTGGACCTTGGCCTCCCTCATCCCGCCAGAGGGCCAGTTCGGCAAGGTATGGATCACTCTCTTGCATCAAGGGGCCATCGAGCTGGCGAAGGCGGTCTGTCTCAAAGAACTGCGGTGGAGGCAACATCTGCCCCTCATAGCGGCGCAGATGGCAAGAGAGAGTGACCGTAGAACATTGCAGGGAGGCTGCGCGATAGTTGGCTGCTGTAGTCTCTATCTCATGCTTCTCTCCCGCTTCACCGAGAAAGGAGAAGGGGCGGTCAACTACGGCTGAAGATTGTTCATCGAGGCCAATGACAAAGAGGTGGTCAAAGAGCAAAGTGGAGATTTGCGGCCATCCGTAGACTGCGATTCCCTCATCGGCTTGCTGAAAGACATATCGCTTCGCCCTAAGGAGGGTGATGAGCCAACCGAAGAGTTGATGATGGGTTTTTACCCCACCATGCATCAAGGCCCTATCCAACTCTCCGATGGCATCGAGACAGAACGAGTAGACCTGCTCCCCTTCACGCCCCTTCCACTGCTGGGAGAGGAAGTAGGTGTCCTGAAAGTAGTTTAGGCTACTACGCAGCGCTTCGATGTCCGCTGCCTCAACGATACCGATGATGGCGCCCTTTAAAGCTTGGTACCAACTTACCAACTCCCGGTCTTGTAACCGCTCAATGAATTGGTCAGCTCCCCTGACCGAACCCTCAAAGATCGACTGTTCGACTGCCCGGAAGATAAAATCGCGGGCTCTCTGCTCATCCTTCCAAGGAATCGAAGGATCGAGCAACAAACTCTTCAGACTCTCCAAGGTGAAACTCTCATCGTAGACCTCTGAGAGGCGAAGGAGAAAGCTACCGCCAGGGAACAGAAGCGGGCTCTTACCTTCTCTGATGGAAAGCGGTACGTCGTACAGCCGAGCCTCTGCTGTCAAAACAGGAATCAAGGTCTCACTGGCTGCACAGCCGATAGCAATCTGGTGGATTTCTACCCCATCGAGCATCAGAGCCCGTATTTTGCGAAGGGTAGAACGGACCTCTTGTATGTGGTTGGGATAAACATCAAGTAGAGAGAGTTCGACCTCTGGTGTTGGCCACAGCTCAATGTTACTCGGCTCGCCCAGTGTTTGGTGTAGCCCCCCTGCTTGAGCAATAGCATCGCTGTAGAGAATGATGAAGCGTTGTTCTGCGTCCCAATCATTGGGAAGTGATGGCTTCTCATACTGTGGTTCAAAGAGGTTGTGCTCATCGAGAAAACGATGGTAGTGCTGATGTAAAAGCTGTATATCCCCACGCATGCGCTCTTCAAGACTGCCAAACAACTCTTGATCACCAACGATGCCTTCCAGAGCAGGGAGCATTGTTGCGATGGCTCTCTCCAACCGTCTGTTGGCTTCGGGAAAGCGAGGATTGAGAAACTGTGAGAGAGGGGGGCCATCTTCGATTAGTCTGTGAACAAACAGTTGGCGCAGAAGGGTATTAGAGGGGATGAGTTCTTCGCTATGGGCTAAGAAGCGACCGCGAAAGGTATCAAAAGAGATTGCCCGGCTGGCAAGGATTGTTCCGCAGTCACTGTGCAGTGCGTAGTCAATGAGGGCACTACGAGCTGCTGCTTCGGTAGGGAACACACAAATAGCCCCGCTCTCCAATGCACGTTGGACATACTCTCGTTTCGTCATAGTCGTTGCAGTATATCATGTTTGGGGCTACGATGAAGAGCGAATATGAACCGAGTCCAAGCACCTCGTGCACGCCTAGTGATCACTATCTTCTTCTCCCTTTTTTGCTGGCTTCTTGTTGGGCTCAGCTCCCCTGACCCAGGTCCCTCCGTCTTTTCAGCGTATCTTGTAGCGAACCTTCCGTTCTTAGCCCTGGCAATCGCTTTACTCCTATCAGCAAAGTACCTCATAGCCCGTCCGCTTCTCACCTTGGTAACTGATCGACCAACCTTTCAATACGGGCGTTTCGCCTCGGCATTTATTTTGTACAGCATCTGTGCTCTGCTCTTTCTCATTATCGGCGCACTCCGACACCCAGGCACTGTTCGCTATAATCCAGCGCCAACACTTCATCGGCTACTCTTCATTGCTCTTGCCTTGGTCATCACACCGATTCAGACCAGCGGAGAAGAGCTCCTCTTTCGCATCCTCCCAGTACGCCTCTTTTTCCCAGCAAAGCTTCGCCCCAACATCCTCGTCTCATTAGCAAGTGCCTTGCTCTTTACCCTTCCCCACCTCTCCAACCAAGAGGTCGCTCTTTCGGCTAACAAGGCATCAGTATTGGCGTACTATGCGCTCTTTGGATTTGGGGTGACGGCGATCTGCCTGGCTACAGGGGGCTTTGAGGTAGCGCTTGCTGTCCACGCTGCCAACAACCTCCATGTCGCGTTGATCTGTAACTATCATAACTCCAGCCTTCCCTCTATTCCGCTCTTTTATACCGACCGAAGCCCAGGAGGCTGGCTTGAACTCGCACAGCTTTTTATCAGTCTTGGTATCGTGGGTCTTTCACTGTACTGGCAGAATAAAAACGACCCCTCACAATCGCCTCGTCCTACGCAGCAGTCCAATCAAAGGATAGATCAATAATTCATGCATATCCGATCTATGCACAGCATGAATTCAGGCCACCTCGCGGTGGCCTGAAGTACGGACAATTGTTTGGGTTAGAGAACGCGGAAAGCGTCTCTTCCAGCATACTTTGCGGTATCGCCGAGGTAGTCCTCGATGCGAAGCAGCTGGTTGTACTTGGCAAGACGATCGGAGCGGCTCATCGAACCGGTCTTGATCTGTCCCGTCTCAAGGGCAACGACCAGGTCAGCGATGAAGTTGTCCTCGGTCTCACCACTGCGGTGGCTGACAATTGAGGTGTAACCGTTGCGCTTGGCAAGATCGATTGCCTCGAAGGTCTCAGTAAGGGTACCAATCTGGTTGACCTTGATGAGGATCGAGTTAGCGACTCCCTTCTCAAGACCCATCTTCAGGCGCTCACTATTGGTGACAAAGAGGTCGTCTCCAACGAGCTGGACGCGGTCGCCGATTCGATCGGTGAGCATCTTCCAGCCTTCCCAGTCATCCTCATCCATACCATCTTCAATGCTGATGATCGGATAGCGGTTGCACCAGTCCTCCCAAAGATCGACCATCTGAGCGCTTGTCAGCTCTTCTCCGGTGGTCCACTTGAGGGTGTACTTCTTGGTCTTTGCGTCGTAGATCTCGCTGACTGCCGGGTCAAGGGCAATCATGAAGTCTCCGTCACGACCGGTGGTGTAACCAGCATCCTTGATGGCCTGCATGATGACCTCAAGGGCCTCTTCGTTGGACTGCAGGTCAGGGGCAAAGCCACCCTCATCACCGACGGAGGTGTTAAGACCCTTGGCAGAGAGTACGGCCTTGAGGCTGTGGAAAACTTCGGCGGTCCATCTCAGACCCTCGCGTAGCGATGGGGCTCCGATAGGCATTACCATGAACTCCTGGAAGTCAACCTTGTTGTCACTGTGGGCTCCACCGTTGAGGATGTTGGCCATCGGAACAGGCAGCACGCAGCTGTGGAAGGCGCCCAGGTACTTGTACAGGGGCAGGCCCAGGTAATCGGCAGCAGCACGGGCAGTTGCCATGGAAACACCGAGAATTGCGTTGGCACCAAGCTTGCCCTTGTTGGGGGTTCCGTCCAGTGCAAGCATTGCACGGTCAATTGCTACTTGATCAAGAGCATCCATGCCTTCGAGCTCAGCAGCGATGATGTCGTTGACATTGTCAACTGCTTTCAGGACACCTTTGCCCCCATAGCGGCTCTTATCACCATCACGCAGCTCAACAGCTTCGTGAACACCGGTAGATGCGCCGGAGGGAACAGCAGCGCGTCCCATCGAACCATCCTCGAGGATAACGTCCACCTCAACAGTGGGGTTTCCACGCGAGTCAATGATTTCCCTTGCCTCGATAAATTCAATAATGCTCATGAATATACTCCTCGTTTCATAATGCAAATCACAACGATAATAGTCGTATCTTTTGATGCTAATGTCAACTAAGCACGCCGCTTGGGCAGTACCTTCGCATGAAACAAGGCTTGCTATTTCACCTAAGCTATGGGTCAGTCTGAATTAAGGGCATTGAAGCCAGTTGGACGGGTTTTGCTCGAGACAACGAGT